>URYF01000001.1 GCA_900551965.1 uncultured bacterium
CCATCAGCAGCTTTTTGTGCTTCTGCAGGCTTACCTGTTAAGCCGGGAACAATCGGAGCTAAGATATCAGCAAGGGTTGATGGTCTGTCTTTGTAGATTGTTTTTACAACTGCAGGTAATAAAATTGCAAGTCCTAATCCGTGTGACAGATCAGGTTTTACAGCACTTAACGGGTGTTCAAGCGCGTGGGTATAGTGTAATAATCCGTTATCAAAAGCTACTCCGCCCATCATTGCAGCATAAGCCAAGAAGTATCTTGCTTCTAAATCTTCCGGATTTGCGATTGCTTTTGGAAGATATTTTGCAACAAGTTCAATTACTTGTTTTGCAAGTGTGATTGAGTATGGTGATGCTACAGTTGATGTTGCGGCTTCAACTACATGGTTAACCGCATCGATAGAAACGTATCTTGTTTGTTTTGGAGATAGTTTTGTCATTAATTGCGGATCATCAATTGCATACATAGGGTAAATACAATCATAAGCAATTGCAGGTTTAAAATCTTTTTCAAGGTTTGTTACAACTGCAAATCTGTTTGTTTCAGTACCTGTACCGTGTGTTAGGTTGATTGAAATAATTGGTGCAGCTTTTGTCGGTGCAAATTTAAAATCATAAATATCTTCTGCGGTTTTATCAGGGTTTTCTATAAGAATAGCAACTGATTTCCCGGCATCAGTCGGAGAACCTCCGCCTATTGCTATAACTGCTTTTGCCCCGAAATCTTTAGCCATTTTAAACGCATCATTAACATGGTGAGTTGTAGGGTTTGGTGTAACCTGGTCAAAGTTAACATAGCCGATGTTGTTATCTTTTAGAGCTTTTTCTACAACATCCCAGGCTCCGGTTGCTTTATATGCATTTCTTCCTGACATTACAATAACTTTATCAATTCCTTTAGATTTAATGTCTGTTGCGATGTCGTGAATTTTTTGGATTGCTCCAACTCCGAAATAAACATTTGTTCTTGTACGGATTTCACGTACTTCGTGGATATTAATATCTTTTTCCCACATAGTAAACTCTCCTTTCTCTATAACCATTACGCTGTTTTCTTAAATGAATTATAGTGCGTAAATAATAAAATTTCAATCATTGTTAGCAAAAATAATTTTGTTAGGATTTACTATTGATATGAGAATTTTAAATATACAAAATGTGAGATATGACACAAACGGGAATATTCATAATAATTATATCAGTTTTAAGTCTTCTAAAAATAAAGAACATGTGGATTCTTCGAATATTGATAAACGCAATAACTCGCAAAAACCTTTGCCGGAGTGGGCAAGGAAGGCAATGCTTGGAACATTGGTGCTTATTGCCCTGAAAAATGAACCTGTTGTCCAGAATTGGTTCAAGCCTGATCCGACTCAAGAAGAGTTGGATAAAATTGAGTATTATGAAGATATTCAAAAAATCCGTAAAGAAAAAGGGGTCAGTAGCGCATTTTATCATGTGGGCAGATTAAATGAGATTGAAGCTCCAAAGATAAAAGCTCTGGGTGACGGGAAATATCAGCTTGATTTTAAGCTTGATAATAGAAAAATCGGAATGAATATTCTATTTGATGAAAATAATAAAGACACAATTAAAGGAAGCGTGAAAATAGATGGAAATCCTTCCGTGAGATTTAAAGCGATTTTCCCGTCAGAAAATAAAGATGAGTTTAAAGTGATGCTTTTAGATAAAGAGAATAAGAGATATATCTTTGGCAGGGATTACTTTGGGGAGCTTTATAAAGTTGAAAATGGTAAAAAGCAAACTCTGAATCGTGAAAATGTTGAAGAATATGAGAAGTATCAAGAAGCTCTTGAAACACTTGATGATTGGTCATTTTTTACTAACGAGAATCCTTTGTGGAGAAATTTAAATTATCTGCTGCTTATCTATTTGCTTTTTATGGAGGCTAAACACGATAGTTTAAGGCGTAAACAAAAAGAAAATGAAAATACAAATAGGCAAGAATTTTAACAAATTTTACAAAATGTTTCTTGGCAGTATAATGCTTGGCATGTTTGTTTTATAATCAAACTCAAGAGGTTAGAATTGAAACATTCACGGCTGACATTGTTAATATTTTTAGCACTTATTCTTGGTGTGCTTTTCGGTCATTTTGCCCCACATATGGCGGTGAAAATGCGTGCTTTTGCATTGATATTTTTACGTATGGTAAAAATGATTATTGCGCCGTTGTTGTTTGCAACTCTTGTTACAGGTATTGCCGGGCATGGTGATACTAAAAAACTTGGTAAAATCGGGATAAAAACGATTATTTATTTTGAAATCGTTACCACATTGGCTTTGATTATCGGGCTTACGATGGGGAATATATTCAATCCGGGTAAAGGTTTTGTAACAGGTACGGTTGCTAATCCGGAGCTATTGAAAGAAGCCGGCTTGATGGCTGTAACCACTCCGCATACCTCAATTTCTGAGATGATTGTTAATGTCTTTCCGACAAGTATTGTTCAGGCGATGTCTGAAGGTAACTTGTTACAAATTGTTGTATTTTCAATCTTTATGGCGGTTGCAATCTGTGCGGTTGGTAAAAAAGCTCAACCTGTTATGGATTTATTAAATTCCGTATCTCAGATAATGTTCAAATTTACAGAATATGTTATGTACTTTGCGCCTCTTGGTATTTTTGGCGCGATAGCTTCAACTGTCGGTATGAACGGATTATCAATTTTAAAAAATTATGCGAAAATTATTTTCTCATTATATACAGCGCTTGCAGTTTTTGTTTTGATTGTTCTTTTTATTGCCTGCAAGTATGCACGAATATCTTTCAGAAGTTTATTGAAAGCTATTCAGGAACCTGCAATTCTTGCATTTTCTACCGCAAGTTCAGAAGCAGCTTTTCCTAAAGCAATTGAAATTATGGAAAGATTTGGAGTTCCGCAAAATATCGTAAGCTTTGTTATGCCGACGGGATATACTTTTAACCTTGACGGCAGTACGTTATATCTTGCAATGGCTGTTATTTTTTCATCTCAAATTTGCGGTATAAATTTGGATTTAAACCAGCAAATACTTATGATGCTTGCACTAATGTTGACAAGTAAAGGTATTGCAGGGGTGCCGAGAGTATCATTGGTTGTTCTTGCGGGAACTTTATCAAGTTTCAATATTCCAATCATCGGGGTTGCAATCCTGCTGGGTATAGATCAGGTTCTTGATATGGGACGAACTACTGTTAACCTTATCGGAAATTGTGTTGCAACAGTTGTTATTGCCCGTTGGGAAAATGAATTTGATTATGATAAAATGAAATTATTTATAAAAGAATCTGATGCCGAAAGTTCAGAAATGGGGCTGGGCGCAGTAAAAAAGATTTGTGACAAAGTAACTAATAAAGCAGAGGAATCGTAATATGGCAGAAGAAAGTACTAAAGTAGAGTATAAAAATACCCTTAATTTGCCTCAAACAACTTTGGCAATGAGAGCGAATGCAACGGTAAGAGAGTTGGAAATCCAAAAATTTTGGGAAGAAAACAATATTTATGGAAAAATGACCGAAGGACGTGATAAAGCAAATGCCTTTGTTCTTCATGACGGGCCTCCATACTTGAGTTCTGAAAAAATTCACGTTGGTACTGCTTTAAATAAAATTTTGAAAGATATTTTGATTAAATATAAATCACAGCGCGGATTTTATGCTCCGTATGTTCCGGGGTATGACGGGCATGGTTTGCCTATTGAAAATGCCGTTGTAAAAAATATTAAAGGCGGACGCCACGCTATTACGGAAGTTGAACTAAGAGCAAAATGCAGAGAATTTGCACACAAAAACCTTAAAGGTCAGGAAAGCGAATTTAAGCGTTTAGGAGTTTTAGGCAATTGGGAAAATCCTTATTTGACAATCAATCCTGAATACGAAGCTGAGCAAATCAGAGTTTTTGGTGAAATGTACAAAAAAGGCTATATTGAAAAAGGTTTGAAACCTGTTTATTGGTGTGCATCTTGTGAAACAGCTTTAGCAGAAGCTGAAGTTGAATATGCTGACCATACTTCAACTTCAATCTATGTAAGATTCAAATTTGATAATGAATCAACCTCTAAAATTAACAATGAAATTTTGAAACAGAATGACAAAGATATATATGCCATTATCTGGACAACAACACCTTGGACAATTCCTTCAAATATGGCAATTTCTATGCACCCGAGATTTGAATATACATTCTTTACTTACAAAAATGATGTATATGTTGCAGCAACAGAACTTTTAGGATCATTCTTAAAAGATGTTGAATGGGAAGAATCTGATATTAAGGTTCTTGGAACTTGTTCTGGACAAGATTTGGAATTGTTAAATACAAAACATCCTCTTGTTGACAGAAAATCGCCTATAATTCTTGGTGAACACGTTACTCTTGATGCTGGTACCGGTTCTGTACATACAGCCCCGGGTCATGGTTTGGAAGACTATGAGGTTGGCTGCAGATATAATATTGATGTGTTTTCACCGCTTGACGGGCAGGGAATTTGGACTGAATCTGTCGGTATTTCTGAACTCGTTGGAGTCCCTTATTATAAAGGTAATTCGATGGTTATCGAAATGCTGCAAAATTGTGGTGCATTACTTAAACAGCAAGATATTCAGCACAGCTATCCTCACTGCTGGAGATGTAAAAAGCCTGTAATATATAGAGCTACTCCGCAATGGTTTGTTAAAGTTGACAAATTCAGAGATATAGCGCTTGATGCTATTAAAAATGTTAAATGGATTCCATCTAGCGGCGAGAACAGAATCGGTAATATGGTTGAAAGCCGTACTGATTGGTGTATTTCTCGTCAGCGTGCTTGGGGTGTTCCTATCCCGATTTTCTATTGTGAAGATTGTGGAGAAGTTATCTGTAACGATGCGACTATTGAAAAAGTTGCTGAAATGTTTGAAAAAGAAAGTTCTGATGCGTGGGTTAAATATTCAGCAGAAGAATTATTGCCGGAAGGTTTTGTATGTCCTAAATGCGGCAAAAAACATTTCCGTAAAGAAAAAGATATTATGGACGTTTGGTTTGATTCAGGTGTTTCTTGGAGAGCTGTTGTTGAAAAAAGAGCCGATGAACTAGGTCATACTCCTGTTGATATGTATTTGGAAGGCTCAGATCAGCACAGAGGTTGGTTCCAGTCTTCACTGTTGACTTCAATTGCGACTCAAGGCAAAGCTCCTTATAAAGAAGTTTTGACTCACGGTTTTGTATTTGGAGAAGACGGACGCAAAATGTCAAAATCTTTAGGCAACTATATCAGACCTGATGATATTATTAAAAAATACGGTGCAGATATTTTAAGATTGTGGGCTGCTTCAGTGGACTATCGTAACGATATCAAAATCGGAAATAATATTATTGGTCAGCTGACAGAAATCTTCAAGAAAACAAGAAATACTGCGAGATTTTTAATCGGTAACTTGTTTGATTTTGATCCGGCGGTTGATTATGTTCAATATGATGAGCTTAAAAATATTGATAAATTTGCACTTCACAAGTTGAATAAGTTGATTGGTGAAGTAACAGAAGCGTTTGAAAATTATGAGTTCTACAAATACTTCCAATGCTTACAAAACTTTGCGGCAGTTGATTTGAGTTCATTCTATCTTGATATTGTAAAAGACAGATTATATACAGCAGGTAAAAAATCTTTATCCCGCAGGGCTTGTCAGACAGTCTTGTTTGAAAATTTGATGGCTTTAGTAAGAATTTTGGCACCTGTAATGCCTCATCAGGCTGAAGATATCTGGCAGAATGTTCCGGAAGTTCAAAAAGGCGGCTTGATTAGTATTTTACTATCTGATTGGCCTGTAGTTAACGAAAAATGGAACAACTCCGGTTTGGAAGAAGAATTTACAAAAATTCTTAAATCAAGAGAAGTTGTTTCTCGCGCTATTGAACCTTTAAGAGCTGATAAGAAAGTCGGAAGTTCACTGGAAGCTGCTGTTTATATTAAAGCGGAAGATGATTCTGTATTAAAAGCAAATGAAGCGGATTTGGCTGATATTTATATTGTTTCGCAGGCTGTTTTGGCAGATGTTAAACCGGAAAATGTATTAAATGAATACACAGAAGATGGTTATACTGTTTGGGTTACAATGGCTCAAGGCGAAAAATGTACAAGATGCTGGAAATATCGTTCACTTAATGAAGACGGAATTTGTCAGGATTGTCTTGATGCAATTAAATAACAGGTAAAATAAATATTAAATAAAAATACAGGTGGTCAGATTGATTACCTGTATTTTGTTTATAAACCTTTACAATAAGGCAATTATGATATTCATTTTGGTTTTGTATATAAAAGGTAGAAAATGTAATGTATATAAAACCGATATCTGAATCTTTATTAAAAACAGAATTTTCGAGGTTTTCAGAATTTGTTCTGCAAAACCAAAACAAATTAACACCGCGTGTTTTCTCGGAAGAATTTATAAATTTGCAAAGAGGGTCTGGCGATTTTATGGATACATTTTGCCGTGAGGCGGAAGTTTTAGCCGGCAGGCTTGTGGAATCTGAAAATAAAGATTTTGCAGGCATTGTAATGAGCGGACTTTGTAAGGCTGCCGAGTTTATTCCAAGCAAGCTTGAAAAATATGCTCAGCAAGGTTATGAATTGGCTAAATCAAACGGTGATTATGTACATATGATGGCAAGGCTGAATGATTTGCGCAAAGTTTATATGAACAGACCTGATAAGTTATACAATTATATCCAGGTTCTATATAAGCAGGAAAATTGTTTGAAGGAATTAACAAATCATTATGAGAAGGCAACCGGTGCATATAAATCAGTTATAAGAAAGCCTGCGTCACGGGAAGATTACAAGCAGATGCTTGCCTATGTTCAAACCGAAATCGGCAAACTCACACGAAAAAAACATCCTAATGCTGCAATGAAAAAACTTTTATCGGCAAAGGCAACTTTTGAACAAAGCGGTAATCAGAGAAGTATTGATTATATTGATATGCTGTTGTCTGAAATCCAAGAAATGCTTTCCCGTAAATAAATAAAATTTATGCTTAACATAAATGTTACTTAACTATTTTTAACATGTGCGGGTGTCCGGAATGTTTATGTACTATGATTATTTATAGAGTTAGGGGGATAAGTTTATGCCTGCAGCATCAAAAGAAACAAGAAAAAAAATCGATGAAAGTTTAATACCTCAAAATATAGAAGCGGAAGAGGCGGTATTAGGGGCGATATTGGTTAATCCGGAAACCCTTGCTAAGGTTTCTGATTCGCTGACTTCTGCAAGTTTTTATAAACCTGCTCATAGATACATATATGATGCAATGCTTCAACTGTTCAATAATAATGATAATATTGATATTGTATCGGTTTCTGATGTTTTAAGCTACAGTGGAAAATTGGAATCAGTTGGGGGCAGAGCATATATTAATGACCTTGTTGAAAATACGATTACCACTTCAAATATTTCATATTATGCAAAAATTATTCAAGAAAAAGCTGTAAAAAGAGCATTGATTAATGCGGGTTCTGAGATTGTTGGCAAGGGATATGATTTAGAGCCAAGTGACAGGTCTTTGGAGCAGGCTGAAAAGTTAATTTTTGATATTGGTTCAAGCAAGGCTACAGCAGATTTAAAACACGTAAAAGATTTGGTTCTTGATACATGGGACAGTATTGAGTATCGTTATAATCACAAAGATGAACTTTCAGGTTTGAGAACTGATTTTACCGAGCTTGATACTATGATGAGCGGGTTGCATAAGTCGGATTTGATTATTTTAGCAGCACGTCCCGCTATGGGAAAAACCGCTTTTGCATTAAACATTGCACAAAATGTTGCGATTAAAGAAAAAGTTCCTGTGTGTATATTCTCTCTTGAAATGTCAGCATCTCAGCTTGTTCAGCGTATGTTGTGTTCATACGCAGAAGTTGATGCACAGCGATTAAAAACAGGAAATATGCTCCAACAGGATTTGGAAAAACTAGCAATGGCAATGAATGATTTTTCGCAAGCTCCAATTTATATTGACGATACGTCAGGTTGTACATTGACAGATATTCGTACAAAGTGCCGCAGGTTAAAAACTCAGCAAAAAGATTTAGGGCTGATTGTAATTGACTATTTGCAGTTGATGGAAGGCGGCGGAAAAGATGATCGTTTGCAGCAGATTTCAGCTATATCCAGAGGCTTGAAAATTCTTGCAAAAGAACTTGATGTTCCTATTATTACACTTTCACAGCTGTCTCGTGCGGTTGAAGGCCGTAATGATAAACGTCCTATGCTTTCAGACTTGCGTGAATCCGGTTCAATTGAACAAGACGCCGATATAGTTATGTTTATTTATCGTGAGGATTATTATAATAAAGGGGAATCCGAAGAAGAGGAAAACGTAAAAGCGGCTTCAAAAGGATTGTCAGAAGTAATTATTGCAAAACACAGAAACGGTCCTGTCGGAACGGTTAAATTGTTATTCCAGGGCAATATTACAAAATTCAAAAACCCTATTGACCAGGCTTTTGATGCATTTTAATAAATTAAGTTTATAATACATCGGCGCGGATTAAAAAATCCGCGCCGTCAACGTTATAGTAATATTTATTATTCTTCCTCAAGCAAATTTTTATATGTGCAAACATCAGGACGATTTTTTATATAATTTGTGAGTTTTTCTTTTAATTGCTGCTCTGCTACAGGATTTGTTGCTGCACTTTCCATTTTTTTGATAAGATCCATTCTCTGTTCTTTTGTAAATCTGCAATTTATTGTAATGATATTACCTTGTAATTCTCTTGCATATACATTTACTTTTGTTGCGCATTTACCGCCCCTGATACCTACTATTGAATTTGTTGTTTTTAAATGTAAAACAGGCATAGTTTTATCTCCGGTTGGTATTTGTGATTGGTTAGACTCGGAATATGCACCGCAAACCTCAAACCTATGGATATAATTTGAAGAGTATTCTGTTTCTATAGCATAAGCAATTCCGGTGATGCCTAAGATTGCAAATGTTGTTAATAATAACTTTCTCATATACTTCCTTTCTTGATTTATTCTTTCATTATAACTTTTTTCTAATATTTGTACAACTCTGAACGGTTGATTTTATCTTGGAAGATACTATAATTAAAAATATCAAATTATATTATTGGAGCATAAGATGAATAAAGATTTCCAGAAAAAAGCTGCGGCAGCGTTATCTATAATTTCAAATTCTTTTATTATAATTTTGAAATTTATTGTAGGGGTAATCACCGGCAGTGTTAGTATAATTTCTGAGGCAATTCATTCTATGAGTGATTTTTTAGCATCGGTTTTGACGTTCTTTTCTGTTATAAAATCGGCAGAACCTGCGGATAAAGAACACCCTTTCGGGCATGGTAAATATGAAGATATGTCAGGTTTTATAGAAGGCGGATTGATTATTTTTGCCGCGCTGTTTATTATTTATGAAGCTGTTAAAAAGATTATATCAGGCTCCGGGGCTTCATTAGATCCAACGTTAGGACTTATTGTGATGGGACTTTCAGTAATTTTGAATATTATAGTAAGTTCAATATTATTTAAAGTTGCTAAATCCACGGATTCTATATCTTTATTTGCAGATGCCGAACATTTGAGAACTGATGTATTATCATCAGTCGGGGTTTTTGCCGGACTGCTTGTTATAAAGTTTACGGGAATTGCAATTCTTGACCCGATTATCGCTATTGTTGTGGCTTGTATTATTTTCAAGGCAGGTTTTTCTATTTCAAAAAGAACCATGGATAATCTTTTGGATTGTTCTCTGCCGGAAGAGGATTTAAACGAACTAAGAGTGTTTTTAGATTCGTTCAAATCCGGAAAGATTATAGATTATACAAACTTAAAAGCCCGCAGGCTCGGTCCTCATAAAAATATTGAGGTAACACTAATATTTCCAAAGGATATGACGATTTTTGACTGCCATAGTGTCTGCGATTTAATTGAAACTGAGCTTCAAAAACACTTCGGCGATATTTCAGCCAGCATTCACCTTGAGCCTGAATGTGTTCAAAGTCCTGTTAGCTAAACTCGTTTAAATATTTTATAAGTTTTTTCATATTTTTATTCCACGAGCCGTTCCAGTTTTTAACTATTACATCGGCCGGTGTAATCCCTTTCAGGGTATATTCTTTGATAGATTCAAGGAATAATTCTTCGCCTGTTTGTTCCTCTTTTAATGCTTTTTCTGCAATTTTTAGAATTTCTTTTGCATAATCAAGAGCTTTTGCTTTTTTTACAGGGCTTTGGAGTGTATTTTTAGGAACATTAAATCTTAGTTCGGCAAAATCTTTGTATTGAAGATGCTTAAATAATTCTTCGCATTCTTCCATTGCGGAATTGCTGTATAAAATTCCTTTATAAATTGCAGGTATTGCGTATTTTAAATCTCCGCCTACACAGTCATGGTTCCTTATTTCTATGAAGTTTCTCATTCGAACTTCCGGGAAATAAAGGTTAGCTTGAAGTTCATAATCTTCAAGTGTGGCTGTGGTGCCTTCCCAACCGTTTTTCATGTATTCTTCAAATGTAATATCTCCGTTTTGTTCAAAGTGCATATTTTCGCGTTGAATGAAGATCATCGGTGTTTTTAAAACACAATCGATATAATCATCAAACGAAAATTCTTCACTGATTTTTCCGGAAAATCCGCACCTGTCATTATCTGTGTTCAGCCAGCTTAGCGCCCTGAATGATTTGTAGCCTGTATCAACTCCGCCTCTTATTGGAGAATTTGCAAACATTGCAGTCATAAACGGGGTTAATTTATTAGCAAGTTTGAATTTGCGCATAGCATCTTCTTCTGACTTGAAATCAATACAGCATTGGATTCCTGCGGTTTCTCTCATCATAACGTCAGACAGTATTCCCCACAAATATCTTGCCATAATTTTATATCTTTTTTTAGGGATAAGATTAATTGCTTTGTGGGTTGCGTATGGTGAAACTCCATAATTCAGCAATGATATATTCATTTTTTGTGCAAGTGGTTTTATAAGTGCATTGATATTTTCAATTTTATTTTTTAACCCAAAAACTGTTCTTTCAGGCTTTGCACTTATTTCTATCTGACAGCCGGGTTCAAGGGTTATTGTGTCATGCTTGTTTTTCAGCCCGATAATATTTTTATCATCGGTTATATAATCCCAGGTTTCTTCTTTTGCAAAAGATTCAAGAAAACTTTTAATACCTCTTTCCTGCCAATAATCTACGTTTTTAAAAGAGCTCAAAATAATAGGCAGCCTTTCGTATTCCAGCCCTATTTTGAAGTCTTCTGCTCTGGTAAAGCCTTTTGTGTAAAGTTTTAAAATATCAGCTTTTTCTAGTTTTTGATCTAATTTAAACATGCATGCCCCTTTTTCTGATTTTAATTATAACATTATTTAAAATATCAAATAATACTTTGTAAACATTTACCCATGTGTGTTATTATATATAGTAAGATGAATTACTTTGAACGTGCAAAATTTTTTAGAACTAAAAAACGCCTTGGACAAAACTTTCTTGTTGACGGTGAAGCAATCGCTGATATTATTGAATATGCAAATATATCACCTTCTGATACCGTTATTGAAATAGGACCGGGGGTTGGGTTTGTAACTGAACAGCTTGTTAAATATGCTCAAAAAGTTATAGTAATCGAGCTGGACGAAGAAGCTGTGAAAGAACTTAAAAAGCTAGATGCTCCAAATTTGGAGATTATTCATAATGATATTTTGAAAACTGATTTGTCAACATTGACTGATGGTGAATTTAAAGTTGTTGCAAATATTCCATATTATATTACAAGTCCGATTATAGCTCATTTACTTGGTGAAATTGATGATTTGAATAACAAAAACCGCAGCAAGATTAAAGACATTATTTTGATGGTACAGGAAGAGGTTGCTTATAGAATGGCAGCCGATGAAACTTCTTCAGGTAAACAGTATGGCTTGTTGACTATCCTATCGCAGTTTTGGTCCGATGTTGAAATTATGAGGCTTGTGGGCCGAAAATCATTTTATCCGTCGCCAAAGGTTAATTCAGCACTTGTGAAGCTTGATGTTAGAAAAGAACCGAAATTAAAACTTTCTGATTATTCGCATTTCAGAAGAACTATAAAAGCTGGTTTTGCTCAACGTAGAAAAAATATTAAAAATTGCCTGCTAAATGGTGGGTTTTTACGTGAGAATGTGACTAAAGCTCTTAATTTTCTTAGTATTGATGAGAATACACGTGGTGAAAAGCTCTCAATAGAAATGTTTGGCGAACTGTCAGAAGCGTTGATTAAAGCGGCAAATGGGGAGTTGTAATGAAAACTATCAGAGTTCGATGTCCTGCAAAAATCAACTTGGATTTGAAGGTTTTAAATAGAAGAGAAGACGGGTTTCATAATATTGAAAGCCTTATGCAGACTATAAATTTGTACGATTATTTAACAATATCAATGATCGAGTCTGATAAAACCGAAATTACATTGAGCGGTACAAGTAAAGAAATCCCTTACGATGAAACTAATCTTGTATATAAAGCTGCAAAGATTTATTTGGAGGAATTTGTTGATACTCCTAAAAAAATAATTGTTTATATTGAAAAGAGTATTCCGGTGTCGGCGGGCATGGCAGGCGGCAGTACTGATGCTGCGGGTGTTTTGTTTGGCCTAAATAAAATTATGGATGATCTACTTCCTGAAACTGAGCTGCACAAAATCTGTGCAAGGCTTGGGTCTGATTTGAATTTCTGTCTAAAAGGCGGCTGTATGCTTGCGATGGGGCGAGGCGAAATTATTAAACCTCGAATGTATCATGAATATGATGTCAGTATAATAAAACCCTTAGGGCTTGGGATTTCTGCAAAAGAAGCTTATACAAAATTTGCAAAGAAAGCTGCTTCAGGGCTTTATAAAGACTCCCGCAAAGATTTCGTAAACGATCTTGAATGGGCAGTGTTTGATGATTATGAGCAGCTGCAATACATTAAAAATAAGTATCCGTCAGCAATAATGACAGGTTCTGGGTCAGCTTATTATTCATTAGAAGAAGACTTTGAAGAAGAAGACGGATTTTTGGTAATAAATGGTTTAATTACGACGACAGAAGGCGTAAAGATGATGTAGCTATTACCTGCCATTACGAGGTTCGTAGTGCTGTAGTATATGTAAAATCAAACAAAAAATACGTCATTCTGAGCGCAAGCGAAGAATCTCAGACTTGAACACTTAGTATTGTAATGCGACCTTATCTTATAGTAATTTGTTAACTTTTGTAACGCGTAAAAACCCTTTTATACTGCGGATTTTGCCTTGTTATGTCTTATTTGCTCCGGTTTTTATTAAAGATTTTTACTTAAATTACCGACATGGTAAGCAGTGAAAGGTTACTTATACATATTTGTGTAGAAAGGACAGCAGGCATGTTTATAACCTTAAAATCAAAGCCAGGATAATTTTATGTAACTTTATTCTTAATAATTCTTAATAGTGATTATGCAAGCTATATAATGGTTTTAAGTATAAAGTATATACAAAGTAAATATTTTTTGTAAATTTTTGGGTGCAAAAAACGTTTATTAAATCATAGTGAAATTAAATACAAGTTTTCTATAAGAAAAGAAAGGACTAAAGAAAATGAGTGGAGAAGTGCAACTAAAGACCATTGCAGATTACCAGGCTGCGATTCAGAAGCTTGATAGAAACAAGCCGGAAGATATGGCAAAAATCAAGGAGTATACTGCTAAGATTGGTGAAATTCTTCAAGGTAACAAAGAACCTATCGATGCCGGTCGTATGGACATCACGACTGAAATGGGTATGAAAATTAGTACTGATGCGAAAATTGCAGGTGACCCGCAAATTAAGGCTCAAGAAAGATACCTTGATAAGGATGCTATTAAAGATGAATTTGGGTCTAAATTAACAGATTCTGAATGGAAGCAATTAGAAGCAGATTATGAGGCTGCGAAAAAAACTGTTCAAGATTTAGACAAAACCTTCAAAAAAGCTAAACCTGGCGATGCTAATTATAACCAATTATTAGCTAATCATCAGGTTGCATTGGCAAAATTAACAGAAGTACAAACACGCTATGATAAAGAAAAAATCCGTAGAGATATTTCAAATGGTCATGGTGATGGCGGTATTAAAAAAGCAGCAAAACATAATGTGAAAAACTTTACTAATGTGAGAGATACCCAACGAGTATTTACCAGTAAAGAAGAAGAAGAACTTGCAATTGAAAAAAATCCTGATTTAAAAGGAAAAACTTCAGTTTTGAAACAAAAAGATCAAGTTGCATTATCAAAAATTAGTGCATATGCTCAATTCAAAATTGCGCAAGCAGAAGCAACCGGCAGTGAAGCCGAAGCAAAAGCTGCACAAGAAAAATGGGGCGAGTATGCTGATGTTTATCCTATAGTATATGAAACAGATAAAGATGGGAATAAAGTTCCAAAGAAAGAAACTGTCACTACTTCTGATGGTAAAACTTACGAGGTTATAGTCAGAGATTATAAAAATCCGGATACCAAAAAGGCGCAAAATGCATTGGTAGATGAATCAGGTTTTGATCAAAGATTTAACGCTGATGAACTTGAAACAATGTCAAAAATGTATCATATTAAAAAGGGTGATGTAAAAAGTACAGTTAAAAAATTCGGTTTTGGGTCAGAAAATCTGGTAGCACAAAGATTTAAAGCTGCAGGTATTACGGCTGCTGCTACTGCTCTTGGTTCATTCTTTGGTAAAAATCATTCTCACCAAAAAGCATTGGGCTATGGCGAAGCTGAAGGGCAAACCGTTCAAGGTGAAGTTTCATGGATTGCATCTAACGGTGAAGAGTTCTACAAATACTATGAAGCGCAAGGCGGTAAGGCTGCAGTCAGCGTTGTAGCTGAAGCTTGTGCTAAAATTCCTGCTATAGGTCAAATTGCAGGTCCGGCTTTGGCAGGTGTTACTGCATTCTTCTTGGCTAAACCACAAACTGAAGATGCATTCAATGGTGCGAATGTTGAAGCTGTATTAGAAGATATTAACCTTGTCGAAGGTAAAGACAACAAAGCTATTGTAAATAATATTCAGGATATGACAATTACCGGAGATGCTGCTATAGATAAAGCAATTAAAGCTTCTGTTCTAAAAGCTGCATTAGGTGATAAAACTAAGAAAGCTAATACTGACGAATTATTAGCGGCTTATGAAAGCTTGAAAGATGCTAAAAAGGCAATTGGTGTAATCCAGGAACAAAAGGTTGAACCACCTAAGCCTCCTAAACCAACACCGCAACCTGAAAAACCAGATCTAAAGGTTGAACATGAAGATAAAACTGAAAAAATCAGAACTACAATGCCGAGACTTCCATATAGAGAAGGTACATGGTACACATCTCACGGTTATGTTGACGAAAACGGAAATAAATTATCCGAAGCTGAGCGTAGAAAAGTTCAGGCAGCTTTAAGAAAAGATGAAAACATGATCGGTATTGTTGATACTAACAATGACGGTAAACTCAACGGCAGAGATAAAGAGGTTTCATTGCCAAATGAAATAGAAATTGACGGTAAGAAATACAAATTGGCTCCTGATGCTCGCGAAAGAATTATGAAACTTCCTGCAAAAGGCGGCGGCTCAAATGGTAAATACGCTCCAACTGTTGAGTATGACAGAACTACCCGTAAGTGGTTTGTTAAAGATAACAAAACAGGAAATCGAATTGCCGGACCTTATAACACTGAGAAGGCTGCAGAAGCTAAAAAACAAGAGTTTCTTGACAATCCGGATACAATTCCGAAAGATAAATAAAGAATATGACAACTCCCCGAGGAATCGGGGAGTTTCGTTATGGAGTAAAAACGTCATTCTGAGCGAAGCGAAGAATCTCAAAATAGAGGAAAATTAATGAGATCCTTCGGTCGAGCTCCTTATTTCTTGCAAACCGTTTGAAAATCTGTTAAAATACCGAATATGGATGGAATTGTTGAAAAGTTAAAACAGTTAGGCTTTAATTCTTATGAGGCAAAGGTTTATATTGCGTTATTAAAAAAGTATCCTTCAACAGGTTATGAGGTTTCGCAAAGTGCAGATATTCCGCAATCAAGAGCTTATGATGCACTCAAATCTCTAGAAGCTGAAAGTGTTGTTTTTTCAACAAATGAAAAGCCTCAAAAATATTCTCCGATATCGCCAAAAGAACTCACCCAGCGTTATAAACGCCGTATAAATTCAACTATTGATTATTTGGAAAAAAAACTTCCCGATGTAAAGGAAGACTATAATGAGCCGATACATTCTATTTTTGGAAATGAAAATATATTGTTAAAGCTAAAAGAGGTTATTAAAAATACCACAGATTCTATATATCTTGAAATATGGTCTGAAGATTATAAGCTATTGGAATCGGCTTTAACGGAAGCTTATGACCGTGGCATTAATATTAAAATTGTAGGGTATGATAATTTTAAATCAATTTTTGGGTTGGTTTATAAACACGACGGAGCAAAAGAAATCGAACGTTATACCGGCAGCCGTATGGTCTATATGCTTGCTGACAACTATGAATCTGTATTTGGAAGAATTGAATCAACTGTTGTTTGGACAAAAAATGATGATATTGCATTTTTAATGAAACAGTTTATTGTTCACGATATGTATATGCTTGATATTAGTGAACGTTTTCCTGAACAATTGAAATATTTCTATGGTTCAGGGTTTAAAAAACTGAAAGATAAGATTTTGGATAAAAAATCAGGATATAATATTCATTAGTGATAATTAGTGGTGCTATTTACCCCTTTACAAATTTTTACTTTCAAAATTTAAAGTTAAGGAGTATAATAAGTGTATATTGAACATGTATTTTGGGAGAAGTAAAAGGGAATATGAGCGGATATAGTTTTGAGCTGATTGCAGGACCAATGAGCTGCGGCAAGACAGAAGAATTATTGAGAAGAATCAGGCGCTGCATTATTGCAAAGAAGAAGGTTAAAGTGATTTCACCTGATGTTGATACAAGGGCAAAAGGTGATTATATTGAATCAAGAAACGGTTTATGGCTTGATGCTATTAAGGTTAAGCATTCAGTGCAGATTTTGAGCTTTGTTAAAGATGCGGAAGTTGTTGCAATTGATGAGTTGCAATTCTTTGATTCAAATATTGTTAAAGTTATATCGCAGCTTATGAGTGAAGGTAAAAAAGTTATCGGAACCGGTTTAGAGCTTGATTTTAAGGCAGAGCCTTTTGGATCTATGCCCGAATTGATGTGTATTGCAACAAAGGTTGATAAATTGCATGCGGTTTGTATGAAATGCGGTTGTGAGCATGCGACAAGAACACAGCGTTTGATTGATGGACGTCCTGCTGATAAAAGTTCTCCGCTTATTATGATCGGCGGTGATGAAACTTACGAGGCAAGATGTGTTAAGTGCTACGAGTTGCCTGATGTTAAGGCTAAATCAAAAGCATTAGGTTTAAAACTTTTACAGTTTACTAAAGAATAGTTTATACAATATTTTATAAAATGTGGGATTTAAAATTTCACATTTTTTATTATATGTGGTAATATAAACTCAATGATAGTTCCATAATTTTAGGAAACTTTTTGACTAGGGTTTCGTCTAATCTAAAAGGAAGGGATTATTGGAGGTGTAAATAAGAATGAGAAAATTTATGAAAAAAAGTATTATATTTTTAAGTGTATTTATCTTTATGTTTGGATGGGTAATCCGTTCAAATGTACACGCATCAACCCCTGTAGAGTTGTATGATAATGTTTGGCGCTTGATTAATTCAAAATATGTTGACCAGACAAACAACGAGCAAGATTGGGGTGCTTGGCGCCATAAGTATGATAATGTACTTAGGACAGATGAAGATGCTTATGTAGCTATTGATACAATGGTTGCAAGTTTAAATGATCCTTATACAAAGTTTCTTAACCCTAAAGAATTTTCGGAAGAAACAGGTTCTATTAAGGGTTCGTTGAAAGGTATCGGTATTCAAATCGGGGTAAAAGACGGAAAATTGATGGTTATTGCGCCAATTGAAGATACTCCTGCAGAAAAGGCAGGTTTGTTGGCTGATGATGAAATTTTATCAATTGATGGTAAAAGTACAAAAGGGATTACAATAGATAAAGCTGCTGATCAAATTCGCGGTGAAGAAGGGACAGAAGTTACTCTTTTGATAAAACGTAAAGATCAGGAGCCAAAGTCTTACACTATCAAGCGTGCAGAAATTGAGATTAAATCAATTTCTCAAAAGATTCCTGAAAATGTAAAAATGCCAAAAGATGTTTGTTATATTAGATTGAGTTCATTTATAAGCAGAAACGCTTCTAAAGAATTTGCTGATATTTTAACAAATGCTACTGATAAAAAATCATTTATTATTGATTTGCGTTCAAATCCTGGCGGTTTGCTAAGTAATGCAATTTTTATATCCGATATGTTTTTAAACGGCGGAGCGATTGTTAGTACTGTGGACCGCGACGGTTACAAAGAAACTCAGAAAGCCTCAAGAGGTGTTTTGACTACAAAACCTGTAGTAGTTCTGGTTGATAAAGGTTCAGCATCAGCCAGTGAAATCTTCTCAGGTGCTATTAAAGATAACAAAAGAGGGGTCATTGTCGGGACTCAGTCTTTTGGTAAAGGCCTGGTACAAGAGGTTAATAAACTTCCAAATAATGCGGGTATAAATATTACTATCCAAAAATATTTGACTCCTAACGGAACAGATATTCATAAAAAGGGTATCACACCGGATATTATTGTTGAATTTACCGAAGATGATATCAAAGCAAAAAATGATGTGCAGCTTAAAAAAGCAATAGAAGTTGCTCAAGACCTGTCAAACGGATCTTATGTGGTTTCTAAATAAGCTAAACATAGTATAATTTATTAAAATCGGATTTCCTTTCAGGGAGTCCGATTTTATTATTTGCAGCGGTCAAATTTTTTAATTCATCTAACTGTATTAGAAATAATTTTTCAAATTCTATAAAAGGTTGATTTAATTTGTCGGAATATTTGAAATAATGAGAATGTTATCACCCTTATAGGAATTTTGCGGCAATGAATTTACACGAGAAATGTTTACTTAGATACTTAACACATCCTGATGAATTGTCTTATGCTACCGAAATATTAAAATTAAATAATAAAATTCTTGAACAAAAGTTTATTGTAAAAAATCTCCTTGCCAATGTGTCTTTGTTAAACTATACTGAAAACATAGATTAACAAAGGTTGGGTTTATGCTGAAAAAGTTTTTATATGTATTATGGATTTCGATTTTTGCGGTATTGATGTTTGTTTGTCTTGAGAACGGCAGTTTTACTGCGTTTCTCAACTCAATGGAAAATCGAACATTTGATATTCGCCAAAGTATTATTGCAAATTCAGGTTCTCGAGAACACAATAAAGATATTGTGATTGCGGCAATTGATGATGGCAGCTATGAATATATTCTTGATACCTATGGAGAGTGGCCGCTGCGCCGTGATGTATATGCTAAGATGGTTGATTATATCGAGGGTCAGAATCCGAAAAGTATTGTGTTTGACCTGATGTTTGTTAAATCAATGAAAAGTGATGCCGCTTCAGATAAAGCGTTAGCGGAAGTTTTTAAAAAGTATAATAATGTTTACACAGCGATGAACCTTGATGATCAGCCGCAGGATTTAAGACTGCCGGCAAAGCTTCCTGAAAAATTGGCTGTAAATTTAACAGGTGAAGAGAATTTTAATCCGTTGGAGTATTCTAACTGCAGGGTTATTTTAAAAGATATTCTTGATGCAACTTCAAATATTGGAATGATAAATGTTTCAAGATCTGAAGATGGTGTGTTGAGAAAAATGCCTTTGTTTATAAAGTACAATGATAAATTTTATCCACAATTAGGGCTGCTTGTCGGCGAAAATTATATGGGTTTGAACGAGAATAGTAATTACCGGGTTAAAGATAATGGAAGTGTCATATTAAATAATGGTGAAAAAGTTTATTATCCTGATAATGATGGCGGAGTTATTTTAAACTGGTACGGACCTGCCGGAACTTTTGAAAATATTCCGCTATATAAAATTATAAAAGCTGCCGAAGGCAGGGAAAATCTTGAATATGATTTTAGCGGCAAGGTTGTTTATTTTGGGGCAACTGCTGCCAGTTTATTTGATATAAAAACCGTGCCTGTTGATAAGGTTTACCCGGGAGTTGAAGTTCAGGCAACTTATGTTAACAATATAATTGACGGAAGCCTTATCAAAAAGTGTACTCCGGCTGTTAATGTATTAATTGCGGTTGTGCTTTCTGTATTGACAATTTTATTTGTTTGCAGAATACCATCTATGCCTGTTGCATTCGGGGTTTCAATGACTGTTTATGCCGCTTATATAATGGCTGCGTATGAAGTTATGAGATATTATAATCGCTGGGTTGAAATTGTTTCACCTCTTGCTATTGCACTGAGTACATTTATTGTTGCGGTGATTATTAAATATTTAATTAAATCAAGAGATTTTGATCAGCAGTACAAGCTTGCAACAACTGATGGGTTGACCGAATTGTATAATCACAGATATTTCCAAGAACAGCTGCAAAATCAGGTTTCTCATTCTAAACGTTATGAAGTTCCGTTATCTTTAATTATTATAGATATTGACTTTTTCAAAAAATTTAATGACACATACGGGCACCAATCCGGAGATGCGGTTTTAAAACAGGTTGCAAGTGAATTAAAGAAAAATGTAAGATCGACCGATATAGTATGTAGATACGGCGGAGAAGAAATGAGTGTAATTCTGCCAAATACAAAATATGAGGAAGCTGTTTCTATTGCAAATAAATTGTGTACGATAATTGCATCTAAAAAATGTAAATTAAGCGGCGGCAGAGAAAGCAATGTTACAATAAGTTTAGGAGTTTCATCTTGCGGTATTGACGGAGATACTCCCGCACAAGTTATTGAAGCCGCAGATAAAAGATTGTACAATGCAAAAGAAAACGGCAGAAACAGAGTAAATTAAAAGAATTAAGAAAGCTGATGATATATAATTTTTTAGACAATCCGATAGCAGTAAAAGATATTCCGAAAGAATGTCCTATTGATACTTGTCTTCTTGAAAATAATGAAAAACAAATCGGGCAGATTTGTGAGTTTTTAATGGGTGATAAGAGCTTACTTTTGGTAAATGGCTTTCGTGGCAGCGGAAAGTCTGAAATTGTTAATTTCACAGCGGGTTCTGTGAATCCTGATGTTTTAATTCTGCATTATACATGTCTGGAAACCACAATCCTTGATGATATGCTCTTGAGCTTTTTTGAGTCTTTCAGAAGCTACATTATGCTTGGCAAGATTCTGCCGCCAAAATTCAAGGCTGAAAATTTTACCCAAAAAATAAATTCTTATTTTCATTCGGTGACCTCCCCGATTTTGATTGTATTGGATTGTTTTGATTCTGTTGTTAAGGAGAACAAAACCGAGATTATAAACTTTGTTAAGCATTTGGTTAAATTCCCGAATGTAAAGGTTATTATGATATCAAAAAGCTTTTCGGCGGAAGATTTTTCTGATGTCAATTATGACAAAGTAACTTTACTTGCTTTTACTCAGAAAATTTTTGAAAAGTTTTTGAAAGATAACGGTATAAAGCAAATCGGTGTTTTATCAAATGAATTGTATAAGCTTTCAAAAGGTTATTATAATTATCTGGTTTTGAGCGTGAATATTATGCGTCTAAGACAGTTATCTCTGGTTAATTTTTTAGAATTGTATTCAAAAAGTTATATGGCGTTTCCGGAATTTATCATAAGAGAGGCTTTGGCTTTGATAGATCCTGTTAGTGCGCATTTATTCAGACTGCTTACTGTAATGAGGATTCCTATTCATGTTAACTTGTTAAAAACTCTGCATTTATATGATGAACCGCGTGTAATGTTTTTTGTGCAAAACGCTATACTTTCAGTAGATGGTCAATGTCTGTATCTTAAAGATATTTATAGAGAAGTAATAGAAAACCAGATTCCTGAAAATGTTATGATAAAAATACATACTGCTTGTATTGATTTATATAACACACAGCTTCCTCTAAAACCTCTTGAAAGAGATTTGATGCTTTCCCGTCAGACTATGAGAAATGAAATTGAGTATCATAGTATGTTTATACCTAAAAAACCTGTAATTAATCCAAATGTTGTCCAGCCGCTTCTTGTTGAACCATCTGTTATTCTCCCGGTCAAGCTGGAACTCCAGCCGGAACCTGTCGCGCATGAGCAAAAACCTGTGGAAGAAGAAACAAAAGAAGAAAAGATTAATAAAATCAGTTTTATTATTGAAGATGATGCCGTTTTGGATAATATTGCGGATTCTATTAAAGATTTTATTGTTACAACAGCGCAGGATTCAAAACTAAAAGAAGATAGTATCGGGATGAGTTTGCATCAAATTTTGAATGCAGCTAAAAAAGAAGAACAAAGTTACAATTACAAACGGGTTGTAATGCTTTATCAAAATGCTCTGACAAAAACAAATGATGATGATTTTTATACGTTTTTGCCGCTAATTTATACTAAACTTGCTAAAGCATATCAAAATCTTTCAGATTGGTATGAGGCTCTGGAATATTATACGCAGGCTCAAGACTTTTATTATAATACCTCAAATATGAATAAAGTTTATGAAATTAAGCTGGAATCTGCAAATATATATTATCTGATGTATAAACATGATAATGCAAAGTTTATTTTATCAGAACTTGAAAAGGCTCAGGATTTGCCAAATGAGTTAGCGATAAAAGTTAATTTAGCCTGTGCAAAGTTATGTGATGATATAAATTCAGAATATAATTACTATAAAAAGTCTCTTCCGCTGGTTGATTTAAGTACGGATAAATCGGTGGTTTCAGAGTTATATTACAAATATGCCGCATCGTGTGATGAAAAAGATGACCCAAGGTCAGCCGCAGAATTTTATAAAAAATGTATAGATATTGATTCTAATCCGAAACATAACACCTATTTATCTATGGCATTAACTAATCTTGCAGAGTTGTATGATGAAGCCGGAGCAGTTAAACATGCTGTGAAGTATTATAATGAAAGTATTAAAATTGATACCCTGATGCGCAATTATAACGGACTTTATGTTTCGGCGATACATCTTGCCGAGATTTATTCTTCAAAAGATGATACAAAAACTGTAGAGTACCTTCATAAGGCTTTAGAATATGCAAAACTTATGAAAGAACCGTTCTATATTGCAGGTGCAGCGTTGGAAACTGGTGATTATTATTTCTTACGCCGCGATATGGAACATGCCTATAAGTATTTTATAGATGCGTATAATGTTGCAAAAAATTCATTTACAAAGGATAATTTAGATAAAATAACAACTCGTATTGAGGATCTAAAAAAAAGAATTACAGAAGCTGAACTAAGAAAACTTCAGGAAAAATATGGAAAATAAAGAATCTTATAGCGAATATATGAAAGTGTTTTTGGAAGAAAATTCCAAAGTTAATCTAATATCAAAAAATGATGAAAAATTTTTATGGGAAAAGCATATTTATGATTCTTTATCTATTGAAAAATTTTTTGATAAATACGGAAAGGGTAAACATCTTTTAGATATTGGGACCGGGGGCGGATTCCCGTCAGTTCCGATTGCAATTAAATATCCGGAAATTGAAGTTCTTGCAGTAGATAGTATTGCAAAGAAAATTCGTGCTGTTGCTTTAATCTCTGAAAAACTCGGATTGAAGAATTTAACTTCTGTTTGTTCAAGGGTGGAGAATTTGAATGGAGAATTTGATATAGTTACATCCCGCGCTGTTTCATCTTTAAAAAATATTTGTGAATATGCACTGCCAAAACTCAAAAAAGATGGGTATTTTGTAGCATACAAATCTCGCAAAACCCCTGAAGAGATAGAAGAAGCAAAAGCTGTTTTAAAAAAATATAAAGCAAATATTATTGATATTATTGAATATGACCTGCCCTTAGAAGAAAAACTTACCAGAAATTTGATAATTATAAAACGGGGTAAATAATAGTCCTTACCCTACCCCTCTAAAAGGAAATGGATGAAAATCAAAATAATTCAAAGCCCAAGGCAATTGGTAGCATGTTACCCCGTCCGGTGAGGACCCCTCACCCCAGCCCTCTCTCATAGGGTGAGGGATAAAGACCAAAATAATCCAAGTCTTAAGGCAATTGGTGGCGTGGTGCCCCGTCCGGCCGAGGACTGTCATTCTGAACGAAAGCGAAGAATTTCACTATTAAATGTATATATTGCTTGTTCTTTTTAACTTTACAAATTTAATTATTTGCCCATGACTCATTGCATTTGAGGATTGTTCTTTCTACAATTATAAAAAAGGGGTATATGTTTCGGTCATGACTATTATTAATGATGTTTTTACTATTCACACTAAGGGGAATTCAGATATTATAGATATAACGCCGCAGATTAGGAATGTTGTGTATAATCATCAATTACAAAATGCGGTTGTATTTATTTACGCGCAAGGGAGTACGGTTTCAGTTACAAATATCGAGTTTGAGCCGGGGCTGTTGGTTGATTTGCCGGAAGCTTTGGAGCGTATTGCTCCTGTTGATTCAAGGTATCATCATGATGAAATGTGGCATGATGGCAACGGATATGCCCATGTTAGAGCATCTATTGTCGGAAATTCAACCCATGTCCCATTGATTGATGGTGTATTGCAGCTTGGTCAATGGCAGCAAGTTATTTTAGTGGATTTTGATAATAAAGCCCGAGCACGTAAAGTTAATGTGCAGATTATGTATTAATCTTTTCTCCAATTGCTTAATTATGCTTGAAAGTTGTTAGTTATTTCATGAATATATTCAAGCATTTGGGCAAAGTATTTTAAATCTGAGTTTCCGTTTATTACAAGATCAGCTTCTTTTCTGAACGGTTTAACGTATTTTTCGCCGGCTTGTGCAATGTAGTTCCAATGCTTTTCGGCATTTTCCATGCTCTGATTTCTTTCTTCAACTGCACGGTTTAAAAATCTGTTTTTTCTCAATTCGTTTTCTGTTTCAACATAAATTTTAATATCAAACACGTCTTTTACAGATTCATACATTGTAGCAATACCTTCAACAACAATAATTTTTTGAGAAGGAATATCTATGGCTTTTGGCATAGAAACACCTGTTCCGTTTGGAAGATACATTGGGGCTTTTATATCAAGTCCGTCAGATAAATCTTCAAGATCAGAACGCAAAATATCTAATTGGAAACTTGACGGAGCATCAACGTCATAGCCGTTATCTCTAAGTTTATCAAAGGTTCCGTATTTGTTAATTAGTGCAGAAATATCGTTAAAATAATTATCAGTACTCAAAACAGTTACAGGCATGGAAAGTTGTTCAATAACATTTTTGATTTCGTGGCAGATTGTTGATTTGCCTGATGCCGATTCTCCCGTGACTCCAATTAAAAGGCGCTTTGCAGGTTTGTTTATTAGGCGTCTAGAGAATCTGTCGATAAAGTTTTGGTTAATATTATTTATCAGCGGAATCGACTGTTTTTTATCATATAAAAAAATCTGCCTGAATTTTGTCTGGAGATAGAACGCTAATAATTCCCTGCCGGACTTTGAATTGAAATCAGGTTTGTATATTTTATCGTTAGAATTTAAATCTTTTCCAATTAACAATGACATGTTCTTTCTGTAAATTTTCGAGTATGAACAATATAATACATGAGAAAAAAGTTTTTTGCTAGTGGTATCAAAAATTATTAATATTTTTATCTATCGGTATTATGTAAAAATTTTTCTTAATGCTATAATATACAAGTAATAAGAAAAATATTTAAAATTATATATTATAAAAGAGGGGGTAAATATGGAAACATTAACCGCAACAGAAGGGTTAATTACAAAAATCATAGGACCTGTAGTCGACGTAGAATTCCCATCAGGAGATTTGCCAAATATCTATACAGCGCTTAATATGTTTCAAGAAGACGGAACAAAAATTGTTGCAGAAGTTCAGCAAATGCTGGGTTCTAATAAGGTTAGAACCGTTGCAATGTCTTCAACTGACGGTTTAAGACGCGGTATGAAAGTTGTTAATACTAATGAACCTATTAAAATTCCTGTAGGAAAATCTATTTTAGGCAGAATTTTAAATGTTACAGGTGATGCCGTTGACAATATGGGACCGGTTGATGCTGAAACTTATTTGCCTATCCATAGAGAATCCCCGAAACTTGTTGATCAAAATACAGATGTAGAAATTCTTGAAACAGGGATTAAAGCGATTGACCTTTTACAGCCATATCAAAAAGGTGGGAAAATCGGATTGTTTGGCGGTGCCGGTGTTGGTAAAACCGTATTAATTCAAGAATTAATCCATAACATTGCTATGGCTCATAACGGGGTTTCTGTTTTTGGCGGTGTCGGTGAAAGAACCCGTGAAGGTAATGACCTTTGGAATGAGTTTAAAGAAAGCGGAGTTTTAGATAAAGTTGGTCTGATTTACGGTCAGATGAACGAACCGCCTGGAGCAAGAATGAGAGTCGGCTTGTCTGCTTTGACTGCTGCTGAATACTTTAGGGATTTTTCTAAACAGGATGTACTTTTGTTTATTGATAATATTTTTAGATTTACTCAAGCAGGCTCAGAAGTATCTGCGCTGTTGGGACGTGTGCCTTCCGCGGTAGGTTATCAGCCGACACTGGCAACCGAGATGGGCGAGTTGCAAGAAAGAATTACATCTACAAAAGACGGTTCAATTACATCTGTTCAGGCTATCTATGTTCCGGCAGATGATTTGACTGACCCAGCGCCTGCTACAACCTTCTCTCACCTTGATGCATCAACCGTATTATCAAGAAATATTGCATCTTTAGGTATTTATCCGGCAGTAGATCCGCTTGAATCAAATTCAAGAGCTTTAGATCCGTTTATTATCGGAGAAGAGCATTATAATGTTACAAGAAAAGTTCTTGAAATTCTTCAAAAATACAAAGAATTACAGGATATTATTGCAATTCTTGGTATGGATGAATTGTCAGAAGAAGATAAAGAAACTGTTAACAGAGCAAGAAAAATCCAAAAATTCTTATCACAGCCATTCTTTGTTGCTGAGCAGTTCTCAGGTATTCCGGGTAAATATGTAAAAATCGATGATACAATAAGAGGTTTTAAAGAAATTATCGAAGGCAAGCATGATGATCTTCCTGAACAAGCCTTTTATATGGTTGGTACAATTGAAGAAGCTGTTGAAAAAGCAAAAACAATTGAGGAATAATTTATGAAACTAAAAATTATTACACAGGAAAGAGTTGTTTTTGATGAAGAAGTCGATGAGATTTATTCAAAAGGAATTGATGGCGAATTTGGGATTTTGAAAGGTCATATTCCGATGATGACAGCTCTTGACATTGGCGTAACAAGGGCAATTTCAGGTGATGAAGTTAAGCAATTCACAACAATGGGCGGAATTTTGCAATTCAAAGATGAAGAATGCTTGATTCTGACAACTTTGGCGGAGCCCGGGGAAGAAATTGATGAAGCCCGGGCAAGAGAAGCCTTGGAACGTGCTAAATTAAAACTTCGTAATGCTCAGGCTCGAATGGATGCAAAACGGGCAGAAGCTGCTATTGCCAGGGCAGAAGCCAGGTTAAAAGCCAAGTTGTCAAAATAAATTAGGAATTATCAATGGAACTGCTGGAAATATATCAAAATAGGAATTTCAACGGTGTTAATTCAATATTAAAAGCACCTAAGATTTCTTTTGAAATATTCCCGCCAAAAGATGGCAACATTTCAAATTTGTTTGAACAAGTCAGAATTTTAAAAAAATTCAATCCTGTTTTGATTTCGTTGACTTATGGCGCTAATGGCGGGACCAGAGACTTATCGCTTGAGCTATTGCGTTCGTTGATAGATTTGGAATTTAATGTGATGCCGCATTTTACATGTATCGGAGCGACTAAAGAGCTGATTGAACATTATATTGTTCAAATTGAAAATATGGGGATTGAAAATATTTTGGCACTGCGCGGTGATAAAAGTGCTGATATGGAAGGCTTGACAGTGTCAGAATTTTCGTATGCAAATGAACTTATTGACTTTATTCATCAGAATTCTACTCTGTCAATCGGTGTTGCCGGATATCCGGAAGGTCATATTGAAGCGGAAAGCATTTATAAAGATGTAGAAAACCTTAAAAAGAAGGTAGAATCCGGTGCAAGTGCGATTTTTACCCAGTTGTTTTTTGATAATGATAAGTTTTATTCATATCTTGATCTGCTTGAAAAATCAGGTATTAAACTGCCTGTAATCCCGGGGATTATGCCTATAAGAAGCCTTAAACAGATTGAAAGAATGGTTGAGATTACTCATGTTAAAATTCCCGGTAAGTTAAGACAGGATTTAGAACGTTTTCCTGATGATGCGAAAAAAATCGGGACTGAATATTCTATAAAACAATGCCAGGATTTGATTGATTCAGGGGTTGATGCTCTGCACTTTTTTACTTTGAATAAAGCAGATCATGTTATAGAAATTTTGGATAATATTTTGTAAGGAGGACATAATGGAAAATTTAAATAAATATATTGAACATACTTTATTAAAACAAGATGCGCAAAGAGCTGATTTAATAAAGCTTTTTGAGGAAGCTGTGCAATATAAATTTTTAGGTGTCTGCATCAACCCATGTTATGTAAAGCTTGCAAAAGAGTATTTGAAAGAGTCTGAGGTGAAAATTGTCACTGTTATTGGTTTCCCTCTTGGTGCTAATACTACAGAAACAAAGATTTTTGAAACAATAAATGCAATCAAAGACGGTGCTGATGAAATTGATATGGTAATAAATGTTACAAGGGTAAAAGATCGCCAAACAGAATTGATTATTGATGAAATTAAAGGTATAAAAGCAGCTTGTCAGGGGCATAATTTGAAAGTTATTATTGAAACTGATTTATTATCTTCTGATGAAATAAAATATGCTTGTGAATGTGCTGTTAAAGGTGGTGCAAATTTTGTAAAAACATCAACAGGATTTGTAAAAAACGGAGTCGGAGCAAAAGCTGAAGATGTTGAGTTGATGCTCAATACTGTAAAATCCGCTGGACTGCAGGTTAAAGCATCAGGCGGAATCAGAGATAAAGAATCTGCAATTAAAATGATTAACGCAGGTGCTGTCAGACTTGGAACAAGCTCAGGTGTTAAAATAGTTTCTTAGGCTGAAATTTAATAATAAATCATTATTATCCATGATATAATATTGTAAACAGAAGGGTTACACAATGGGTGATGAAGATAAGCAGTTTGATGCCACCCCCAGAAAGCTGGAACAGGCAAGAAAGGAAGGGCAGGTTGTTAAGTCAAAAGACTTTTCAACAGCTGTTTCGCTGCTTGTTTTATTCTCTGTAATCTTTGGTCTTGCACCTTTTATCTGGGATCAGATTGTGCAGGTTTTTACGCTTCTGTATGAGCAGATTCCAAACGCGCATGTTGATAAAATAGGATATATGTATATTCTTTTAATCGCTGTTAAAGGTGCGGCGCTTATTATCGGTCCGATTTTAGCAATAGCATGGCTTGTTGCGGTTCTTGCTGATTTTATTCAGGTTGGGCCGCTGGTTGCGGTTGCTCCGTTGATGCCGAAATTAGACAAGCTTAATCCTACTAAGTATTTTAAAAATATTATGTCTATAAAAACTCTTTTTGAGTTGTTTAAAAATATTGTGAAAGTTATAATTCTTGGGTATATCGGCTGGATGGTATATAAAGACCATATTGAATCGATTTTGATGCTGGCATCTGTTGATAACAATTTTGCGGTTATGATTGAGTTTGGAAAACTTATCACAGAGTTTATTTTCAAAGCTTGTATTGCCTTTTTGGTTATTGCGGCTGCCGATTACGGGGTTACGAAGTGGAAGTTTTTAAAAGACCAAAAGATGTCTTTTAAAGAAATTAAAGATGAATATAAAAACTCTGAAGGTGATCCGAATGTTAAAGCGCAGCTACGGCAAAGACGTATGCAGATGCTTCAGCAAGGTGCAATGGATGCTGTGCCGACAGCAGATTTTGTTGTCACAAACCCGACTCACGTTGCCTGCGCGCTTAAATATGTTGCAGAAGAGATGGATTCTCCTATGCTTATTGCAAAAGGGACAGAGCTTATTGCAAAGAAAATTATAAATATTGCAAAAGAAAATAATGTTCCTGTTATCGAAAACCCGCCTGTTGCAAGGGCACTGTTCCGTATGGTTGATATTAACCAGTCAATTCCGCCGGAACTTTATAAGGCTGTTGCAGAAATTTTGATGTTCGTTTACAAAATGAAAAATCCATCAAATAAACGACCGCAAAATTAATAGACTGTAGTAATATAGATGTGTAAAGTTATGACTAAAGAAGATAAAACAAATTTACAGCATTACATAGATATAGTGCAGAAGGTTGCAAGGGTAGAGCATAGGCGTATTCCGTCACACATGGTCGAATACGAAGAGCTGCTTTCAATCGGGATTATTGCAATTCAGGTTATGATTAAAAACAAAACTCCCGAACAACTTGCCAAATATAATTCAGCTTATATTGCAACTGCTGTAAGATGGGCTATTCGTAATGAATTAAGAATAAGATATAAATGGTACTCTTTAAAACATAAATCAGAAGAAGAATATGATGAGGATGAAGCAGTAGAAGGCATGGATATGAAGCAGGCTAAAGTCCGCGAAGCTATCTATGAAACAATTCTTTCTATTGATGGATTGGCGGCAGCCGCAAGTGATAATGATTCACCGTTTGACTTTGTGAAAGATCCGCATGCTATGCCTGATGAAAATGCTGAAATCTCTGAAATGGGTAAAATGATTAGATCTGCTATTTCAAAACTTCCGCCAAAAGAAAGAACGGTTGTGGAATACAGATTCTATAGAAATATGCAGGTGAAAGATATTGCAACTCAAATCGGGCTTTCTCCATCTCGAGTGACTCGTATTGTTCAATCATCTTTGAATACCGTGCGCGAATATCTCAATGCCCACGAACAATATGGGTATTAGTCAACTTTTGTTATTCTGCCGTCTGATCTGATTTCAATCGGGTCTTTTGCATGTTTTATGTATTCCCCGACAACTATATCTTTGTCGTAATCAAATTTTTTCAAAGCTGTATCTAATCTGTGTTGTAGATTTAATCCTCCACCGTCAGGATTGCCTACACAAAAATCATCAGAGGCTAATGTGTACATTTTATCTCTTCTAGGGTTGTTAAAATCTATTGGTGTTTCGTTCCCTTTTTTGTCAACAAATGACATAGATAGAATGTCTCCTGCATTATTGAATGAATATTTTAGTCCGGAAACTTGTACGATACCAGGTCTGTGAGAATTTGAACTCATAGAAGCTTTTACTCTGTTTTTGATTCCGTTAACTATTTCTTCTTCGGTTGCTTCGATTACTACAACTTTATTTGCAAAAGGAGAGATAATTGCAAGATCTCTGGTATCAACAGAACCTTCTTCAAATTGCCCGCGGATATTAGCTGAATTCATTACTGCAATATCTGTATTTAATTCTTTTCTAAGTGCATCTACGATGAAATCGCAGTGAGGGTTTTCTCTACCCAGGGCATCTTCCGGATATTTTTCAACATATTTTAAAACTCCGACTTTTTCAGGTTTGCCTAAAATATTTTCAAATACTGCGCGTGCTGCCAGGTTTCGTCTGTAATTATCAGTTTTTCCGATATTGTTTTGAACTTTTGTAATTACTCCGTTTTTATCAAATTCAACGTTTAGTACTCCGAAGTTTTTACCGTCTCTTCCGGCTTGAGTTATAACAATCGGTTCGCCGGTTTCTGAGTAGAATAGGTTTTTATTTTCTTCAATTCCTTCCAGCAATGTGTGAGTATGGGCCCCAAGGATTACATCAATTCCTTTAACATTTTTTGCTAATTGCACATCCTGGCGATAGCCGGAATGCGAAAGTACGATAACTTTATTAATACCTTGAGCTTGTAATTTATCTACTTCTTTTTGAACTTCCGGGATTGATTTTTTGAAATCTTCTTCAATATGTAAATCTTTTAAGTGGTCTTGAAGTTTAACGTGAACATGTAAATCAGGTGGAACTAAACCTATAACTCCGTACTTGTGTCCATTAATTTCTTGAATATAAGATTTTTCTATATAATTGTGGATCGGATTATTTTCAGATGGATTAAGGTTTAAGCCTAATATTTTATATTGTTTATCTTTTATTAAATTTACAAAGTCATTAGTCGGTAGGTCGCATTCATGGTTTCCCAGAGCTGTTGCCAAAAATCCGCCCATATTTAGAAATTTATCAGCGACTTTTACATGTTTTTCATCTTCCCCAAGCATAATATCACCGGAGGCAAATTTCATTTTATCAACCCCGGGGGCAGTCTTTGAGTCAAACTGATTTACAGCATTAAACATTCGCTCCATTGTTATATTTTGACCATGTAAATCATTTATGTAAAAAATGCTGGCTTTAACCGGTGCAGTTACATCTACTGTTTTTGCAGTGTTATTTGCATAAACCGGAATTGTTTTATCAGGATAAATGTTTGTTGTATATTTTGGGGTTTGGTTGTTATTATTTAAAGACTCATTAGCAGGCGTGTTTTCTGTTTTTGGTAGAACCGTGCCTGATTTATTTATCATTACAGATTGATTAATATTTGGTACGTTTATCATTGTTTTACCTTTTACACTTCACTTGTATAAAAACTAGAGAAAATTTTATTTGCTTAATTTTTGTTTTTTATTAAGAAATTTTAATACATTCCCGGTAAGGAAAATTTATGCAGCAGACTTCATTTTCTTATACATATCAATGCCTTCTACCCAGTTTGGAACAATATTCAAATCTTGTTCAACAATATGTTTTGGCAAAGCTGCGTGATGAATTTTTGGCAGCAGATAGTCTTCTGAGTACTCAATCGCGCGCGGAACATTGTCATCAGTGTCATTGCAGATAAAAGTTACCTTACCTTTGTTATCTGTTTTATAATCCACAATTGTAATTTCATGCCCGTTTACAATGATATTGTTATTATCAATTTGAGTGTAGCCGATAATTACGGTTTCTTTTTCTTTTAACGCATCAAGAATATGTCGTTTCATTGTGCTAAGATCTGTTTCGTATCCGATAAGGCGGGTATTTTCATCAACTGTTTGGTAAGTTACGGATAAAATATTTTTATCAAATACAACAGATTCTGTAAATGTCTTTTCAAATTCAATCAAGCCTTTATCATTTTGGTTGAATTTACCGGCACGTTTGTCTGTCAGTGTGTTGTAAGATTGCTGGGATCCTACCTGCATAAATGTTGATTGCATAAGGACATCTAGCGGAGTTCTTTCATACGGATCTTTGTTTGTTGTTTGAATTTGCGCTCTTAAAATTGCATTTTTATCCGGTGCAAATTTTAATGTCGCAGTGTTAAAATCTTTTGCTTCATAAGGAATTTCAAACGCGTTCAAAAGCCAGAGTGCGTTTAAAGTTTCATCTGCAAGATTTTTTAATTCGATTGTTTTTGTTGCTGACATGTTCGGAGAACTTAATTCTTGAGCAAAGCGTGCAAATTCTGCAGGCAGTTGTTTCGCAAGTTTAAATTCTGTGCTTGCGGCAACGCAGGTTCCTGAATATGTAACATTGATATCTTGATTACCTTGTTTAATATCAAGCAGATTTGTTTTACCTTCGTTATTAGCTTCGCTTACTTTGGCTTGGTACTCGGCAGGAATATCTCCAAATTGCTGAGTAATAAGAAACGGATATGCAATGGTTGCAATTGTATCTCTAAGCATTGTTTCGGCATTCAGCCCTTCAGCTCTCGGTTCTGTAACGATTTTATATAAGTTATCAAGCACGGTAGATTTGTCATTTGATTCAGCATTTAATAATACGCCGGTTTTTAGTAAAGCATCAACAACTTTTCTCCCCGATCTGTCAAGGTGGGATAGTATTGTTGTATATTTCTGTTTCTCTTCTTTTCCTGTAAGAGTTGTTCTAATTGTATCTATAGAATTTGTTTGTGCTGTGTGCAATGGTTTTGATGCAGTAAATGCCGGTAATGCCTGGCAATTATTCACAGCCGGAGTGCTAACAGTATTTTTAACCCTGTTTATTGTGCTATAATTATATTGTTGAATACGAGAATCTACTTTTTCTACCATGATAACTCCACATTAATTATAAAAAGAAAACCGGAGAAAAATTGCTAGAAATGTAAAGAAGTATTAAAGAAAGGTAACATTGAAAAACTTAAAAGTCAAACCTTTAACAAAAGAACAGCTGGTTATATCGATAGACAGGCTTACCAGGTTTAAAAATACCGAGGTTAAGTACCTGCGAGTGTTTTTTGATATTTTAACAGGGAATTTGATTTCGCCAAAGTTTAAAAAATCTGATTTGGAGCAGATGGATTATGCTGAATTAACCCAAATGGCACAGTATGTTATCAATTATTCTCTGGAGAGTTTTGGATATTTTTCAGATGGTGATTATCTTCTTAACCAAAGACTTTATGATTATGAAAAATCTGTTTTTAAGTTTGATAATAATGTTGAAAAGTTGTTAAAGAACAAAATTGATTATAAGTCTTTTTTGAATTTTATTGAGGAAATATCTCCTAAAAATTTGAAATGGCTCAAAGTTATGTCAAATTCAATAGATATTGAAGAGTCAAGATTTAAATATTCTTTAAGGTTTCCGTTGAAAAAAGTTGTAATAGCAGAGGGAGCTACAGAAGAAACTTTATTGCCCGAGTTTGCAAAAAAATGCGGGTATGATTTTGACAAAGAGGGCATATATATGTTATCAGCCGGCGGCAAAAATCAGGTTGTAAAGTTGTATTATAAACTTGCAGAGAGTTTGAGGCTGCCGATATTTGTGCTTTTGGATAAAGATGCGCAGGAAAATCTTGAAGAAATAAAACCAAGGCTTCGAGATGGTGATAAAATTCATTTGCTAAAATGCGGTGAGTTTGAAGATCTGCTGCCGTTAAATCTTATTAAAAGAACACTTGATTATGAGTTGCATAATATTTCAATCCTGGAGCATGAAATGCTAGAGACCGATGAGCCTCGTGTAAAAATTTTAGAAGAGGTTTTTAAAACACGCGGCATGCATGAATTTAAAAAGGTTGAATTTGCACAGATGATCAAAAAAAATATAACAGAACCGAATGATATTTCTCCTGAAATAGTTGATATTATTGAAGAAATAAAGGGGCAAAAAGATAATTTAACAAAACTTGAAAAAACAAAATGAAATAGTTGACATTTTATTTTGTTCAGTATAGAATAATTTTCGTAAGCCGAAAAGGCACTAGCCCCCATCGTCTAGAGGCCTAGGACACTTCCCTTTCACGGAGGCGACAGCGATTCGAATTCGCTTGGGGGTACCATTTAAAAATAAAACTAGCTTCAGGGCTAGTTTTTTTATTGTAATATTTTGAAGTTTTGATAAATAAAAAACACCTGAGTAATCAGGTGCTTTTTATTTATTGTTTAGAATTTTGTCTTCTTTGCTGCAGATATTTCGCTCTAGGTATTATATTTTTTTCGCCTCTTATTTTTATATAGGTTTTTGTTAGAGGGTCAAGGATACAATAGCCTGTGTTACAGGTTTTATATAGCCATGTATCAATACAGTAATCATTTACGCATTGAGCTCGCAATGAAAACTCTTCTTTCTTCTCTTTTTTAGATGTTTGTGTTTTTTTAGGGATAGGAATTATTTCGTATGATAATATAAAATCATTTTTTAAGGTTTCTTCATTTTCTTTGAACTCATTTTCAATAAGTTCTTTATTTTTAGTTGCAAGTTCATCTTCTTCTCTTACCCAATAGATAATAAATTTGTCAGAGGTTAAAAAGTCTGAATGTTTATCTGCCAGATCTGTTTTTTCAAATACTTCTTCAGGCATTTTTAACTTGTTTGTATTAAACGGATTAAGTTTATCTATAGAAATTTCTATATTTTCTTCTTCATTTTCGATTGATTCTTGTGAATTTTTAGACATAGATATTATGATGGGGATACTTATTAGCGCAAAGACTCCTGCACAAATACCCCACAATTTAACCCACTGTTTTTGAGCCGAATGGAAATCTTCTTCGTTTTCATACTGAACTTCTTCCCAGGCCCATTGGTTTCCTTTGAATCCTGCAATAATACTTATTACAAAGCTTACAACATATCCGTAAGGGATGAATAAAAATACCAGCGCAAGTAATAATACCCATTTCCGATATCTTATACCCCAGAGCCAGTTGAATAAAAACGCACCCCAATTGTACTCTTTTTGAATATTATAAGGTGCAGGTTCACCTTGTCCAGAATTATTATCGTGTTTTTCTATATATACAGTTCTTTTTTTCTTTTCTAAAACTTCTACTTTATCATCGGTTTGGTTTAGAAAATCCTCTAATGATACTTCTTCATCATTTGTTTGATTTTTTTCATTTTCTAAATCAGACATTGTATGTTTCCTCTTAATATAACCATTCACAAGTATAATAACATATACTGGCGGTTTGAGTAAATTTTGTTACATTAGATAATATTTTTATGCTGTTATTGATTTTTTTTTTACCTTGTGTTAATTTATTTTTACAGTATAAAAAAGGATTTTTAAATAAATGTTTATATTAAACCGACGCAGCAGACGAATTTTAGAAGGCTTGTTTTAAATAAAACGAGACACCGTTGTGTTGGAAATAAAGTTTAAGACAAGACCTTTAAGATTAGGGGTCTTGTTTTTGTTTGTAACAAATGTAAAAAATAATTGTAAAAAAGGCAATTAATATTTTTTACGATATTTAAAGAAAAAGTGAAGGTTAAAGTTATGAAAAATAAAAATATTCGACGAAACTCAACTATAAAGGCAAATGCTCCAATCGTCAGATTAATGAATTTAGTTTGGGGCTTGTAATACACAAGTTGAGGGCAGGACAATGTTGTCCTGTATAGGATAAGGAAAATGATACCAAAATTAACAGCAAGTACAATTTACTCCACATTAGGAAATAACAGTTCTCTGGTTCCATTGGCAATGAAAGATATTGCCAATAGCTGCGGTTTAACAGCAGCTTCTTATATGGCAGGGGACAAAGTAGAGGGAAAAGATAGATTTATTGACGAATTTGGCACGCAGGCTATTTGGCTGTGGGGAATTCCTGCTTATAAAAAGATTTTAGACGTTGCTATGTTTAAACCGCTTGGGTTTGATCCGAAAGTAGATGCAAGAATTTTGAAAAATCCTGAGATATTAGCGGCAGCAAGAGAATTAGCCCCGACAGAAGCTGTGAAAAATAGCTTAAAATCAGCAGCAGAGCATGCTTCTAAATTCAAAGCTTTAACTGTAGCAAAATTTGCAGCATCAACTGTTTTGACAACTTTAACATATTTAGGTTTGACAAAATTCAGACATAAATACACGGAAGACCAGATTAAAAAGGATTACTTTGAAAAACAAAAAGGTAAAAATGTTTCATTCATGGATAAATCTAATAATGTTCCATTTTCTTCTGCGTTTTCACCAGTTTATAATAATATCGGAAATAAGGGAGTAACCTTCACCGGAGGAGTGCAAGACTTTATATTTGATCCTGTGAAAAACTTGATGCTTGTAGATGCATCTATTACCGGGGAAAGACTTTCACATTCAAGAAACCCGCAGGATTTCTTTGGTTACGTTATTAAAGAAGGAAGTTTCTGGGCATTTATGTATTTGGCAGGTCCATTGATTTCAAAAGCGCTTGAAAAAAGTGCAGACAAAAAAGGAAGATCTATAGACTTAGATGCAAGAGTTCTTGAATCCTGCGAATTTAAAGATGCGTTTGCAAATGGTTCTGTCAAATCTCATTTGAATAGTTTCAAAGCGGCAGACAAATCTGATGTTGAAATTTACAAATTTGCTGTTAATTCTGTAAATTCAGCTAAAGCCGAAGGTAAAAACTTGATTACAGAAATGGCTGCAAAATCCGATATTATCGGGCTGTTAAAAGATTCAGATAAGGTTGATACAAGAAAGTATATTGACTTAGGCGAATTAAGAGGAGTTTCTGAAAAGATTGAAAAACTTTTGAATCAATATGAGAAATCCGGACAAACTATTGATGAATTTTTTAAATCTGTTAGAAAGTTAAAAAGAAGTGCCGTATTGAAAAATATGGGTGCTTGTGTGGGTGCGCTTGGTGTTCTGGCTCCTGCAATAATGCTTCTTATGAGAAAATTTAGTCCGGAATATCAAGTAAAAGCAGATGTTGAAAAGAAATTAGCAGAATCCTTGGTTACAAAAAAATAATTTGAGATTATTGACAAATTTGGATAAATTAGTTAAACTGATAATAGTTATCAATTTGGATTAGCTATGAATTACTCAAAACAACGTGAAAAAATTTTAGATGTTTTAACAAACAATGCGGTTCACCCAACTGCAGAGGAGCTGCTTGAATTTTTAAAAAAAGCTGATTCAAATATTGGGATAACTACTTTGTACAGGAATTTAAACCAGCTGGCGGAGGCTGGTATGATTAAAAAAATTGACGGGCTTGAAGCTTCTGCACACTTTGATCATAATACATTTGAACACTATCATTTTATATGTAAAGATTGTGGAAAGGTTTTTGATATCCCGGCAGGAGTAGCTCCGGCATTAGTTGAAAATACCCGCCTGGCTACAGGATTTGAAATAATAAGTCATGATATAGTATTTCATGGTATATGCAGTGAATGTAAAAAGAGAAAGGAAAACAATTAATTATGGAAAAATGGGTTTGTATGGTATGCGGTTACGTGTATGATCCGGCAGAAAATGATAATGTAGCATTTGAAGATCTTCCGGAAGATTATGTATGTCCGTTATGTTCAGTTGGCAAAGACCAATTTGAAAAAGAAAGCTAATTCATAGTAAAAATGGGGCGCCTGAGTATTCTCAGGCGCCCCATTTTATTATTTTGTATTTACCAATCTTTCAATTGTTCAAAAATACTTCCAAGTTTTGCGGCCTCTTCACTGCCTATTCCATCAATAGAAAATATTTGATTTTTAGCAGGGTTTACTATGCAAAATTCATTGCACATGTTTGAAAAATCTACATCAGCCTGAGCTTCTTCTAAGCTGGAAAACTCTTTAAGTCCGGCAGCTTGCTGTGGGTAAAAGTTGTATTTGTCGGAGTATTCAGTACTGTTTTTTAAAGGTTCAACGGTATCAATGAAAGTTTGTGCATAAGGGCAGTCAGCGCCTACATAATATATCGCAAACTTTTTATCCGTGTATAGTTCTTTATATTCACTTTTGGTTTTAACATAATTTACGGTATTTTCAGGAATGTTTTTTACTGAGTACTTTATTCCTCCAAGTCCTGTTAATTTGATTGCAGGTTTTTGTGCTTCTGCTTGTTCTTTTGCTGCAGGAACTGTTGTTTGTTGTTTTGGCTTTTGTCCGCAGCCGGAAATCCCGAGTCCTAAAATTAGGATACAAACTGCTGCTAACATTGAATTTTTCATATTAATCTCCTTTTTTATAAACATTTTTATTATATATTTCTATTTATATGCTGACATCATTTAAAAAAATTATATTATAATGTAATTATGGCAGAGCTGGAGAAGGATTTAGTTAAATATTTTAAAAGTCTTGGGCTGAATGTTCATACTTCAACAAAAGCAAGAGGGCATATGGGCTTTTATTCAAGAGCGCGTATTGATGTATCTAAAAATATTCCCAAAAACAGGGTTGTTCCAACCTTGTTGCATGAATTTGCGCATTATGTGCATTCTCGGATAGAACCGTTTATGGAAAAAAACGGCGGCACCCTTGAAGTTCTTTTTGCAGATGATAGAGTTTCTTTATATGAAGAGGAACTTTTGGCTGTTACCGGTATTGTTGATTCGCATTCAAAATGTGAAAGGCTTATTTATCATAAAAATATAGTAAAAGATAAAATTTTGGAGTATGAAAAGATTATTAAAAATCGTTATCCGAAATTTTTACGTTCTAAAAAATTTAAAGAGTTTGATAGGTATATTAAAAAATCAAAAGCGCGTTATCTTTTGAAATACGACAGGATTAAATTGGTATCAGGTGTCTTGTTTAAAAAGACTGAAATTTTTACTATTGATAATATTGAAAAAGATTTTTGTGATATGCCGCCTGAATTTGCAGCATATATTAGGTTAAAATCCTGCCAGAAAAAGCAAGCAAGAATTTCTGCTAAAATTAACAGGCTGAAAAAATATTATTCAAAGCCTGCGGAATTGTTTGCCAGATTTGTAGAAGGGCTGTATTTATACCCTGAGCAGGTTAAAAATACAGCACCTTATACTTATAAAAAATTTTATGAACTGTTGAATGACGGGTATTATCCACATTTGTCAAAAGTTCTTGATATGGTTTATATACCGGTAAGTTTATAGAAAACTTTTTGGAGAATAGTTCTGTCAGTTTTTGAATCAGCGTATTTTTGATCCAGTGCAGCTAACTCCTGCCCCGCAGTTTTGTATACGTGGCGAAGAATGTCTTCATCTCTTTGGTCGTTGTTTTCGTATTCTGCTCTAATTTTTACAAGCTCGCTGTTGTCAAGAAACTTTCCGCCGCAGTTATAGCATTCGTCAATTTGAATTGTCTGATGTATGCTTGAATGGTTTTTAACCATTTTGCTTCCACAGTTTGGGCAGAATCTGTCCATTGTTTCGTTAACTTTTTGAAAACTTGAACTATTGATTTTTTCAAGTACTGCTGAGATATCTTCGTCTTGTTCATCAAATTTGTTAAATTCCCTGTTGTCAAAATATATGCCGCCGCAGCCTTGGGTACATATATCAAGACTTATACCTTGATTTGTTATGAATACCTTTTCCATATCTTTTCCGCAAGCCGGACATTTTAAAGTTTGTAGTGAATCAGCCATTTTTTCGCCTTTCATATATTATTCCATTTAAATAATGTATCATTCATCTGCTTTTTTCATCATACAATTACATTATTTTAAAATAGAATTGTAAAAATTTTTTGTATTTCTTTCAAAAATATTGTACAATATATTAAAAAGGAAAACTATGACAGAAGGTAGAGTAGTAAAAAAAGAAGAGGCAGAAAAAAATCTTCATCAGGTAATAGAGGCACTTGATGAAAAAGATTATGCGAAAGCTCGGAAGTATATTGATAAAGCTTATAAGGTTTATCAATCGAGTGAAGACACCGAAGGTGTATCAATATGTTTAAGTTTAATAGCTTTTTTAGACTATTCTCAAGATAAAAACAAATACGAAGGTGCTATTGCTCTATTGAATGACGGGACATTTATGGCTCAGCGTTCAGGCAGTGACACAGCTTTATTAATCAATGAACTGGTGCTTGGTAATATGAATTTTGCAGAAATGAATAAAGATGTTGCACTTATTCATTATAACAATGCTTTAAAATTATCTGTAGGGGAAGATAGGTATTCTCTTTCAGGACATATCAATACCAGAATACGTCAATTACAAAACAATATGGATTATTCTCTGCCGATAAAAAGTGATCCTTTAGTTTCACTTGTAAAGATAAGCCGTTCTATTACAGCACTGACTGATATTGATGAGCTTTTGCGTGTAATTGCAGAAGAAACTAAAAATGCAATACAAGCAGATAGATGTACGGTATTTTTATGGGATAAGGATTCAGATGAGCTGTGGTCTAAGGTTGCGTTGGGTCTTGAGGCAAGCAAAGAGATTCGTTTCCCTGCAGACAAAGGGCTTGCCGGGTATGTTGTAAAAACCGGTGAATCGTTAAATATTGTAGATGCATACAGCGATTCAAGGTTTAACCCGGAAGTTGATACAAAAACAGGTTATAAGACAAAAACGATTTTGTGTATGCCTATTATGAATAATAATCGTGAAATTATTGGTGCTTTTCAGGTTCTGAATAAAATTGACGGTGTATTTACTAAAAATGATGAAGATTTACTTGTTGCAATCGGAGGCAGCGCAAGTATTGCACTTGAAAATGCTCAATTATTTGATAAACAACTTCAAATGTATCATGAACAGAAATTGTTATTTGAAAGCTTTATAGATACTCTTGCAATGTCTATAGATGCGCGCGATAAAATTACTGCAGGTCATTCAACACGAGTGCGTTTGTATTCAACTCTTTTGGCAAAGGCTGTGGGTATGGATTCAAAAGAAATCGGGCTGCTTGAAAAGGCTGCAGCTTTGCATGATATTGGTAAAATAGGTATTAGAGATTCTGTTTTGCAAAAAGATGGTAAATTAACTGATGAAGAATATAAGCATATTCAGGAACACGTTAGAATTACCCATAATATTTTGAATAGAATTTATATGTCACAAGATTTCAGGATGATAACTGAGATGGCTTGTTCCCATCATGAAAAATGGGATGGGACAGGTTATTACAGGCACTTGAAAGGTGAAGAAATAACTCTTGGTGGCAGAATTTTGGCGGTTGCTGATGTGTTTGATGCGATAACCTCAAAACGTCACTATCGTGATAAAATGCCGATTGTAAATGTTATTGATATCCTTATCAAAGGCAGGAATTCTCATTTTGATATGCGTCTTGTGGATTCATTTTTGAATATTCCCGTTAATAAAATTATAAAAGTATTTTTATCAGAATCTCATGGTAAAATGAAAGCTGAAGATGAAAAAATTCTGACAAAATATGATTTAGCTGCTATCCATAGTTTTGGAACTGCAGAATCTATGACTGATGAGGAAAAACAAATATTTGATTTGTTTAACTTCTATTATACAGGCAAAAACGATGAAAAAGGGGGAGAAGATCAATGAAAAAATGTTTGATTATATCTTTGCTTGCTGTTTCATCAACAATAAATTCTGCTATGGCATTTGATTTGAGTAATATTAAACCGGTTAATCCGCTTGATAACAATCCTGCAACTTATCAGGAAGTTGTCAATCAGCCTTCTTATGAATTGAAACGCGGTACCCTGACTAGAAATGCGATTAAAAATCAGTACACAATTGCGATGGATAAATTTATGCAAAGCAATGTGCGTTCATCTTATCAGGATTTTAAAATGCTCATTGATAATATAGTCCCAAATGACTATATATATATGAGGTTGACCCAGGAAATGGCTGCTATCGGCTTTTTTTCACTTGCAGAGTTATCTATGTCAAAAATTCAGGATAATGATATTTCTTCTTTAATGGAAGATGATGTTAAAACTTATTATTTCCCGAATTATCGCCTGACTCATAAGGACCAGATGTATTTGGCTGAGATGTTTTCGAATATTATGTATAATGATCAAAGTAGTGAGGCTACAAATGAATTGATGAAACAAACAGCCTTGCTTACAGACTCTGATTATGCAAATTATCTTGTAGCATTTGGCAGCATGAAAAACGGTGATATAAAACAGGCTCAAAAATCTATAGACGATGCGATTTCAAAAAATCCTAAAAATTTGAATTATAAAAGGTTAAAAGCTGAAATTTACTCACAGTCAAATAAACCTCAAGACGGGGTTAAATACCTAAACGACTTGGATCAAAATGATATCAATACGATAGTTTTTGATAAACAGCTTCATTCATCACAGCAATATATTCTTTATAAAGCTGCTAAAAATGATTATTGGAAAAAGTACCATTTAGCGTATTACTATTATGATGAAGGTGAATTGACTAAAGCTTTGCGTGTCTTACAGACGTCAATTTCGGGTAAGAAAAATATTAACAAAGAAGTTTATGCGCTTACTGCAAAAGTTTATTATGATATGAAAGAGTTTGAGAAAGCTCAGGATTATGCGCTAAAAGCTGTTGATATTGAGCCGGGGCATTCAGATGCTTTGATTACGCTTGGAAATATTGCTGTCCGTAATAATGATTTAAAACTTGCGGAAGGCTATTTTAAAAAAGCTGTATCAAAGGATAGAACCTGCGTTGCTGAAATTAAGCTTGCTGAAATTTATCAAAAGATGAATAATGTTAAAAAAGCAAAAGACATATATTCAAAAGTTCTGCGTGCCAGTTCAAAATCTTATGAAGCATATTATCAAATGGCACTATTAGAAAAAGATAGAGAATTAGCTTATTTGAAAAAAGCTATTGCTATTAATCCAAATTTTAAAGATGGCTGGATTGATTTAGCAAAGCTTGAAATAAATAAAGAAGCTTATGAACAGGCACTTACTTATCTGGGTATTGCAAAATATATTGATGATAATGACTACAGGTATTATTATTATTTCGGGCTTGTTTTGAAAAATAAAGGGTTGGTCGCCGAAGCTAATAAAAATTTTGAAAAATGTTTAAACTTAAACCCTGATTATCAGTTGGCAAAAGAGGAATTAAAGATATGAAAAAAAATATATTGATTGTAGAAGATCACGAATTAACAAGATTTGGTTTGAAAACAACATTTGAAGATGTTGATTTTATCGGGGTAATTTACGAGGCTTCATCTGCAGAGGATGCGCTTGAAATTTTTAAAAACAATTCTGTTGATGTTGTTATTATGGATTTAGGGCTGCCAAATATGAATGGTATTGATGCTTCGCGCGCTATTCATAATATAAATCCGGAAACAAAAATAATTATTTTAACCTCTCATAATGATGAAAAAGAGGTTTTAAACAGTTTAAAAGCCGGAGCCAATGCTTATTGCTCAAAAGAAATTAATCTTCAAAGACTTGTTCAGGTTGTTCAATCAGTTGCAGACGGCGCAGCCTGGTTTGATCCAAGTATTGCTCATATTGTCCTTCAGGCAAGTGCTAATGCGAGCGTCGGGGATGCAAACTTGAATTATAAAGAATATGATTTAACCGCGCGTGAAGCCCAGATTTTGAAACTTATGACAGAAGGCAACAGTAATATGGAGATTGCGCAGCACCTTGTGATAAGTGTTAATACAACAAAAGCTCATGTTGCAAGTATTTTGCAAAAATTAGAGGTTGATGACAGGCTGCAGGCAGCTTTGAAGGCTTTAAAATACAAAATTGTTTAAAATAAGGATAATATAAATGTCCGAATTAACAAAAATATTGCTCGTTGATGATAATCCGAAATATTTAGAAGATGTTCTTCCTTTTTACGGTTATGAGGTGAACTGTGCCAAAAATGGGGTGCAGGCGCTTGAGGTATTGAAATCCGGCAAGGTTTTTGATTTAATTTTATTAGATGTCATGATGCCCGAAATGGACGGCTGGGAAACTATTAAGCAGATAAGAAAAACCCCGGGCATAAGTGCTATTCCGGTAATTATGGTTACAGCGGTCAATGAGGATCAGAAAATGGTGTCCGGTTTGAAAATCGGAGCTGATGACTATGTTGTAAAACCGTTTATCCTGCCGAATCTTCTAGCAAGAATTGAAGCTGTTTTGCGCAGGGTGAAACCTAATAATAACAATACTTTTACCTCTAATGTTACAATAAATCAAGTTCAACAATTTAATAGCTTGACTCGAAGGGAAAAAGATGTTTTATTATTAGTTACGCAGGGAGAAAGCAATAAGTCCATTGCAGAAAAACTCGTATTGAGTGAAGTTACCGTAAAAAGCCACTTAAACAATATATTCAAAAAATTAAATGTTACAAATCGGACTCAGGCGCTACTGCTTGCTATGCAGATGAATTTAGTAGAAAAATAAATATATTTTAAGGAGATAAGAATGTTAGATTATACAAAAGAAGAATTATTATCCTTGATTCAAAGTACCCCGGAAAAGTTTAACCAGTGGAAAAAAGATAGGGATGATGTAGATTTAAGTGAAGTTGATTTTTCAAATATGGTCATAAAAGATGTAGATTTTTCAGATGTTGACCTAAATTCAAGTTCGTTTGCTGATTGTAATTTGGCACTGGTAAGTTTTTATGGTGCGGATCTTACAGCTGTTGATTTTACAAGATCTGTTGTAACAGAATGTGATTTTTCTGAATGTATTTTAACAGGTGCAGATTGCAGTTATGCTGAAATGACTTATTGTAATTTTACTGATTGCGATATGGCCGGAACTGTTTTATCAGAAACTGTTTTGACAAGTTCGGATTTATCGGCTGCCGAAAATTTGAATTCTGCAAGATATGACAGTGATACAGTATGGCCAGATGATGATATGCTTCCTGATGGATTTGATATGGCTTGCAAAGATGATTTGTCTTCTTTAAAAGATGATGAAGATTTATCAGTTGGTGATTACTAGGATTTAAAAGGAGAGTATAATGATAAAAGTTGCAGTATGCGGTGCATTTGGCAAAATGGGAAAAGAGGTCTGTGAAGCGGTTGAAGCAGCAGAAGGTATGAAACTCACTGCAAAAATTGATGTTCACGGTGCCGCTTATAGAACCATTGAAGAAGCTAAAGCTAATTGTGAATTTGATGTTCTTGTTGATTTTACGCAACCGGCATCTATTTATGAGCATGCCAAATTCTGCCTTCGTAACGGTATAAAAATCGTTATCGGAACAACTGGTCTTAAAGATGAAGAAATAGAATTTCTTAGAAAACTTTCAACCGATAATCTTACAAGCTGCTTGATTGCTCCTAATTTTTCAACCGGTGCGGTTCTTATGATGATGTTCTCTCAAATGGCTGCAAAATATTTCGATAATGCTGAAATTATTGAGCTTCATCATAATCAAAAAAAAGATGCTCCATCAGGTACTGCAATTAAAACTGCGCTTATGATGTCACAGGCTAAGGAAACCTTTCAAAAAGGTAATTGTCCTGAAACTGAAACAATTGAAGGCTCAAGAGGCGGAACCTCATACTCTGATATTCAAATCCACTCAGTCAGAATGCCCGGTTATATTGCATCTCAAGAGGTAATTTTTGGTTCATCAGGGCAAATCTTTAAAATCCGTCACGATTCAATGGATAGAAAATGCTATATGGCAGGGGTCCTGATGGCTATTCAACATGTAATGGATAAAAATGATTTTGTCTATGGACTGGAAAATATAATGAAATAACCAAGGATATGTTGCTTGTATAACAAATAATTTTAAAAAGAAAACCCCGCATTTTGCGGGGTAAAATTTTTCTAGGAATTAGGAATAGGAATAATTGTCTCTCTTTATTTAAACGGAATTTGTAATTTTCTTCTTTTTGTTTTCTCTTAATATCTCTCGTGTTTATTTAATGTTTACATATATATAAAGTATATATTAATTATATAATTTCAGCGAGTGGATATTTTGTTACAAAAGTTAATATCTTTTTTGTAGTTTTTTTGCAAATAAAAACGAGGTACTTATGAGCACCTCGTTTTCAAGTATTTTTAATAGTTTATTTTAAAGCAAAAGTCATATCAGCTTCTACGCAGACTTTGCCGTCAACTTTAGCAACACCGTGAGCTTTGCAGATAGGTCCTTTTACTTTAGTAAGTTCAATTTCCATATCAAGCTTATCGCCAGGTCTTACGATATTTTTAAATCTTACGTTGTCAACTCCTGCGTATAGAGTTAATTTACCTTCAAATTCAGGCATTGTCATTAAGATTGGAGCTGAGCATTGAGCCATTGCTTCAAGCTGTAAAACCCCAGGCATAATTGGATTTCCCGGGAAGTGACCTTGGAAGAATTGTTCATTCATTGTTAAGTTTTTATAGCCTTTTGCATATTTGCCCGGTACACATTCTGTTATTCTATCAACAAGCAGGAATGGGTATCTGTGCGGAATCATTTCCATTATTTGCAAAGTATCAAAACTTAAAATTGTTTCTTCAGACATTTTTCTCTCCTTATATTTCTATTAATTTATCTTTAAGCATTTTTGCGGTTTTAACATGAACAGCGTGTCCGGCTTCTTTTGCAAGAATCTGGCATCTCATATTCAGCGGGTTAACTCCTGTTAGGTACAAATCTCCGATAAGGTCAAGCATTTTATGCTTAATTTGTTCGTTTTCTGAGCGAAGCTCTGTAGTGTATCCGCCATCATCTGTTAAACCTACTGTATTTTCCTGGGTTACGCCCTGGGCAAATCCAAGCATTTGGAATTTTTTCAAATCTCTATAGAATCCGAAAGTTCTTGCTTCTATTATTTCGTATTTGTTTTTTGGGTTGAAATTAACAAATTTTCTTGTCAAATCCGGATGGTCATAATTCACTGCATAAGATATGAATAGATTATCAGATGGCAGGATTACAAGGCTTGTTTTTCCATTGATGTAATATACAGGTTCTGAAACTGTATAGAATTTTTCTTTTGCAAAAAGCGGTTTATCAATGCCTGCTTCTTTGATTGCTTCAACCCATTTCAATGAACTTCCGTCAAGGATAGGAACTTCTTCTTCTGTCATACAGATATCAACAGAATCTATACGGCAGAATGCAAGTGCTGCAGATAAATGTTCGGTTAGCATTGCACGGGCTTTATTAGTTCCCATAACTACACAATGATCTGTTGATACAACATGATCCGTATCAGCGCAAAAAGAGTCTTTACCTTTTACAAAGTACCTTATCTGTCCTGAGTTTGACGGGAAAAGTGTAACTTCGCACGGTTTGTTTTTCATAAGCCCGTTTCCGGTTATTTTGACTTCTTTTTTAAGTGTAACCATCTTTGTTTATTCTACCTCTTGATGTGCTTCTTCAAAAGATTTTAACATTGGTTCAAATTTTCTGAACTTTGCAAAAATTTCTTGAGCATCTTTCATTGTTTTCAACTGTTTGATAAAGTCTTTTCTTGGAACAGCCGGAATACCTACAATAATTGATTTTGCAGGGAATGATTTTGTAACCCCGGCTTTTGCTGTAATAATTGTATCTGAACCGATTTCAATATGATCAGCAAGACCTGCTTGGCCTGCGATAACAACTCTGTCTCCGATTACACAGCTGCCTGCGATACCTACTTGCGATACGATTAAACAGCCTTTTCCAACACGGCAGTTGTGTCCGATCATAACAAGGTCATCAATTTTTGTATTATCACCGATTACTGTATTTTCAATTGTTCCGCGGTCGATTGCAGTGTTTGCTCCGATTTCAACATTGTTTCCGATTACAACAGAACCTATTGACGGGATTTTAAAAATTACCTGTTCAACTTCGTTTTCTTTAATTTCACCGTCTTTTCTTGCATTTTCGATATTGTTAGGATTTTCTGTTACGAAACTGAAACCGTCAGCCCCAAGAGAAACTCCGTGTTGTAAAATTACATTGTTACCGATTTGAACTCTGTCGCCGATGTTTACACCCGGATGGAAGAAGCAGTTTGTACCGATTTTAACGTTGCTTCCGATGTATGAATTTGCAAGAATTTTTGTATTATCGCCGATAACAGCGTTTGGAGAAACAACAACATTAGGACCGATACATACGTTTTGCCCGAGTTTTGCACTAGGATCAACTACAGCTGACGGGTGAACATCTTTGTTCACAACCGGAGGAACGTAGAATAGGTTTAATAATTTCATCATTGCAAGTCTTGGTCTTTCGACTTCGATAGTAGTGAAACCGTCAATCTGTACTCCTAAAGGTACTAAAGCTGCTTTAGCTTTTGACTTTGCCAGGTTTGCAATTTCTTCTTCGCCCAGTGCCAGTGCTAATGTGTTTTCATCACTCAATAGCGGAGGTGCAATATGTGTAATTTCAGGACTCTGAACTTTTGTCAGCATACCGCTTACAATTTGTGTAATTTCATCTACTGTAAATGATTTCATTTTATTCTCCTTATTTACTTATTTCTGAATAATTTCTAATTGTTTTCTTTCATTTTTTCAATAGTGTTGGTTGTTGATTTGCCTTCAACAAAGGTTATAAATTCTACTCTGGTATTATTTTTTTTCATAATATCAGCTTCAGGAAGGGTTTCCATTGTATAATCCGCACCTTTTGTATAAACATCAGGTTTAATTTCATCAAGAAGATTTTTAGGACTGTCTTCATCGAAAAGTACAACATAATCAACACAAGAAAGAGCGCATAAAATTTCAGCTCTGTCTTGTTCGTTATTTATCGGGCGTGTTGGTCCTTTAATTGAGCGTACTGATTTGTCTGAATTTAGTAACACTACAGAGTAATCTGCAAAAGATTTTGTTTTTTGCAAATACCTGACATGTCCGACATGTAAAATATCAAAACAGCCGTTTGTCGCAACTATTGTTTTGCCGCTTTTATGCAGTTTATCAACAAAGCCGGCTACATTTTCTCTTCTAAGAACTTGACCCATTAATATACCCTCTAATAAATCAATTATACACGAAACAAGTCTAAAAAGCCCTGTTTATTAACAAAAAGTAATAAAAAGACCCCTGTAAAGAGGTCTTTTTATAGGCTTTATTTTTTATATAAAATTATTGTTTTAAATTTTTGAAATACCGGATTCCAAGGTGCAAGCTCGCTGTATTTATCCATATCAAGATTAAACCGATGTCTGCTTATATATTCATCTGTCTGTGGTTGTTTTTCAAGATCTATGGTTTTATATGAAGAACTAAAATCAGCATTAGTTTTTATATTTTTTAAAAAGTTCTCATTTTTTGCCTGTTTTGATAATTTTGCAGACATCTTTTGCATACTTTTGAGATTCTTTTTGCCTATTTGCAAGCGCGTAATTGAAGCTGATATTTTTTTCATAACACATTTTCCTTTTTGTTATATGTAAGTTGAAAATTTTTGTTCTTTTACTACCTTGCTTTTTGGATTTACAAACCCTTTTAAAACTTTAGGTATTTTTCTTAAAGCTCTTGCCGGAAGTTTGCTTTCTCCAAATGCGGAATGGTTTGAGCTTAGGCGTTCTGTAATCATTGTAGTTGCGGTTTTTATATCCGGATGTATTATCTGGAACCCCTTGCAATCTGTAGTAATTGGGGTAATTGTAAGTTTAGTAATATTCATCTTTGTCCTTTATTAGTATAATTCCATTTCAATAACTTTTTTGCAAATTCTAACAGTGTTTAAAGCTGCACCGATTCTGATATTGTCGGCTACACACCATAGTGAAATTCCGTTATCAAATGCCAGATTTTTTCTGATTCTGCCGACAAATACCGGATCAACACCTGAAGCATCACGTGTTGTCGGGTATTCAAAGTTTGCAGGATCGTCAATAACTTTGATGCCGAATGAGTTTTTCATAATTTCGCGAACACCTTCCGGAGTTACCGGTTTTTCAAACTCAATATCAACAGCTTCCGAGTGTCCGTTATAAACAGGAACTCTCGCTGCGGTACAAGAAATTGGCAAATCTTGCGGAAGGTGTAAAATCTTTTTGGTTTCGTTTACAACTTTCATTTCTTCTTTCGTGTAACCGTTCTCGCAAAATACATCAATTTGCGGGATTACGTTGAATGAAATAGGCTTTTTGAACGCACTTGGTTCAAAATCTTCACCGGCAAGAGTTGCTTTTGTATTTTCTGTTAACTCATTAATAGCTTTTAAGCCTGCACCTGAAACTGCTTGGTAAGTTGATACAATAAGTTTTTTTATTGTGAATTTTTCATGGAGAGGTTTTAATACAAGCATAAGTTGAGATGTTGAGCAGTTAGGGTTTGCAATAATACCTTTGTGTTTTCTTAAATCTTCATCGTTAGCGTATGCGATAACCAATGGTACATCAGATTCCATCCTGAAGGCTGAAGAGTTATCAATCAAAACTCCGCCGCGTTTAACGATTTCAGGAGCAAATTTTTGTGAAGTTGAACCGCCGGCAGAAGCTAATACGATATTTATGCCGTCAAAACTTTCCGGGGTTGCTTCTTCAACAGTATATTCTTTGCCTTGAAATTCTATTTTTGTACCTGCACTTTTTGCACTTGATAAAAACTTGATAGAATTAAATTCAACGTTTAATTCGTCAACTATTTTGGTAATTTCTCTTCCAACAACGCCGGTTGCGCCTAAAATTGCTATGTTCGGTTTTTGTTTTGACATAATCTATAATTCCCTTTCTCTCGTGTAATTTCTATAATACTACAAGAATAATTTTTAAGAAACGGCGTTGGGGGAATTTTAATAAGTGTTTACAATTTTAACCGAGATATTTTTGAAGAGTTTCTCTATTAAATACTTCGACACTGTTTTGAGAATGGATAAATACCATGCTTGAAATTATTGATTTTAGGGTGTCAAAATCTGAAAATGCCATTTTGTTACGTAAATCTTCCATATTATTTGCAAGAAATTCCATAATAATAGTTTTATCATTATAAACAAGGCTTGAAAAATAGTCGAAGGACTCTTTTGATTTAATCCCTTCAAGATAGATTATATCAGGGTTTTGAAACTCTATAAATCTTGAAGCTTTATCCATATTAAACCCGACATTTTCGTTAAATTCGCACTGATTAACTCCTTGAAGTTCGTATTTTGAAATACTTTCAAGGGTCATAATATTTTTATTCTTTTGTTTTGCAGCTTCTAATAAAAGCGAATATATAACATGGGTTTTTCCGCTCAAAGATGAACCGCAGACAAGAATAATTCCAGGTTTGTCCAGTGATTGCTTGATTTCTGAAAGCTCGGATTTTGAAGAAATTATTTTATCCAAAGTTTTTGGGGGTTTATAAATTTTTAAGAAAATTCTTTCTCCCATAATTGTCGGGAATGTTGAGACACTTGCCAGAACAATTATGTTGTCTACCTTGAAACAAAGTTTTCCAAGCTGCGGGACTTCAGAAACTGACGGATCAAGTTCTGATAGTGATTTTAATTTTGCAGCAAAAGAGGTTACAAGAGCCGTCGGGACAACTCCTTTGTTGTTCAATTCTCCGTGCTTTTTAAAGTTTACCCCAAGACCATCTTCTTCTGCCTGGAAGGTTACCTCGTGAATCCCTTCAAGGATTGCTTGTTTTAAGATAGCGCGGATAATTTTTTGGATATGATTGTCGCTCAAGTCTTCTTTATGAAGCTCGTCCTGCCAGTCATAACCTGAATTTGCATCTGTTGAAATATTGCCGACAGAAACATCAATTTTATAATATTCATCAATCTTTTTGAGAATACTTTCTTCTGAAGATAATACCGGGTCAATTTCACATTCGGCACTTTCCATAATTTTGTCAATCGCAAACAAATCCCTTGGGTCTGCCATGGCAACTGTCAGAGTGTTTTCAATTTTAAACAGCGGAATAATTTTGTATCTTCTTGCATCTGAAAAGTTTATGTATTTTAAACATTTTGCATCCAAATCGTAATCTTCAAGGTTTACGTACGGTGTATGAAGTTTTGATTCTAAAAATTTAATCAGCTGCTCTTCTGACAAAAATCCGGAATTAATAAGTGCCTGCCCAATATTGATGTTTTGAGCATTTGCAATTTCTTCTGCTTGTTCAACTACTTCGTATTGAACAAGTCCTTCTCTAACCAAATCGTATTTTAAAGTTTCAAGTGTTTTATTTGTAATAATATTCATTTCTTAGTTTTCCGGATTTAAATATTTTTGAACTGTTTTTACTACATCATCAAGATCAAACGGTTTTGTAATATATTCATCTGCGCCTGTTTCTTCGCCGATAAGTTTATCTTCTTCTTGCGAGCGGGCTGTAATCATTAAAATTGGAATGTTTTTGTATTTAGCATCAAATTTTAACAATCTGCTTATTTTGAAACCGTTAATTCTTGGCATCATAACATCAAGGATTATTAAATCCGGAACAATTTCACGTGCAAGTTTTAAGCCGTCTTCTCCGTTATACGCACAGTAGCAGCTATAATCACAGCCTTCCAATACGAATTTCAGGCTTTCTACAATATCTTGTTCATCATCTACTATAAGAATCTTTTTCATAATTTCCCCTAATCCATCTTATATTTACAGTATAGCATACTTTTAACCGGAGTGTAAATGATGTTACAAATATTTGATAATATGATATATTGAAATAAGGAGGGTTTTATGAGTGAACAAAAAGTTTTTCTTAGGCGAAATCAGTTTTTGATATTCGTGCTGAATTTTCTTCCGTTTGTTTTAGCAGGCGGTGTTATTGCCGTGTGGTTGTTTAGAACGGTTTTGTCCGATGTTTCTAAAATAGTTTGTTTGATATTTTTTATAACAGCTCTGATTGTTGCATTTAGAAAGTTGAAAGGAAATGACAAGGTTTTAACTTTTTATGATAATACTTTATATGTTTGTGAAAATAAAAAGTTAAATCCTAAAGTTCTCAAAAAAATATCAGAAAATGATATTCGCAGAATTGATTGTACGGATAGACCTAAAAGGATATCTGTGGAACTGGTTGACGGAAGTATTTATGAACTTTTGAATTACAAAAATGTTCCTCAGCTTGGTGAGAAATCGTTTTTCCTTACAAAAGCCGAATTATGCAGGTGCTTCCCTTCAAAAACCGTTGATATTTTTGATGAAAATTGCAAAACCTATATTGAAACAAATGTCCTGCCGGAGTTTATTAAAAATAAAGAGTGGTTTGGAAATTCAACTGCTGTAATTTTTACTTTTATTGAATTTATTCTTGCTGTAATTCCGCTGGGAATGTCGATTTTGGCATTTTTCTGGGTATTGCTGCTGATTATTAAATATATAATGATGGGGGTTCTTGAAATTTTAAATCTTTTTTCTTGATTATAATAGTTGCAAAAATAAGGAAGCGGCGCAAAGGTGAAACCTTTGCGCCGCTTAATCTTTATTATTTTATCAATTCTTTTGTTTTTATTCTTATTTCTTTGTCAACTTCAAAAATTTCGTCTATTGATGGATTTTTGATAACATTGTGCTCTGTCATCATTTTTTCAGTGACTGTATATATATCAAACAATTTGATTTTTCCATCTAAAAACGCGAAAACAGCTTCTTCGTTTGCGGCATTTAAACATGTTGTTGAGGTTCCGCCGGTTTTGCCGGCATGGTAGGCAAGTTTTACGCTTGGGAATTTCTCAAAATCAGGTTTTTCAAAGTCAAGTCTTGCTATTTCTGAGAAGCTGAAACTTTTAGATTTTATGCCCTCAAATCTATCAGGATATGAAATCGCATATTGGATAGGAATATGCATACTTGGCAGTCCAAGTTGTGCGATTACACTGCCGTCTTTATATTCAATTGCCGAGTGGACAATGCTTTGCGGGTGAACAACAACATCTATTCTGTCGTAAGACATATTAAAAAGATGATGGGCTTCTATAATTTCCAGCCCCTTGTTCATTAAAGTCGCAGAATCAACTGTGATTTTTCTACCCATATTCCACCTTGGGTGTGCCAAAGCTTCTGTAACAGTGGCGTTTTTCATATCGTCGGTTGTTTTATGTAAAAACGGACCGCCGCTTGCTGTTATTATAAGTTTTTCGACTTGAGTGATATCTTTTATGCACTGGTGGATTGCGCAGTGTTCGCTATCAACGGGGATTATTTTAACCCTTTTGTCTTTAGCACGCTGCATTACAATATCTCCTGCCATAACAAGAGTTTCTTTGTTTGCAAGTGCTATATTAATTCCGTTATCTATCGCTTTTAGGGTTGGTTTTAGTCCTATTTTCCCTGAAACTGCTACAAGGATTATATCATTTTCTTTGTTTGAACAGATTTCATCAAGCCCGTCTGAACCATATAGAGTTTTAACTCCGGGGATATCAATTTTTTCAGAGATTTCTTTGCCCGAACAAATATATTTAGGTTTAAATTTTAAAGCCTGCTGTTTTAGTAATTCAACATTACTGCCGCCTGATAGTGCAATAATCTCAAATTTGTTCTGTAATTTTTCTATGACCTCAAGTGCTTGAGTGCCGATTGAGCCGGTAGACCCAAGTATGCTTATTTTTCTCTTCTTCGTATCCATAATTTTATTATATTACAAAAGTTCTTTTTGTATTGTTTTTCCTTCCACGCTTTCTGTTGTGACAGGGATTGCAAAATGGAAGCTTGATCCTTTGTCTTCTGTGCTGTCGCACCAAATTGTACCTTTGTGGGCTTTTATGAGCTGCTTTGCAATCGGAAGCCCTAAGCCTGTTCCGCCGACTTTTCTTGACAGTGAATTTTCTATTTGTGTGAATTTATCAAAAGCTTTTAAAAGGTTTTCTTCTTTTATGCCGATACCTTCATCAACTACGCTTACAACTACATAGTTTCCGTTTAGATTTTTTAATTCGTTTGCGAAATACGGGTTGGTATTTATTTCAGAAGAATTTTTTAATTCAGATTGAATTGTTATACTTTTGCCTTTTGGGGTGAATTTAATTGCGTTTGAAACAAGGTTTGTTAAAACTTGCCCAAGACGCTGGGAATCTGCATAAATATTTGGCAGATTTTCCTGTTCTTGGGTGCTGAAGATTATCTCGTGTTCTTTTGCAACACAGTCAAAGTTTGTTTTAACGTTTTCAATTACGGAATGAATATTCATGATTTTGTAGTTGAAGTCCATTTTGCCGGCTTCAATTTTGTTTATATCAAGAATATCATTGATTATACTTGTAAGATTTTCGGCGTTTCTTTTTGCCATATCTATGAATTTAACAGCACTTTCGCCTAAAGCTCCGCATCTGCCGCTTGATAAAATCGTTAAAGCGTTTTTTATAGGTGTTAACGGCGTTCGTAATTCGTGTGAAACAATTGAAATAAATTCAGATTTTACTCTTTCCAGTTTTTCTAATTCTTCGTTTTTTTCTATGATTTCGCTGTATAAGCCTGCACTTTTTAACGGTAGGGATACCTGTTGAACTATTGTTTGGAAGTATGTTGCATCATCTGTTGTAAAATGTTTTTCTTTAAAGATTTCAATACAGCCAAAGAAATTATCCCCTAAATCGATAGGTGCGAACATGTTATCGTATTGGAAAATTGTGAATGTGAATTTATTGTTCGGGTTTTTTATATTTTTTATTATTTTTAAATTTGTACTGTCTATTTCAAACGGCGCCTGTCCGTTATCAAACAGTGATTTGTAATTTAAAATGGCTCTAAGTTTTAATGCGCTCATAAGCTCTTCTGATATATCATAAAGTGAATTTATGAGTAAAACAGGTTCGTTTTCAATACCAAAAGATATTGTGCTTGTTAAATCAAAACTTAACGACTTATCAAGTCCTTCAATCATATAGTTTAAGAGTTCTTTAGTGTCAAGTGTTCCTGCAAATTGTGAGCTTGTATTGTATAAAACATTTAATCTATACAAACTGTCAGCCAGGTCTTTATTCTTGCCCGATAAAATATCCAGCTTCTCTTTGTTTTTTAGGTGGGTATCAATCATTGAAGTTATCAATTCATCAGAAAAACTATCAAGAAGAAACCCATCTGCAAGTTTCAAAATCTCTGCTTCGGCGGGGTTTTCTGCGGTTAATAAAATAATCTGCACATTTTCAAGTTTTGATTTAATTTTTTTTGCCGCAAGTGTCAGGTTAAATGTTTTAACATTGTTATCAATGATAACAATATCAATTGGGTCAATTTCGATTAGGTCAAATACGGATGTTGCATTGCAGCAAGAATTAAACGTGTATGGTTTTGAGCCAAACAAATTTTTGTATCTGTCTAAAACAGCATCATCTTCCGAAATGAATAAAATATTCCCCATAATTTTATTTTATGCTGAGTAAAATTTTTGGCAAGTTATTAAAGTTTTTGTATAATTTTGCTCGAAGATTACATGTAACATTTTATGAAGATTTGAGGTTTTTGATGGGGTTTAAACCTTTACAGCGGAACTTATTTGATGTTTGTCAATTCCGTATTTATACGTACGTATTAATACGGACTATTTTTTTTGAAAAAATCATATATACTTGAAATGTAATCGGTTAAAACTTAAATCCTCTGTTGAGAAGATGATGAGTTTTTAAGATTGTTACACTAGAGGAAAGAGGTATATGTTTGTATAGAATTTTTAAGACTTGGGAAGTTCTGCAATTTGTTGTTTTGTAAAATCTGTAGAAATGAATTTGTCATAATATAAGTAGCACTAATGTATATGCAAAAATTAGGAGACTATCAGGTTTCAGTAATCCTATCCTTCAAATTACTATTGGGTTTTCCGAAGATCCATTCGGGGGTTTTTATTATGTCTTGTTAACAACCCTATCTAATAACCCCCGTTTTTATTAACCGGAATTATCCTTAATAAATTAGCAAAAGGCTTAATGTAAGATGAACATAAATACAACTTGAGTAATAGAGGTATTTTATGAAACTATCTCCAAAGAAAATTGAAATCTTGAAACTCATTGCAAATGGTTATACTGATAAAGAAATTGCAGCCAAGTTGAAAATGTCTAAAAGAACAGTCCAAACTCATATTTCCTTAATCGTTTCGATACTGAATGCGCGCAATCGTACACATGCTGTTGCTCTGTTTATGAGTGTGCATACTCGGTGGAGGATTCAATGAGGTATTTATATGGTCAAAAGAATAGTTTTACACTGGAGTGCCGGAAGGTATTACCCGAGCGAGTTTGAGAAAAAGTATTATCATTATTTGCTGGATGCCGACGGGCACATTTATTCAGGGGTATATAAGCCCGAAGACAATGATAATTGTAACGACGGGAATTATGCAGCTCATACCGGGGGCGGCAATACCGGTTCTATCGGTGTTTGTATGTGTGCTATGTATGGGTTCAAATCCGTTGCTGGGCCCGGGAATTACCCGATTACAAAAGTTCAGTTTGAAGCTTGTATGAAATTCGTTGCGGAATTGTGTAAAAAATACAATCTGCCGGTAAATAAAAACTCTGTTTTAACTCATTACGAATTCGGGCAGGCTCATCCTCAAACATCAAGTTTTGGGAAGATTGATATAATTTGGATTCCTCCATACCCTTGGGTTGGCAGAAATGATGCCGGGAATTTTATACGTTCAAAAGTTAGATGGTACAAGGAAAAAATTTAAGAGGTTATGTTTATGGATGTTAATTATTTTGATTTGTCCGGTGGAATTAATCAGGCTTCCACTAAAACTGAATTGGGTTTAAATCCTAAGAAAATTTATTGGTCTGATTCTGAAAATATTGAAATTTATAACAATAAAGGTATTACAAAACAAAAAGGTAATATTTTGCTTGTAGAACTTCCGGAATCTGAAGAGATTACAGGGCTTTGTGAAATGGAATCTGACAGTTTATTCAAGCTTATTATCACAACGATTTCAGGGAAAATCTATATATATTCTGAAGAAAATGATGAACTTACTTTGATTGACAAAGTTTTGACAGGAACAAAAGTGAAATTTGCGAAATTTTTGCGCGGAGTTGTTGTTGCAACCGAGTCAGACGAAATGTTTTATATAAAAGATAATTCAGCGTTTGAAGTTGTGAATTGTAACTTAAAAGATAGAAGCGGAAATGTTTTATATCCCGATTGTGTGACAATTTATAAAGGCAGGGTATGGTGCAGTAAGGACTCCACAATTTATTACTCGGCATTGGGCTCATACAATGATTTTGAAACAGAAGAAGATGCAGGATATATCAGTGATTTTCACACAGATACGGCAGATATTATTGCAATGTGTACCTATAAAGATTATCTTGCGGTTTACAAACGGGAAAAGGTTTATTTATTAACAGGTTCAAATCCGACGGATTTTGCAATAACGCTATTTGCAGATAAAGGTGTTGTTGCAGCCAATTCAATAGTCAATGTTGATAACAAGCAGTTTTTTCTAAGTAACGGGATATACGCTTTAGAGCAGGTCGGGGAATTAAATCAAATCCGCTTGGGCTCTGAAATCTCTCAAAATATTAAAGATGAGTTTAATAAGTTTGATATTTCAAGACTCAGAGATACTTATACCGTTCATTATCAAAATAAACATCAGGTTTGGTATTTCTTTCCATATCTTGATGAACCTTATTACCATACTGTTTGGATAAATGATTATGTGAATTATGCCTGGTACAAACGTGTTATTCCGCAAAATATTACCAAAGCTATATTGTTTAATTCTTATATTGTTTCGGCGGATTCAAACGGTAAGATTTATCGCGAAGATTACGGGGCAACTTTTGACGGTAATTTTATAAAATTTATGTGGAAGTCTCCGTTTTTGAGTCTTGGAAATGTTTTGCACCGAAAATTAGTAGACGAATTTTATTTTGTACTTGATGATATTCACGATAATAAATTTAAATTTTCCTTGTATAAGGACTATGACAGCGAATATCAAGATGATAAAGAGCTTATATACTCAAAACATTTCAGCCATTTTTTCTGGGCGGGTGAAGATACACCTGATGAAGTTCAATATTGCTGGAATGATGGCGAAAGTGATATTCCGGTTTGGCCAATAACCTCAAATTCTATGGAAAAAGCTGAAATATGCGGAAGTAACTATTCAATACAACTCTGTATTGAGGGGGATGATATTGGTGATAATTGCGCAATCATCGGGCTTCAATTCCGCGAAATTTACAATGACGACTAAATAAAAATATATCACCACTCATAATTTATTGTTTACACACTAAAAAGAAAGGAAAAGAAAATGACAGACGAAATTACAACAGCATCAGGTTATTCTGTATTTATTCCACAAGTATGGAGCCAAAAACTTAACCAAATGCTTGAAAAAAATTGTGTAATGCTTCAATGCGTTAACAGAAACTGGGAAGGTGAGATTAAAAATCAAGGGGATACCGTAAAAATTATTACCCCTGCAGATGTAACGATTTCAACCTTAACTAGTGAAAATATTGAGTATTCTGCACTTAATCCGACATCACAAGAGCTTGTGATTGATCAGAAAAAATTCTTTGCATTCAAAATTGATGATGTATCTCAAGTTCAGGCAAATTCGGATATTTTAGAAGCTCATCTTGTTAATGCAAAAAAAGCGATAGAAGAAGTTCAGGATTCATATTTGTTAGGTCTTCATACCGATGTTGAAGCTTCAAATACTGTAGGTTCGGAAGATGCGCCTGTAGAGCTTTCAAAATCAAATATTTATGAATACTTTGTGAAATTATCTTTGGCATTGAAAAATTCAGATGCAGTTTATGCAGGAGTAAAACCATGGGTTGTTATCAATCCTGATATTGAAGCTTGTTTATTGCAAAGTCCTGAATTTATTTCAGCATACAAAGTTGCAGATGAAACATTAAGAGATGGTTCAATAGGCAGAATTGCAGGCATGGATGTTTTAGTAAGTACTAACTTAACCGAAGTTGACGGTAAATATTACGCTTTAGCGGGTACAAATGATGCTATTACTTTTGCATCTCAGCTTGCTAAAATCGAAAGTTTAAGAGATAAAGACAGTTTCTCTGATTTGGTTAGAGGTTTGTATTTGTACGGTGCTAAAACTGTCCAGCCTAAATCTCTTGCAAAAATGATTATCTCAACAGGTTCATCTGTAGATTCAGGCAGCGGTGACGGAACTGAGAGTGAGCCTTCAGCATAGTGTAAGAGAGTAAAATGTACTCTCCGGTTATATTACTTTGAGAGTACATTTTTATAAAATTGGGGGAGACTATATGTTTTCAAATATAAAAAAGCAAATAAAAGAATTGGCAAAGAATGCGGTTATGGTTGCAGAATCTGAGCTTGGTAGCGGAAAAGGAGAAGCAAAAAAGAAAATGGCAATTGACTATATAGTTAAAAATCTGCCTTTTTCGGGATTTGTTAAAACAATAATTTCTGTTTTGTTATCAAGTTTTATTGATGACGTTATTGAACTTTCTGTCGTGTATATGAAATCTTTGTCAAAAACAAAAGGAGAATAAATTTTATGCAAAATTTTACAGGCGGAACCTATCCGCAGCAATTACAAAAAGGTATTTCATCACCTGCCGTAAATCCGCAGGCAAATCCTATGAACGGATATAATGATACATTTTATCAAATGGAGCAAGCAATAGGAGCTGAGGTTCAAAAAGTGAGCAGCTTAATGCAACAAGGTACAATCACACAAACACAAGGGCAATATCTGTTGGCTCAATTAGCTCGTAAAGCTCAGCAAATTAACATGTATAAAGCAGCTCAGCAGCAACAAGCTCCTAATATGAATGCTCCGGAGATGAATCCTCAAAGCCTTCCGGCTCAAAATCCTATGGACTTGTTTAACCAAGAACGCCCGGGATTCTTTGATGCAGAAGGTCGCGGAGATGTATTAAATTATATCAAGGGATATGACATGGATAAAGATGAAATCCTTCGAATATCTCAACTTGTTGAAAATTTAGAAAATTCAGCCGTTGATAAATATTTGAAGAAATCTGCTCACGAAAAATCATTGAATGACGAGAACGCACTTGCCAAAAGTAAATTAACGGCATACGCCCAAAGTTCACCATCGGTAAACAATTTTAACAGGATTTATACTCGCGAACAGATTGGCAGGATGAGTGGTGATGAATTCAGCAGAAACGAAAAAATGATTATGGAGCAGCTCAGACAAGGGCTTATCAAGTAGTTTTGTTGAATTTATAAAGTTCGGGCAGGAGGTTTTATTATTTCCTGTTCGGACTTTTCGAAAAAAAGGAGATACAAATGAATTTTTTAGAACTTATAAATAAATGTTTACTCGAATTGAACTATAAGCAAGTTAACGCATTCTCAGAACTTATAAAAAATGACCACAAGCGTATCAGAATAATTTTGAATATTATAAACAAAGAGATTTGTAATGCGGAAGGTTGGAATTTTTTATTAAGGCGGGATACTTTAACTTTAAAGGCTAAAACAACCGAGGTTGCAAACACTATAAACGGCAGGATTTTATATCTTTTTATCGATGGTAAAAAATATAATTTTACGGATAATATTGAACCGTTTATTTCAGGCACCCCTAAATCCGGGACATATTCAAGTCTTGCCGGTAATCTTCTGTTTCCGAAATTTGATAAAGATAAGACTATTGATATTGTATATTATACGAGAAATTGTGTTATTGATACGGGTAAGCAGGAAAAAGCAGATTTTGAAACAGAAATGGATGAACCTCTGATTCCGATGCCGTTTGCTGAACAGCTTCTGGTTTATGGGACATGTTTAAGGTTAAAAGCTAATCCGCAGTATTTTAAATTCCCGTATTGGATGAGCATGTACAAAGAGGCGTTGCTAAACCTGCGTTCCAAAACATCAGCATCAGCTTCAAATGCTCCGGTTGTAAATCTTTTCAGATCATAAGGGCAAAAAAAACAGGAAGTCCTTTTCATTCCCCCCTGTTAAGATTTACACTAGCCGAAATATAAATAGCATGTTCATTATACAAGTTATTCGAGAAAAAGACAAATTATGATAAGAAATGTAAAGATATGAAACAATTAACACAACAACAAAAAAGGTTTGTTGAAGAGTATATCAAGACGCTTGACGGTGAATCGTCTGCTAAAAAATCCGGTTATAAGAATAAAGATTTAAAAGCTTTTTCCTCAGAATTACTGCAAAAAGATTACATAATCCATGAAATAAAATCGAGAATAAAGCTTCAAATAGATGCTTTGAATGTCCAAAGGGGATATGTAATCCAAAAACTTCTTCAAATTGCGGAATTTTCTCTTGAACGGGAAGATATCCTTGATAAAGACGGTAACCAAACGGGGAAAGTTAAGCTCCGTGATGCTTCTGCGGGGTTGAAAGCTTTAGAATCTCTATGTAAATATATGGGATTTTCAACGCCTGCAGGCGAAGATGAGTATCGGGAAGCAAAGATTATAACTATTGCAAACCTTGATGATGAAAAAATTTAATATAGAAAGGTAATATCCTATGAAAGAAAATAAAGATATTGAAAAAATTTTACTAAACGATTCAGCTTACAACGAAATGGTTAAATCAAAGATTGAACAAGAGTTTAGGCAGGAATTAGAGTCTGCAAAAAAATTACAAAATAAAACATTTATTGCAGATATCAAAAAGGCTCCAAAAGCTAAGCTTTTCTCAAAAGCTGCGACTTATGAGGTTATAAACAAAAACAGTAAAACAAAATCTTATATAAACGGAGTTCAGGCAGAAGGGTATTTGGGCACCCAAAATACTGACAGAGCAAAATTGCTTGCCGGCGAAGCCGATTCATTTGTGAGCGGTAACAGTTATATAAAATTTGTCAAAGTAAAAGTTTAGAATTATGTGTAAATTTGAAAAAATAATTATAGGCACGACACTTGATACTTCTGTGAATTTGCACTATATCCCTTTTGTTCAGGCATGTTTTAAAAAATATTTTAAATATTTGCAAGATGATTTTTCTACTTACAGCGCTGCGGATATAAAGGAATTTATTATAGATAAATCACCTTTTTTCTGGGTTGTTCTGGATTATGAAGATACATTTATGGGTTTTGTTTATCTGGATAATTTTACTGGTGGCGGTAAAGTTATGTACAGTGCAGAGCTTACGACATGTTTTGATAAAAAGGCATGGGGTAGTTTTATTCGTTATAGTGCAAAATTTTTTTTGAAAAAATGTTTTGATGAATTTGGGTTATCGAAAATCAAGGCACAGATTTATCCTGAAAATTTTCGGGTAAAAAAGCTTTTAAAAGACTGCGGCTTTGTTTATGAATCCACTTTGAAAAATGAAACAATAAGGCTTGGAAAATTGCAGGATATTGAGGTGTATGGCTTATATCGCAATTACTATTACAAAAATGAGAGGTAAATATGGAAAATAAAAATTTTGATAAAAAATCCTTAAATTATATAGACGAACAGTTTCTGCTCGGAAATATAATTGAAAAATATGATTACTATGAAGATGAAAGAAGCACACAGTTATCGGATAACAGACTTGTTAAGTATGCTATCTATGATTCTGCAATCCCCAAGGTTAACGCGTGGGACTGTAATGTTCAGCTTCCTGATATTTATGAACTTGCGCAGACTCTGAAATCTCATATTGTTCAGAATTTATATTCTCATCCAGATGGCATGTTTGATGTTGAGGGTACAGATTTTGAAACACAAAAAATAGCTAATAAACAAAAAGCTATGCTGGTTCATACATTTGAGGCGATGAAAATCGAAGATGAAATGGAAAAAATAATAGATTCCGTTGTGGAATCCGGTGAAGTTACACTTTTTGTCGGCTGGGAAACTAAAACCAGAAAAACCAGACGGGCTTTAACTTTAGCTGAACAATTAGAACAAAATACCCAGGAAAATTTTGTAATTGAGGATAAAGTTATTTATGACAATGCAAAGGTTAAATTTATTAACTTTGAGGACTTTGTGTTTGATAAAACAGAAAGTGATAATTGGGATTCGTGTGCAAAGATTTATAGGACGTATCAAACGTTTGATGAGATAAAGTCAAACAAATCCAATAATTTATTGAATAGTGAAAAACTGGAAACTTTGAAAGGAGTGGTGGCAAAAAAAGGAAGAAAGAATAATAAATTAACAACGTATGAAAGAAAGATTGAGCTCCTTGAATACTGGGGAGATATTGAGCTTCCATCAGGGGAAGTTTTGAAAAATAAACTCATTGTTGTTGCTGGTAGAAGTGTGCTGATAAGATATGAAGATAATCCGTTTATTATAAATCCGTTTATCCATGCAAATATTATTGAGTGCCCATCAACCGGACGTGGAATTTCTCCGTTGCGTGTGGCGCTTATTTTGAATAATATTTCATCAACAATCCTAAATAAGCAGCTAGATGCACTTTCTCTTATGATGAATCCTCCATATTTAGCACCAAAAGGCTGTTTTAAAGGCGAACAGGATATCAGACCGGGTAAAATTATTGAGTATGATGCTGCTTTAATGACTTCCCCTCCGACCACGATTTCTTTTGATAAAGCAATGCAAGGGTGGGATTTCTTGAATTATTTCAAATCAACAATTGAAAGTGCAACAGGTATTTTCAAGAACATGGCAGGGAATATTCAAAGTGCTGAGCGTACGGCAACTGAGTTGAATTATTCTGCGAATGGGCAGGAAGCAAGATTAAATATGATTATAGAATCAATTAATCGCAAAGTTATTGTTCCTATGGTTGAAAAAACTGCCCAAATTATTTCTAATTTTAAACTTGGCACAGAATCTGTTTTAGCAAATGACAGAGGAAAGATTTTCTTAGTTGAAATAGATGATAAGGTGAGAAATTCTGATTATATCTATAGATACGGAGACAGAAAAGCCACATTTGAGCGAAAAGCCAGGTTAAAAGAATTGTTTGAAGTTGTTCAGTCGTTTTTGAAAATTGAAACGGTTGCAAAGCGTATTGACTGGCTGGAATGTTTTAAGTTTGCAATGGAACAGTATGGAATAGAAAATGCAAATAACTTTTTGACAGATGAAGAGGAAGCTTTGCAAAATAGTTCAGGCTCAGCACCTCAACGGGGGAATAGGCAGCAAGCTGCAATTCCAACACAAAGCGGAAGGGCTCTGTGATAAGGTGAGGTGATATTGTGAAATATAAATTACTGGATGCACAGAGGAAATTTTTAGAGATTCCGCATAAATATTCTCTGGACGTTGCAGTATATCAAGGAGGTTATGGCTCCGGCAAAACTTTTGCCGGAGCACTGCTTGGCATACTGCTGGCTATGAAATTCCCGGGAATAACAGGTCTTGTGGGGGCTCAAACTTATACTTTAGTAAGAGATACAACATTAAAAACTTATTTTGAACATTTAGATAGTATTGGATTTGTAGATAAAGTTGATTATAAGTGGGTTAGCGCCGAACAAAAATTAGTTTTTCGTAACGGATCACAGATTTTATTCAGACATTTTGATGAACCAAATAAACTTAAATCTTTGAACTTGGGGTTTGTTGAAATTGAAGAGATGTCAGATGTTCCTTACGATACGTTTAAGATGCTTTTAGCCAGAATGCGGCAGAAAAAGCGCTCTTGCTGGCAAAATTTCACATACCGTATTTTTGGGCATACAAACCCTGAGGTTCAAAAAGGTTGGATTTATAAGACTTTTTATGATAATCCGCCGCCGAATTACAGGCTGGTATGTGCGCCGACAACTCAGAATATCTATTTGCCTGACGGGTTTTGTGATGAATTAAAAAAACTCTATGATAAAAGTTATTATGAAATTTTTGTTCTTGGCAGAGTCGGAGATTACAGCACAAATCTTGTTGTGAAAGATTTTACCGATGAAAATGTCAGAGAAATTAAATATCAGCCAGATTTAGATGTTCATATAAGCTGTGATTTCAACGTTGATCCTATGGCGTGGGTTTTGGCACATAAAACCTATGACAAGGTATTTTATTTTGATGAGTTAGTTATAGAAAACACTACAACTGCAAAGACTTGTGATGAATTTCATAACCGTTATCCGAATCATAAAGGCAAAGTTATTATCAACGGTGATGCTTCGGGAGATAATCGCAGTTGTACCAGTGAATATACAAATTATGTGATAATAAAGCGCAAATTGGAAGCTTTCGGGTATGACGTCGAGATAAAAATAAAAGGGTTTAACCCGCCTATAAAAAATCGTATTGCTGCGTTCAATGCAAAGGTTAGAAATGCCGATGGTGAAGTTAATTTGTATATTTCCCCAAAGTGTGAAAAGCTTTTGTATAACATTTATAACCTTAGATATTTGGAGGGCTCATCAAAAATTGATGTGCCTACATATACTCAGATAAAGCAGACAAAAGAACTTAAATTTTTATCCCATCCTTTTGATGCAGCATCTTATCTGGTTGATTTTTACTGGCCTATAGTACTTTAGAAAATGGAGAAAAATATGGAAAACTTAGTTACTTATGCTCCGATAATCGTTGTTGTTCTTGTGTTTTTGATACAGGAGAAAATATTTGTAACGCCGGAACAATTGGAGCGAAAACATCGCGAAATAATAAAAGATGTAGAAAAACGATTTGCAACGATTGACAGTTGCGAAGACTTAAAAGGTCAAATAACAGAAATGAAGGACAAAATAGATAAAATCTATGATTGTCTGATTTTGCACTGATAACAGGGAGTGGCGGCGGCTATGCCGCCACCCCATTGATGCGTTGTGAATATTGAATTATATAAAAACGAAAGGAGCAAAATATGAAACCGAAATAAAAAACAGCTAGTTGACAGTCTTGTTAAAATATGTGTTGTTATGCATAATATATTTATGAAGAAGATTTTAAG
>URYF01000002.1 GCA_900551965.1 uncultured bacterium
CGGCAGCATAGTTGCCATCAACTGTAATTGTTTTTCCCGGCATAATATTTACCCTCCTTATTTATAAGCTATGCTTAATTAAACAACTGTAACTTCATGATAATACAAACATATATTTTGACAAAATTTTACTATTGTAAATTTATATTACAAATTATTCCCTTTTGTGTATTTCCATGTAAAATTTAAAAGTTTGCACACGTTATAGGGGAAGGTAGCAAAAGAAAGCAGAAATTTATGAATATTCAATTTTTAACACAAAGGTTTACTCCACAGATTCAGCCACAACAACACAGGCAAAACGTAACCGGTAATCAAACAAATCCGGCAGCTTATTCAAATCTTGGAGTCTTAAAAGCAGATACAGTATCTTTTAGCGGAACAGCCGCAAAAGCCTCTGCTAAGGTTGCAGAACATTTAGAAGCACAATTTGCCTCTGAAACAGGCAGGCTGAATCGAATTGCAACTACATACCTTGATGTTGTTGAAGCCGTAACCGGAGAGTTAAAAGGTTTAGGATTTTCATTTGACAGAGCATACTGCGAGTTAAATCCCGTTAAATCCCCTGGAGCCCGTGCAAGTAAAGTCGTACGTTCCGGGAAATTCAAAGTTCCTGATACAATTCGTACAACAGTATATTGTAACGATCCGTATGATTTGACTAAATTAAACGCTTATCTTGCGGCTATGGAAAAACGCGGCTATGTTTTGGCTGACACGGAAATTTCTGTAAAAGATCTTATAAAACGCGGCTACATTCCAACAAATAAAGAGTTAAAAGACCCATCAATAGAAAAAATCGTTCCGGATTTAGATATCAGACTGGAAGATGTCAATGACAGGATAGCTGACCTGCCTGCTAATCTTAAATATAGTATCGGCAAGCCTCAAAAGTCAGGTTACGAAGATATCCAAATGAGATTTATCAGAAATTTTGATAAAAAAGCAAACCCGGTTCAGCACGAATTAATTGTCTTATTCGGACCAAATTACGCACACGCAAAACATAATGAATCAACATATGTATATAAATTTTTAAGACTATTCGATGAATTACAAGTCAATCTTGAAAATACTGAAATCGGCTCTCATGCCCATAAAGCTAAAAGATATATTGATTTAATAATGCAAATGTTTAGAGGTAAAGTTTCTCAAAAAGAATTCCTTATCGGCAAAAACAAAGATTATGCAGGAATTGATGACGAAATCAATATTTCTTTTTCTAATGCGGATAAAGATTTATTCAAAAACTATTTCAACGGACTAAATGAAAGAGTTACATCTGTGTACTCAGCGCTAAGAAAAACTGCAACCCGCTCGGAAAAAGGGAAATTAACCAAAGCTGAAAAAGCTGATAAAGCTATATTGGCAGAAATAAAAAAAGGATTAACTGCTACAATAAAACATTATAACGATCAGGGTAAAACAAAAGCTGTCTTAGATGCTCCTATAGCATAAATGATATTCAATATTGTTTTAATGACTTTTAAAAATATTGTGCTATAATTCTGTGTATGTTTAAATACTATGGAAAAACTGCACCGTATTTGTTTTTACTGCCAGCTTTTATAGTGTTGGTAATATTCTTTTTTATACCGTTTTTCCAAACTATATTACTCAGTTTTCAAAACTATTCAACAAACATTTATCAGCCGGATTTTGCCGGGCTAAAGAATTATTTTGAAATCCTGCATAATCCTATATTTTATAAAGTTATGTGGAATACAGTAATATATCTTATTGCTGCAGTTCCGGTTTTAGCAATACTTCCGCTGTTTTTAGCAATATTAATCAATCAAAAAATCAAAGGAATCACCTTATATAAAATTTTGATTTATCTTCCTGTAATTGTTTCAATCGTTGTAGCTGCAATTGCGTTCAAGTGGCTTTATGCAGAACAAGGAATTTTAAATTATATATTAAACGTTTTCCATATAAATTCAATAGGCTGGCTCACAGATCCTAAATATGCAATTTATTCTGTCATACTTGTAACAATCTGGAAAGGTATCGGATATTATATGATGATTTACCTTGCAGCACTAATGAGTGTACCTAAAGAATTATATGAAGCCTGTGATATAGACGGAGCAGGATTTTTAAGAAAACATTTAACCGTAACAATTCCGCATATAATGCCGACTATTGCGCTTGTCACAACAATCAGCTCAATTTCTGCAATGAAAATATTTGCTGAAATTTATGTTATGACAAAAGGCGGACCTTTAAATTCTACAAAAACAATCGTTTATTACATCTACGAAAAAGCCTTTGAAAATCTTGATTTGGGCTATGCTTCCGCAATGGCAGTAATCCTTTTGGCCATTGTTATGGCATTTTCGTTGGTAAATATTTTCTGCTTTGAAAGGAACAAATATCAGATATGATAAATAGAACTGCAAACATAAAAAAAATCATTCTTAACTTGTTTCAGAATATAAAATTAAAAAATTTCTGGATACATCTTGTATTGATATTTGTATCATTATTATCTATCTTTCCGTTCATTTGGCTGGTATCAACATCACTAAAAGGAAGCGGAGAAAACATCTTTGCCTATCCGCCTTCTATAATCCCTCAGGATTTTACCTGGGCAAATTACAGTGGAGTTTGGCATAAGGTTGATTTAATGCGATATTTTATTAACAGTATGATAGTTGCTGGAGGCACAGTTTTATTAAACCTGGTTCTATCATCTCTTGCCGGCTACCCGCTTGCAAGGATGGAATTTAAAGGAAAAAAAATCGCATTTTTCGCAATACTGGCAACAATTATGGTGCCATTCCAGGCAATAATGCTTCCTGTTTATCTTATAACATTAAAACTGCACCTTGTAGACAGTGTCAATGATACGATGGGATTTATCGGTTTGATAATGCCGTTTGCGGTCAGTGCATTTGGAATATTTTTAATGCGTCAGGCATTTTTGGCAATCCCGAGAGAAATGGAAGAAGCCGCAATAGTTGATGGGTGTAATGTTTTTCAAGTATTTTGGAAAGTCTTATTACCTATGGTAAAACCATCACTTGCTGTTCTTGCGATTTTCACATTCATAGGCTCATGGGGAGAATTCTTATGGCCAAGTATTGTTCTAACAAAAGAAGCAATGTACACCCTGCCTGTTGGGGTAAACAATTTACAGGGAATGTTTTCTTCTAACTGGAGGTATATTGCGGCAGGCTCGGTAATTTCAACAATACCTATTATAATATTTTTCCTTGCAATGCAAAAATATTTTATCTCCGGAGAAAACGAAGGAGCCGTAAAAGGTTAACCGCCCTAAGCCGCTGGACGGCTGTTCAGAGCAGAAATATCAAGCTTAATTCTTTTCCTTGAAAGCTTATAAATCGTATTAGAAAAATCTGTTATATATTTAGGACTGATACCATGTTTTGAAAAAGTGCCATCATGATAAAGCCTGATAAGTTTATCAACATACATCTGACAATATTTTGGAGTATCAGGACATAATTTAAGCTGTTTTGTAAATTCAAGATTTTTACGTTTTGAATTTTCTCTGGTACAAGCTCCTGCAAAATTATACATTTCATCAGGTCCGCCGCAAGAGCGAGGAAGCAAATGTTCAACAGATGCAAGTGACGGCCAAATCAATCTGTGACCGATTTTATCAACAGGTTCTGCAACAACTTTAAGAATAAAGGCTGACGTACTTTCTTGAGATGTAGGAAGCTTTTGCGCCACTGTCAAAAATTTTTCCTGCAAATCTTTATTCGGTAAATCCTCTATTATCTTCGCAAGGTCATAAATAAAAGATTTTCTGGTAAACGGCACAACTATTTCCTGCTTGCTCAATCTTGATTTGGCAGTTGCTATAAGATCTTTTAACTGTTCATTATTTTTTAATACAGACTTTTTCAAAATAAGTTCCATAAAATTGATAACATTTTTCTGTCTCTCAATAGTATTTGCACTTGTCGTATTGGCAAACTTTTTAGACTCCTTGAGGAGCTTATTCATAACCTTTTTGGATTTTATATCCTGTCCATTTTGAATATCGTCTTTTATTTTAGCAAGTTTATATTTAAATTCATAAGATGAAAAAGGGATAATAACAGGTTTTTCATTCAATTTTTTTGAGGTATCCTGCATAAGAATTTTAAATTTATGCTGGTACTTCTCAGGAAGCTGATGAGACAGCTCAATCAATTCATGAAAAATCGGTGTCTGCTTCTTTCTAAGCCTTCTGCTAAATACAGGTTTAACCTCTTCCAATATTTCTTTAATATTTTTCTCAGGATGAATAAGTGCTCTTTCCCGAATTATATCAATAACTTTAGCTTCTATCCCGACAAAACTGTCCTTGTGCGGATCTATAACCTGCATAACATCTGATGCAGAACGATTAAACAATTTTACTTTCATCCAGCGGCTGAGTAATTTTGGGTCAATCATCGGAATACCGGAATAAATACAGGGAAGTTTATAGGCAAAAAGCATGCGAAGCTTTGAAGAATTTTGTATTCCGCAAAAACTCACAGGATAATAACAAGGCATGCACTTTAAATCATTTCCGGCAGAAAGTGTTTCATAAGAAGTATTCCGCCAATCGCTTTCTGATTGGCAGTCAGCCTTGTAAACATTTAAATTTGCCGCTGTAATTGCCCGAATCTTCATAGTCTTCCTATTAATATTTTAACGCATTTGTATCCAAAATTAAAGGGGCATCATCTTTTGTAAGCTTTAAAATTTGTCTGGCAAAACTTCTGATATAATTAGGACTAAATCCGATTTCTTCAAATACACCAACATTTGCAAGTTCTATAAGTCTGTCCGTCTGAGCTTGGCAATATTCAGAAATCTCAGGATTTTTCCGAAGAAAAATAGAGAATGACATATGAGCTTTTTTAGAATTCATATAAGCTGAGCTCAATCCATAATTATCAATATTATCAAGACCCCTCTTATAATGGTGTGCCAGCAAATGATCTACAGCTCCAATAGAACCGCTGAGTAAATCATATCCGATTTGTTCAGCAGAACGATCCGCAGCTTTCATTATAAACGCAGAAAGATTATCTTTTGATGTAGGAAGCTTGACTGCAACTTGTTCTAAACGACGTGCTAATTTTTTATCCTCAAGCCTGTCCGTAATTTTCTGCAGCTCATATATAAATGACTTTCTGTTAAATTTTATATTTGTAGGAACCTTATAAACTTTTGACTTTGAAACCTCAATCAAATCCCTTAATTCTTTATTCTCTTTTAATAAAGATCGCTCAAAATAATCAGAGACTTTCAACACCATATCGAGCTGCCTGCGCTCATATTTTTTCATTGGAAAGTTTGAACTTAAACGCTTTTCTTTTGAAATATCGGCAACAGAATTACTCAATTTTATGATTTTATTGATGGAATCAATCTCATAAGGTTTGCCGGTTTGTGCAATACGCTCTTTTATCCTCCCTAATTTATATTGAAATTCCTTAACACTAAAAGGTATAAACACTGGTTCGTTCGAAAGTTTTTTATTTGTAATATATCGCAAGTAGTTATATTGTTCTAACAAATCAGGCGGCATTTGAGAAGCTAAAAGATCCAATTCCGCAAAAATCGGCTGCTGTATTTGGGATAATTTTTTACTATGATACGGAACAAGTTTGTGAATAAATTCATCTAACCTGGATTTTGGAGAGCGCTTAGCTTCAGCTTTTATTAAACTTAAAACTTCTTTTTCTACAGGAAACAGAGAATCTCGATAATTCTTTAATACTCTGTAAACACTTCGCAATGACTTTGAAAAAACTCTCCTTTTTAATAGATCCTTAACATTATCCGAATCAATCAAAATAACATCTGAATACATATCAGGAATCCCGTAGCGGAGAAGTTTCCGTAAACTTTCAGCATTTGGAGCACTTCCTCTGCCTGAAAATGAAACAGTATCAGCCTGTAAAGATTTCATTACAGGGACAGAACAGTACGTTCGCCTGTTTATAGCAGCCGGCTGTGAATATGTCACATTTAATAAATTTACCCCTGTAATATTCATATTCTATAAATACACAATAACAAAAAATTTTGCCAGCATATTACAAAAAATTTATATCCTCATCTGCTATTTACTAAACCTTAAAATAATAATATAATAATTTGTGATGAATATTCTAGAAGTTAAAAATCTAAATTTAGGCTTTAGAGGAGAAAATGCTTTTAGGCAGGCGCTTTTTGATGTTTCTTTCACGCTTAAAAAAGGAAAGATGCTTTCTATTGTCGGCGAATCAGGCTGCGGCAAAACAATGAGCGCGATGAGTATCTTAAACCTCATTCCCAAAACAGCACAAATCACATCCGGTGAAATATTTTTTAACAGAGAAAATCTACTTGCTAAAACCCAAAAAGAAATGCAGCATATAAGGGGGTCTAAAATTGCACTAATCCCGCAAGATCCGATGACATCGCTTAACCCATTATATACAGTCGGCGACCAATTACTTGAAATTATAAAAATTCACCATAATTTATCAGGCACACTGGCAGAAAAAAAAGCAATAGAAGCATTTGAAGCAGTACAAATTCCCGGAGCAAAATCCAGATTAAAAAATTACCCGCATGAGTTTTCAGGCGGAATGAAGCAGCGCGCAATAATTGCTATGGCACTGGCTTGTGATGCGGAAATTCTTATTGCTGATGAACCTACAACCGCACTTGATGTAACAATTCAGGCCCAAATAATGAATCTTCTGGAAGAAATTAAAATAAATAACAATACCTCAATTTTGCTTATCACCCATGACCTTGCCCTTGTCAGTGAGAACTCCGATGATATCGCCGTTATGTATGCCGGCCGTATTGTTGAAAATGCGCCAAACAAAGAGTTTTTCTCAAGCCCAAATCACCCGTATTCTCAAGCATTGTTAAAATCTTTGCCAAGCAATAGAGGAGAAAAATTAGAAACAATTCAAGGGCAGCCGCCAACTTTATCTCAACAAATCAATGGCTGTAAATTCCACCCAAGATGCGCATATTGTATGGAAATTTGTACTCACAAAATCCCTGAGCTTAAAGAAATCTCAAAAAATCACAATAGCGCCTGCTTTTTGAACAGATAGAATATTATTTATAAATTACACGTTTGTTATACTACAAACCGGATTTTTCATTTAACTTGAAGTAATCTATCATTGCCAATATTGAAATCAATTCATTAAAAAATACCTGCATGTGCTCGGTTCCATTCAAAGGTGTGAATAAATTTCCAAGTTCAAAAAGATCCTTACATGATGTAATTGCAAACATTACACTCTTGCCATAAAAAGAACATTTTGCATTATAAGCCTCAAACGAAGTTTGTAAGTTTTTAAACCTATCCATAAATGCTGTAGTTAAAAGATATCTTGCTTCAATTTCATCAGAAGAATAAACATTATATTGCTTATTAAATTCAACATCTTCTAACATTACCCGATTAAGTTTTGATTTTTTCTTATTTGTTAGGTTTACGGCAATTCCGCAAATAAGTAAGACCGCAACAAATCCTATTGATAACACTCTCACCCAAAAGAAAGAATTTTGTATAATCCCGGGAATAAAGATTAAAGCAATTGTAAAAAATACCAAACTACGATTTTGTATATCCATGTCACCTTTTGTAGAAACAATAGTAGTATTACTAATATCTTTATTTGAGGCAAAATCAATTATAACTCCGTCAAAAACACCATGTGTCACCCGATCCCTTCCGGAACCTGCAACTTCACTTAATTTAGTTTCTGAAACAATAAATTTAACACCTTTATATTTACCAACAAAAACATCATCGTCTTCTCTTGTATTAAACCCGGAAAAAAGCTCACTTTTTCTTAGTTTAGTATCCGATAACTTGGATTCTTCGGGATACCAGTTCATTATTCCAAACGCATTCATAATTTTTGTCATACAGGCATTTTTAAATTCTGCGGTAAAATTTTTATTTAAGTCTCCAAGATACAATGAGCCAAAGTATAAGACAAAAATATACAAAAAGATATATGCCATACAAAAATATAACATTAAAAGAAATATTATAACCATTAGAAATAACACCAATGTAAACTTCACAAATAGAGCTTTTCTTTTTTTCTCATATTCATTCATCAATGGAGCTATGTCAGAATAGTATATTTTATGAAAATCTCTTTTTAGTTCTGCTAAATTTTTTGTATCATTTGTCATTTTTGTTATTCTCCTTTATATTCCATAATCAGGATCAAACAACGATATTGACGGGCATTTCCCAAAATTTTCCAAAATTGCTTGATCAAGGTCTTCTGTTGCTACAATTTTTCCGTTTATGAAATTTATCCCCGGAGAAGTTATTGTTTCTCCAAAAGAATCTTTTTTAGTTTCTTTTGCCTTTATATCTTTATCATTTTTAGCCATATGCTGAGCAGTTTTGCGCTTTTCTTCTTCCAGAATTGTTTTTAAATATCTTCTGTATTCCTGATTTTGATATACATTACGCGTTATATCGTTCATAACTATTGCAACATACTGCTGCAATGCAGAATTTTCGTCAAGTGCGGTTATAAGAGTTGTTGCTTTATCAATCTCTTCATAAGCTTCTTTATAATGACGTCGTTTTCTTAACAAAAGTGCAAGATTATAATGCGCCTCATAATTCATCGGGGCAATATTTATAGCTTTGCAATAGCATCTTCCCGCCCTGTCGTAATCACCACTTGTATGATAAGCAACCCCTAAATTATACTGAGCATCATAACTATTTGGATTAATCTCTATAGATTTTTGATAAGCTTCAATTGCCATATTCAAATATTTACGCTGCTGTTCCCAGTCCGCATTTGAATATAAAGACTTTAACCGATAGGTAACCCCGATATTGTAATATGCAATAGCTTTATTCTCTTTAAAACTTACCTTGTTGTTAAAAATATATGGAATTGATATCAATTTACGTTCGGTATTAATAATCTTGTTATATTGATCAAGTGCTTCATCAAAATTCCCGAGCTTTTCAGAAGTCACAATACCATAATTCATTCTGGCAATCATCATCTTAGGATTATATTTGAAGGCTTGAGAATATGCATACAATGCAGAATGATAATCCTCATAAGCCACATATAAATTACCAAGATTATACCAAGCTCCGTAATGTTGAGGATATATGCTGAGAGCTTTATTATAATACTTAATAGCCTGAGGCACCTCCATTATTTTATATGCCTTATCACCTTTATAAACATAATAAACACCTTTAACCTTGTTGAGCTGATGCGTCACAAACTGCCGGTTAAAATACCCTGCTACACATATCGCAGCAATAACAAATAGTGAAAATAAAGCTGATAATAATTTCTTTAGCACAGAGATATCCTGATTTTATTATATACACAAACATAATAACTGCTACTCTATATATTTACATCAACTAAATAACCGAAGATTGTTAAGAAAAATTAACAAATATTTTAATTAAAGCAATTATACCCGAACAAAATTTTTTATATAAGTAAGGTAGGTTAAAGGTTAATATTTTTTGGAGGTTAGTTATGACTAACGGCGTAAACGGCATCAATGGTATGCTTGTACCAAGCACTTTTCAATACAATCCAAATCCATACGGATTTGATGATATTGATATAGATTACAGCATGTACCCAATGGGAATGAGTATGGGCGGAAGTATTTTTGGAATGGCTCCGATGATGGGAGCCGGCGATTATCAAAAGTTCTATATTGATTACAATATTGACCAGCAAAAAATGCAGCGAAATGCAGATATGAGAATTAACGGTTCTATGGAAGCCGTAAAAGGTGCCGCTTCAGTTCTTCAAGATAAAATTATGAATAATGAACAAGACCAAATTGAAGAAGCATATAAAAACTATGTTAATACAGTCGGAATCGCATACGGAAGCGGATCAGCCCAAGAGGTTACAGCAAGGGCAAAAACTCTATATCAACAAATGACAGGAAAAACGATAGTTCAGCAACTGCGAGAATACGGTCACGGCTCAATGACTCAAGGATTCATCCAATCTTTGACATTTGGTGCATTCAACAGAAAATCAGCAGAAGATAACGTTTCTATGATAACTGGAGCTCCGGTTGGTACGACAGAAAAAACAAAACATAACGCAGGAAGACTTGCAGGAGCCGCAACTGTCGGGGCAATAGCAGGCGGAATTGCAAAAGCCTGCAAAAGCGGTAAAGCTAAAATTATAGGACTGGCAGCAGGCGGAATTGCAGCAGCAATATCATTTATTACAGGTAAAGTAACTACATAATATAACTAATTTCCCAACTTCTTTAAAATCCCTTACAAGCGCCTATCGCAAATCTGCGATAGGCGCTTTTGAATCAAATAATAAAAAAATTCCTGCTAAAAGGAGTAATAGCAGGAACCAGTTCAGTAAAAGAGACATCAATTAATAACATTATTATCACCTTTTAAAAATCGTCAAATAGATTTAATGGAAATTTTAAAAATTTTATTCTATAATCTTGGTATGAAAAAATATATTTTAACTTTAATACTTTTATGCAGTGTATTATCAGGCAGCGCAAATGCTGTAAATATTCCATGGAAAAAAGAAGCAGAAACTACTGTTGTCGTTGATGCGACTTCAGAACAGGCAAAAGTTTTATATGCACAAAATGAAATTGACGAAGCCCTAAAACTATTAAAAAGTAAAGGGGAAGAAACCAGAACAGCTGAGGACTGGCTTTTAATCGGGAATATTTTACAGGATAAAGACAGAATCGATGAAGCTATTTACATGTTTCAAAAAGCCATAGAAAAAGATCCTAAATATTACAAGGCTCATTACAATCTTGGATATATTTATTTAATCCAGGAAAAGCCGAATATGGCACTTGCCGAGTTTAAAAAATCCGTAAAATATAAAGACAATTTTTCTTACGGATACTATAATATGGGCTGCGCATATTTAAAATTAAAAGAATACAGAAATGCAAGATACAACTTTTTCAGAGCACTAGATGCAAAAAATGATGAGCCGGCAGTATATTATAACCTGGCTTATACATACAAAATGCTTAACAACGAAAAACAGGCAAAAGTTTATTTGGATTTATACAACAAAATAATGGAAAGACAGTAAAATGACATTCAAAGGGATAATTTTTGACTTTAACGGAACACTTTATTGGGATTCTGCTAAACATAAACAAGCATGGAGAGATTTTTCAAAAGTTCTAAGAGGCACAGAATTTTCTGATGAAGAAATGATAAAATATATGTTCGGCAGAACTAATGAGCAGATTATCAGCTATGCAATCGGTAAACAACCTTCACCTGAAATGGTTGATAAATACGGTCAGGAAAAAGAAGCCCTTTATCGTCAAATGTGTCTTGATGACATGGAAAATTTTCATCTTGCTCAAGGAGTAGAAGACTTTTTGGATTTTCTTAAAGAGAATGACATTCCAAGAACTATCGCCACAATGTCAGATAAAACCAACGTTGATTTTTATATTGAGCACTTTAAACTTGAAAAATGGTTTGAAACTGACAAAATAGTATATTCTGACGGAATAATTCCGGGCAAGCCGGCTCCTGATATTTATGAAATTGCGGCAAAAAATCTGGGGCTATCAACAAAAGAATGCATAGTTGTGGAAGATGCACTCTCAGGAATTGAATCAGCAAGAGCCGCAGGTATTGGAAAAATTGTTGCAATTTGCTCGGAAGAAGAACCTGAGTTATATAAATCAATTCCTTGCGTGGGTGCTATCATTAACAGTTTTGATGAATTTGACAGAAATCTTTTTGATATAAAATGTGCTCAAAAGTAACGGAAATGTAAAGGTTTCGTCACTAATTGCCAAAATACTCAAGTTGTATGCTACACTAAAATTATGTTTACCGGAATTGTAGAAGAAGTCGGCAAGATTAAATCATTTTCTAAAAACAGCAGCGGTGCTGTTATTGAGGTCTGGTGCAAACATGTTCTTAAAAATACAAAAATTGGAGACAGTATAGCCGTTAACGGCTGCTGCCAGACTGTTGTAAGTTTATCTCCCGATAGTTTCTGCGCCAATGTGAGTGAGGAAACTCTTGCGGTCACTAATTTCAAGACCCTGAAAAAGGACACACCGGTTAATCTGGAAAGAGCTTTGACTCTCAATACCCGACTTGGCGGTCATATAGTTCAAGGGCATGTAGACTGTCTTGCACAATTTGTATCAAAAGAACAGCTTGGCGAGTTTTACAATCTTGGTTTCAAACTGCCTGAAGGAATGGAGAAATATGCTGTACACAAAGGTTCAATTACCGTAAATGGCATAAGTCTTACAATCGCAGAAATCTTAGGAAACGAATTCAAAATCGCAGTAATTCCGCAAACTTTTTTGAATACAACATTAAATGATTTAAAAATCGGGGATTATGTTAATATAGAAACAGATATTTTAGGCAAATATGTTGAAAAATTTTTATCTGCGCAAGATAATAAAAGCAGTATAAGTATGAAATTTTTACAGGAAAACGGGTTCTTATAATGGAAGAAAAAAAATTCAAATTTGACAGTATAGAAGAAGCTTTGAAAGATTTCAAAGCAGGCAAACCAATAATCGTAGCAGATGATGAGGATAGAGAAAACGAAGGAGATGTAATAGTTTCCGCAGAAAAAACAACTCCGGAAATTATTAACTTTTTAGCATCGGAAGTTAAAGGCTTAATATGCCTTGCAATATCCAGTGAAATAGCACAACAGCTTGAGCTGCCTCAGATGGTTGAACAAAACACAGAAGGTATGAACACAGCTTTTACCATAAGTATAGATGCTGCTGAAAAATACGGAGTGACAACAGGAATTTCAGCTTATGACAGAGCTAAAACCGTTGAAGTCGCAACAGCACGAGATGCACAGCCGTCTGATCTTAGACGTCCGGGACATTTATTCCCATGCGTTGCAAGACCAGGGGGTGTTTTAGAAAGAACTGGTCACACTGAAGCGGTAGTTGATTTAGCAAGACTATGCGGACACAGGCCGGCAGGTGTAATGTGTGAAGTTATGGCTCCGGATGGTCACATGGCAAGAAGAGATTACCTAAGGAAATTTGCTGATGAACACGGCTTGAAATTCATTTCGGTTGCAGAGCTTATCGCATACAGACTCAGATCGGAAAAACTTGTAACCCGTGAAGCAGAAGCATTTATGCCGACAGCTTTTGGGGACTTCAAACTATATGCATACAAAAACCAAATTAACGGAACAGAACACGTTGCTCTTGTAAAAGATGACGGTTCTGATAAAATTCCTGCTGTAAGGATCCACAGTATGTGTTTAACAGGTGATGTTTTCCACAGCCTGAAATGCGATTGCAACTCTCAATTACAAAATGCACTTAAATATATCGACCAATACGGAAAAGGTGCAGTTGTATATTTAACAGATCACGAAGGCAGAGGAATCGGGCTATGTAACAAGGTTAAAGCATACAAATTGCAAGAAATGGGACAAGATACAATTGAAGCCAATATTTCTTTAGGCTTCAAGTCAGACCTCAGAGATTACGGAACAGGAGCCCAAATTCTTGTAGACATAGGCTATACAACATTTAACCTAATAACAAACAACCCTAAAAAAATTATAGGACTTGAAGGCTACGGACTAAACGTAAACGATATTATAAAAGTCTCTTCAGAGATTACAGAGTACAATAAACGATATATAGATACAAAAAAAGAAAAAATGCACCACTACTTATAAGGAGCGCCATTAAAATGTATAATACAAAAATTTTAACAGCACACGATTACGGTATTTTTGAAGATATTTATGAAGATTTTCGCAAGAAAGCCGCAGAAGAATACAATTTCGAGCTTGAGCCGCTTGATTATGACGGATTTTTAGATGCCATAGATAAAGATCTTATCAAATGTATTGTTCTATATGAAAACGAAGCTCCGGTTGCATTTTTGGTTTATACTACAGCAATCTCGGAAGCTGTAGAGTTAAATATTATCCACTCACTTGACAGAATTGATTTTTCGCAAAGAGCAAAAGAACTTCTTGTAAAATTTTTGGATATTACAAAAACTTTAAGACAAGAAAAAATCGTATGCTACCCAATGCTTGGTGAGCAAAAATCTCTAATCAGCGTAATTGCAAAACTCGGATTTAAATTTGTGGGTATTGAAGTTTTGAGATTCAAATTCAACTCTAATACCTCAAAAGAAATTTTTGACAGAGCAAGAATCGTTAAACTACCTGAAGATTATGAGGTTGTATCCTGGAATGACAAATATTTTGAAGATGCGATTGAAGTTATAAACGAATCCTTCAAAGAAAGTTCTGATGCGTTATTTGACCCTAGATTTACAACAAGAGAAGGTACACGCGATATTATTACAAAAATTGTTAAAGATGTTTATGCTGAATTTATGCCAAATTCAACAAGTGTTCTATTATATAAAGGTAAAGCTGTAGGGTTTGCATTTATGAACCTGACAGGCGGAACAATTGTAAATATCCCGCTTGTGGGAATTAAAGAAGAACATCAGGGTAAAGGCTTGTCAACAATAATGTTAAAGCATTCAATGGATTATATTATGAATGCCATAGAACAATACAATACACCGATTGCAGAAATCAACACAACTACAGAAACAAACAATCTTCAAGCTTTGAGATTATACAAAAATCTGGGTTTCTTGGAAGATTACAGCTATCCGCAATCTTATATGCCGATTGAAGGTGGACTTTTAACAAAAAATCAGTTAAATTAGATGTATGGCTGGCATTGATATAAAAAGATTTCTGAACAATTTCGCGCAGAATTACCGAGGACAAACGTTTCAAGCAAAAGGAACGTTTAATACAAATGCGCCTATGCCTGCTCAAAACAATACTGCAAATCTTTCATCTAGAACCCCTGATATAATGCCCAATGCTGTAAAAATTACCCAAAATCTAAATACAGTTTCTCAAAACCTGCAGCTGAATACTCTTCAAAATATGGATAGAGCAGTTTATGCTAAAGAAATTTTAAGTTTTCCGCGCAATGTCAATGAATTTATCTATATGGTTCAGCGCGGAATGACTCAAGCCCAGTTTAATCAGATGTTCGCCGCTCAAATTGCAATACAGAGAAACTCTCTATCTCAACTTCAAGCACAAATCTTGGCGCAATTACAGGGACTCAATACCTCAACATTAAAAGAAGCGGTCAATATTCAAATGGCAAACCAGCTCCAAGCATCTTTAAAAAATCTTGATATCCTCTCTAACGGAATGATCAATCTTAACCAGATTTCACTGCTCTTTCAAAAAAACGGAAAAGAAGCCATTACAAAACTGATTATGTCAATGACAGAAGCCTCAAAATCAGGAATAACCGATCTTTCTCAAATGAAAGATATGGCAAAGCTTATCAATGCAAGTATATCAATAGCCGCAGAAAATAATCCCCAAAAAACACTAAAGCTATTACTAATGCTCTATCTTCCCTGGCTGCCGTTAGAAGATGGAGTCGGGTTTGACCTTGATCTTCAGCAAAAAGGCGAAGATGGCGAAGAAAAAGACAGTATTTTAACAATAACCGTAACTACAATAAACTACGGGACAGTCAAAACCGTACTTCTTTTGGAATCCTCAAACTCAGTCCGAGTTTTAGTGGATTGCAGCGAAAAATTTCCAAAACAAGAGCTCCAGCTGCGTATTGAAAAAGAACAAAAACACTACTCAATGGAGTCAAATCTTACATTTACCACAAATAGCGCTATAAAAGAAACAAATACCGAAAAACAAAGCGCAAATATAAATATGTCACAAACCAATGAAATCAACCCATATCTGCTTTTAATGGCTCATACAATAATTAAACACATTATAGACATCGATAACAACAAAACTCTTGGTATAACGTCACACACGGATGAATTTTAAATTTTGTAAAATGCAACCTGCAATAATAGCAAATTTTTTAATATTTAGGTTTTAAAACTAAATAATTCTTATTGTAAGGGTAGAAAATTCAACATATCTTTACAAAACCTCAAAAAATTGTTATAATCGTAATAATAATTAAAGAGTTAATGGACAACGGGTTAAGGGGTTAGCCCGCAAAATTGAATACAAAAAAGGAGTGTTAGTATGGCAATATTACCTATTAGCAGTGTTAGTGTTAACAAAAATCATAACAGCAAGCCAAGCTTTATGAGCAGATATGATGGTGACACAGAAGGATTAAAAGAAGATTTTCAACCTAAAAACAGAAATTATGCAAAAGTTCCGGTAGTTTTATTGATGGCAATGACTCCGGGATTGATGGGCGCAAACGAACCTGCAAAAGCCGTTCCGCTGGATAGCGAAGCATTAACAAATATTATCGCAATGAATACTCAAGCTGAAGAAGAGGCTGAGGCAATAGATTTTATGGTAGCCGCTGCGCAAGCAAAATCTAAATCTGGCTGGGCAGCATTAGATAATGGTAACTACCAGATTCAATATACTAGAAAAGTTAATGTTAATAACAATAGCTACACTATGTATTTTGTAAAAAATCCAAAATATACAAAAGAACAAAATGGTGTTGATCATGTGTTCTTCATTAAAGACGGGACAAAATGCAACGACAAATATATGGATCCGCCAACAGTTGGACAGTTAATTTATCATAAACCTTCTAATGGTACGGAATTTTGCGGAATATTTGTGCCGCAGAAGATTACAGATAAAGACGGGAACTTTAAAGGAACATTGTATAGAGAATTCCGCCTGGATGATGATACTGCAAATAAAATTATTGAACTAATCGCAAATGATGGTTGGAAGAATAAAACCATTATAAAATTTAAAGAAACTTTATCCCCTAAGATAATGGAATCTTATGAATAACAGACTTTATTAAGAATTGTAAAAAATATTTCGCATACTGAAAAAGGGTAATAAAATATTTTTTACATGTTATAGTATATAAATTTTAGTTGGAACCTTATATGGCATTAAAAGTAAATCAGTATAATCTAAAAGAACAATTAGCAGCCCCGCAAACAAGTACCGGGTCTGCTGATAATGCCATTAAAAAACCTATTAATATGAAAGTTCAAACAAATAACGAACTTGAAAATAAAAATAATACTCTAAAGACTTATATACAATCAGAAGAATTTAACAAGCTTGATAAAGAGACTCAACTAAAAGAGTTAAAAGCAAAATTTTACCCAAATTCAACAATTGAAGAAATACAAAAAATTCTGACAACAACAATACAAGCAATAAAAACAGAAGAAGCGACCGAAAATCAGATTGAAACCCAGCAAGTTTATGCAGATATTGACGAGCTTAAAGCTAAAGCTAAAAGCGGTGCTGAATTAACAGAAGAAGAACAGCAAATTATTAAACAGCACGAAGATAATAAGATGCTGATTCCAATTAAAGAGATTATGTCCGAGGAATTCAGCAAAAAAACTCCTCAAGAGAAAATGTCTGCAATGGCTGATGCGTATTTTTCAAAACACGATAACGAATACAAAAACTTAAAAACGAAAGAAGAAAAAGACCAATATCTCAAAACTCAACTTGCAGCATTGAATCAAAAATTAAATGCCGGCAGCAATGAAAAACTTGCAGCTATGAATACCCTGACGTTGCTTCAGTATTCCCATGAAAAAGCAATCCCATTAAAAGAGTTAGAAAATCTCAATACAAATGACCTGAAAGCCAAGCTTACAGAATACCAATACGCAAAAGCTGAAGAGATGATTAACGTTGTTAAATCTAAAACAGAAGGCTTAGAAGGTAAAACTGCATCTGAAAAAATCAGCATATGTGCAGATACAGTACTATCAATGACTGATGATAAATATAAGTCATTACCGGAGAATGAAAAAAAACAATACCGTGAAGCAAAAATAGATAAGTTTATGACTGAAGTTGTTGGAGATAGAAACTGGAAATACATATCAGATGAAAAAGTTAAAGAAAAAGCTTTAGAAAAATATTTACAAATTGCACAGATTCTATACAAAAATAAATTGTCTATAGCAGACTATAAAAAACTTTCACAGGCTGAAAAACTAAAAATGGATAGAACCATTCTAAGCGAAGATCCGATTAAAAATGCGAAAGAAATAAAAATACTTAATACTAAACTTGAGCTTATAGAAGGTATTGAAAAAGATAATATTACAGATAAGGATATCTACGATAAATTGCGCCAGAAAGAAAAAACCGGAAAGCTCAGCGATGAAGAACAAGCAATCCTTAACGAATACAAATACAGACGAAGTCTTGGTGACAATTTAGACGATACTTACGGTACTCCGTCAAACCAAATTCAAGCTGCAAAACAAGGTCAAACCGTAGAAAATTATTTAACGCAAAATATTGATGCAATATTAAATGATGACAGTCTGACTCCTGAACAAAAATATGAAAAAATCCAAGAATTCTATAAAGGTACTGCCAGAACCGGTGAATGTGATTGGAGCCAAGTTAAAATAATTGATGATGTTCTACGCAAAAACGGATATTCCAACAAAGAAATTCATGCACTTCGTCCTGAAGGAATCCATTGTCGCCATAGTGCACATGCTATAGCCAGAAATGACGGTAGAACTGCAGGTAAAATCGCCTGTGATGGCGCACACGGTTCTGAAAAAACCAGAGCTGCAATGCATAAGCTTTCACAAATGGTTCCTGCAAAATTAGATGCTGAACAAGCTGCATCTTTTGGTACAGAAGTAATGCAGGTAAAAGAGCTTCGTCAGAGTTTCATTACAGGTCAAAACGACAGAACACAGGTCTCCAGAGAAAAAGCAAACGATATTGCTAACAAAATTCTTACATCTGCTGATATTTCAGATGCATCAAGAGCAACATATACCCAAGAATTCATTACTGATGCAAAACGAAACGGGGCTGAAGAACAGATTTATTTTGGAGAATCTTTATCAAAAATTGAAAATGCAGCTGTCACCGAAGGCTTGGCCGCCGCATCAAATTCAGTTGATGAAAGTGTTAGAAGTCAATATAATTCTTATGTTGAGACAGCCGCTAAAAATTATCCGCCTGAGCAACAAGCTGCAATTAAAAATGCAATGTCAACCGGCAACATATCTAAAGAGACATTAGCTGACACAACCCCAAGTCCGGTTAATACAACAACTCAACCACAAAGAGCCTCAGCACAAGAAAACAAGCCGGCTCCAAGTTCTGCCGCTGCGGCAACTGCAGCTCAAAGAAACAATACGGCAGCAACTAAGCAGCCTGCAGTAAAAATCCAGACAGCTGATATAGGAACAGTTAAAAACACTACAACTACTACACAAAAAACTGTTCAACAACAAACTGCTTCAAATAATAATACCGTTACAGCGCAAAACTCAGTAAAAACCCAGGAGATAAATGCGGCAACAGAAAAAAGGCAGCTTGAAGCCAAACGGGATGCAGCTGCAGAAAATGCACTAAATACAGCAGAAACAATAAAAAAATCTGTTGCAGAAGACAGCTTAAAAATTGCAAAAGATATATCTCAAGAAGCTTCAGAAGAAGTTGTTAATACACTTGCTGAGGAAAAAAGCATTACTGAAATTGAACGTCAAAAAGTTATAGAAAAACTCTCAAAAGCAAGCTCTATTACAGAACTATACAGCATTATTACAAGCTTGGGCAGAAAAGCCCAGGATATTTTCCTTGATAAAATTTCAAAATCCCAATACGTAAATGAATTTATCAACGGAATAAGCGACACATCTGTACTGCAAAAGCTTTATGATACCTGTGGTTCAGACTCTACCAAAAGAGAACTTTTAGCTAAAATGAGCGACAGAATTTACAAATTGCTTGAAGATGACAAAATTTCTGATTTCAATTTGGGTGCAGTTGATCACAAAATTATACGAAATTTCCTAGCTGCAAATGTCAGCTCTATGAGTAATACAAGATTTTCACGATATCTTCAGTATCTGCCGTTTGATGAACGTGAAAAGCTCACAGAAATGCGCAACAAAGCAAGAGGAATTACCCAGGACAACCAAGCAAATACTACATCTCAAGCAACAGAACAGAAACCTGTACAAACTCAAGCTAACAAAAAACAAGATGAGTTGAACCCTGTTCAAACAACAAAACCTAAACTAGCAGCAAATGAAATGAGAAAAACTCTTGCTGACGGTACTATAATCACAAGAGAAGGCACAACTTTTGGCGCTATCAGCGGAAAAGAAGATTCATACAGAGTTGTTACAAAACAAGAACAACAAGAAGGTAACCCTATCGGCATGAATGATGAAATCTTAACGCCGGGTTCTGAAGAATGGAAACGCAAATACAACAAACAGCACCAAGCGCCACCAGCTACAGCATTCACAATGGCTGCAATGTCTGAAGAAGATGAAGAGTTCGGAGTTCCGTTTGGATCAACAAAAGTCAGCAACCGCTTAAAAATTAATAAGAAATTCCCGCCGCAAGGTTTTAGATTTAATGCTTAAAATTTGCGGGAGTTATATACATGTTTCCACCAACATAAAATCTTCCGGACTGCTTCGCTGTCGCTTGTTGTGACGTGCGTTTTTTCATTTAGTGAAGTCTGGTATATAAGTCCCGAATTTGCAATGTTGCTTTTTTAAATATTTTATGTTGTAATTGAAGTACAGCAGGTTTTCCTGCGAGTTCAAACGAAAGAAGACAATTACAAATTGCCGAAAGAAATTAAATTAGCTAAATTTGCAGGTTTTTGCTACGGTGTAAAAAGAGCCGTTGAAACTGTTAAAAAATTAAAAGCAGAAAATCCCGACAAAAATATTTGTGTGCTTGGTGAACTTATTCACAACACACAGGTCATTGAAGAGTTGAATAATTTGGGAATAAAGTCATTATCAGAGTTACCTGAAAAAGGGAACGGAATTTGTGTTGTCAGAAGCCACGGCGAAAGTCCGGAAGTTTTTGAAAAAATAAAAAATGCCGGATTTGAAGTTTATGACCTTACTTGCCCTGATGTTAAAAAAGTTCAGCAAAAAGCAATTGAATTAGCAAAAGATGAATATTATCTTGTTATCGTCGGAAAAGCCAAACACCCTGAAGTCATTGCAATTCGAGCTAACGCTGTTCAATACAGCAGCAATGTGATTGTTGCAGATTCTGTTGAGCAATTAAGACCGTTTGAAAAAGAATTAAAAACCCACAAAAAAATCGGAGTTGTTGTTCAAACAACGCAAATGATTTCGACATTGAATGATATTATAAAATACCTTACACCGATATCAAAAGAATTACATATAGCAAATACAATCTGTCAAAGTACTTCAATGCGTCAGACAGAAGCCAAAGAACTGGCTAAAGAAAGCGATCTTATGATTGTTGTAGGTTCTAAACAAAGCGCAAACACAACTCATTTAGCAGAAATTTTAAAAGATATAACAAATACTATTCATATCGAAACAGATGAAGAATTAGAAAAATATGAAGATTTAATAAAAAACTCACAAAAAATTTCAATAACAGCAGGAGCTTCAACTCCGCAAAATATAATTGAAAAAGTTATTGAAAGAATCGAAAAATAACAGAGGACAGTCAACCTCTATAAAAATAAAATAAAGAAAAGGAGAATAAAAAATGACACAAGCAACATTAGATGAATTTGAAAAGTTATTAGAAGAAAGCTTTTCAAGCAGCCATTCAGTAGCTGATATCGTAGAAGGTACAGTATTGAAAAAAGACCAAGACGGTTACTTGGTAAGCGTAAGAGGAGCTAAAACAGAAGCTTTCTTACCTAACAAAGAAATCTCATCAGCTGAAGAAGCTGCACCGTTAGAAATTGGCGATGTTAAAGAATTCTACGTTCTAAAAGAAGAACACGACGAAGACGGTATGTTATTATCATTAAAAAGACTTGCATTTGCTCAAGCTTGGGCTCAACTTAACGATGCTAAAGTTCAAGGCGATACAATCCTTGCAAAAGTTGTTTCAGTTGTTAAAGGCGGTGTTTTGGTTGACGTTGCAGACCTTAAAGGTTTCATTCCGTCATCACAGCTCAGAACAGGTACACCATTTGACGGCTTATTAGACCAAAAAATCGAAGTTAAAGTTTTGGAAGCTGATCCTAAGAAAAACAAACTTATCTTATCTCAAAGACAAGCTGTTGCGGAACAAAGAGATCAAGTTGTTGATAATATCTTAGCTTCATTAGAAGAAGAACAAATTGTTAAAGGTGAAGTTGTACGAATCGCTGATTTCGGAGCATTCGTTGACATCAACGGTATTGACGGTTTACTTCCTATCTCCGAAATTTCTTGGCAGAGAATTAAACACCCTTCAGATGTTATTTCTTTAGGCGAAACTTTAGAAGTTAAAATTATCAAAATTGATAACGAATTGAAAAGAATTTCATTGTCATTGAAAAGAATGGGCGAAGATCCATGGCAGCAAATCGAAGGTCAATTCTCAGAAGGTCAGGTAATCACTGGTACTGTAAATAAAGTTACAGGATTTGGTGCATTCATCAACATCTTCCCTGGCGTTGAAGCTTTATTACCGGTTTCTGAAATGGCTGAAGAAAACGTTAATCCGTTCAACAAATTTAAAGTTGGCGACAGCGTAGAAGTTCTTATCAAGAAATTCACGCCGCAAGAACACAGAATTGCGTTGAGCATCAAAGATATGAACAAAGAAGAAGAAGCTGCTGAATAAGCAAGTTATAATCTTTTAAAAACCGGCTCTTAAAAAGAGCCGGTTTTTGTTAGCAAAAAACATTTTGTTTGAACTTAAAATACACATGAACAAAATAACTAAATTTAAACAATATTTAACAACACCATCAAAATGCTTTATTCCAAAATGTAAAGCCCATTGCTGCATAAATGCCCCTTTACCGGAGGGTTTTTTACCAAAACACAAAGATAAAATTCAAAGACAGATTTTTGGTAGCTTTAATATGGGACAGAACGACCCGCGAGATACTTATAATTCAATAATTTACAGTACCCGCCCAATTATTTTCATCGGCTATGATCAAGATCATAAAATGATTGCAACTATCTCAAAAGAAATGATAGAAGAATTGAACATTAAGAGTATGGAAGATGTCTACAATCTTTTAAATAGGTATGAAGCTGAAGAAATTTATAACTATTGTCCGTTTATAAAATCAGATGCTAGCTGTAGTGTTTACAAGGATCGTCCGCCAATATGCAGAGATTTTGGCTCAACTTCACTAAAAGTAGATCAATGTCCCCAAAAAAGCACACCACTTGAAATATACAAATATAACATTTCGCTATACTTTGAAGCCTTGAAAGAAACCCCAAAACAAATGTACAAAGACTTAAAAACCATATCAGTAAAAATAAAACAACTATTTTCAAAAGGTTCAACACAAAACACATAATCCTTGTTGTAAATTTTTTTTCATGGTAGCATATTTTCATATATAAGATATGAAAAATTAAGAGGTAAAAATATGCAAGCCCGCAGAGCAGCCAGAGAATTGGCATTTATATTATTTTCACAATTTGACAAAAAAATTACAACATATTCTAAAGAAAATTTAGACGATATAATTCTAAAATCAGTTAGAATTTTATCAAGCAGCGCCAGCGATGATTTAAAGATTTCGCTGGGCGCCTTAATTGATATGAAAAACAAAATTGATGATTACGAAGCTGAGCACGAAATAAACCTAAACAGACCTTTAGAGGCTGCAAATATTCCGGTACCGCTTCCTATGACATCAGATATTACCGGCAGAATTGATGAGATGATAGAAGTTGCAGAAAAAGCCCTTTTAGCTTTAGAAATTGCCGAATTTACAACTCTTGAATCCCAAAATGATGTAAAAAATTATGCAATCAAAATCGCTGAAACTTTCCAAAAAAACAACGAAGAAATTGATGCTATTATTAAAAAATATTCAACAGGTTGGGATTTTGACAGACTTGTAAAAATGGATAAAGATATTTTGAGAATCGCTCTATCAGAACTTTTATACATTGAAGAAACTCCAATGAAAGTCGTTGTTGATGAAGCCTTAGAACTTGCTAAAAAATATTCAACTGATGACAGCGCATCATTTATTAATGGAGTTTTAGCAAAAGTTATTGTTGATAAAGGGATAAAATAAACCCAGGAATATTATGTTCGGATTCATAAAAGATAAATTTGAAAACTTTAAACAGACAGTTACAAATACAACAAAATCACTTGTCGAAAATGTACTGTCAAATGTTGATGAATCCGAAGAACAATTTTCTAAATTTGCGCTTGATGATATTGAAGACACATTAATTAGTGCGGATTTGGGAGTTGATTATGCTGCAGAATTAGTTGACAGCCTTAGAGCAAAAAAGAATGCCAAACCTTCTGAATTAAAAGACTACCTTAAAACAGAGTTTAGACAAACACTACAACAAGCCGGTTCTACAGAGTTAAACTATAAAGAAAATGAATTAAATATCTATTTTATCGCAGGGGTTAACGGTGCCGGGAAAACAACACTTATTGCAAAAATGGCATATAGGTTTAAGCAAGAAGGTAAAAAAGTATTAATTGCAGCTGGTGATACTTTTAGGGCTGCTGCTGAAGAGCAGCTTAATATCTGGTCTGAGAGAGCCGGAGCAGATATTGTAAGACGCGATAAAGCGGATCCGGCATCTGTTGTTTACGAAGCTATTCAAAAAGCAAAAAAAGAAAATTATGATGTTATTTTAATAGATACAGCAGGCAGACTGCAAAATAAATTCAACCTTATGGAAGAATTAAAAAAGATTAAGACAGTAATCGACAAACAAGCTCCGGAATCATTAAGAGAAAGTATTCTTGTAATAGATGCCAATACAGGTCAAAACGGATTACAGCAGGCTAAAGTTTTTGCTCAAGCCGTTAATATTACATCTGCAGCACTTACGAAGCTTGATGGCAGTGCAAAAGGCGCAATAATTATAGCCATAGCTAAAGAAATGAAATTACCGGTCAAGCTTGTCGGTGTAGGTGAAAAAATGGAAGACTTAAAAGCTTTTGACCCTGAAGATTTTATTAACGCATTGTTTGAAAATTAAGAAAGTCTGCTTCATGAAAATTTTAGAAAAAGCTGTTACAAAACTTGGAAACGAGATTACCTTACTAGGAGAACCGGGTGAAGATAATGCACTTATTATCGGCGTTTTCCACGGCGATGAACCGCAGGGAAAATGGCTTATTGAAGAGTATATTAAACAATACATCCCCCTTCCCCTTCCCCTCGCCCCTTGCGACAAAGGGGGCAAAGAACTCTTGTTTATCCCTTGTTTAAACCCTGACGGAATGGCACAGAGCACACGAACAAACACAAACGGTGTAGATTTAAACCGAAATTTTCCAACCAAAAACTGGGGGGAGAACAAAGGAGAAAACGCAACCTGTGATGACGAAAATTCGTCCTACTATGGCGGCAAAACACCCGCCAGCGAAATTGAAACCCAATTTGTTATAAATATAATAGAAAAATACAATCCAACATTTATACTGACTCTACATACACCTTATAAAGTGGTAAACTATGACGGACCTGCAAAAGATACTGCCGAAAAAATTTCAGAGATTATAAACTACCCTGTTGAAGCAAGTATAGGCTATCCGACTCCCGGAAGTTTCGGAACATATTGCGGTGTAGAGAGAAATATTCCGACAATAACACTGGAAATGGACGAAAATTGTCCTGTAGAAGAACTGTTTCCGCCCATTTGCAAAATCTTTGAAACTCTAATCAAATAAATCGCCGAAAAATCCTTTTGAAGGTTTGAAGGCATTTGGATCAATGACAAACTTATCGCCAGCTTTGACATCTGCACCGTCCCAGTTTGCCTCCCGCCTTAATTCGTCCAGATTAAAAAGTTTATCCGGTTGATACTTTTTAGTAATATCGGGATTCATTTGCCGCAAATGCCCACCAGGTAATCTGAAATCATTACGAATATCGCCTAAATCCATATCTTTTTTGAGTGTTACAATAATATTACCGGTCTTTTTATCAACAGTAAAATTATAAGATTCACCGTGCTTTAACTCTTTAGCTTCTTGAATTTTTGCCTGAGCCAATTGAGTTTTTTCTTTTAAATTTTTAGCCTTTTCGGCTTTATATTCCTGCTCAAATTTAGCCGCAGCTTTACGTTCATAATCATCTTTAGCTTTTTCATAATTAGCCCAGTTTTTATCTGATACAAAAGGCATTTTTAAAGTCTGACCTTCTTTTATTTTATCAGGGTCCAAGCCGGGATTTGCTTTAACAACATCGGCTATAGAAACGTGATACTTTGTAGCTATATCAAACAAATTTTGACCAAAACCAACCTTTACATCTTTAGTACCCTCAGGTTTTGGTCTTTTAGGTTCAGTTAAATCTGTTCCTTTTTGCGCCTTAGCTTTTTTTTGCCCAACAGGTATCGGTTCTTTTTTTGGGGCAGCTTTTGATGTTGCAGCTTCTGCTGCCGCACCTTTTGCAGCATTAGCACCACTTGTTCTTGCTGCATTGTTAATTTCCAATGACATATTCTATCCTCATATTTACTATTACGATATATACTTATTAAGTATTTTGTATATATAAAATTGCGAAATATTTTATTATTATTTACAAACGTTAATATTAAATTTTTTTTGTTATAAAATTAATATAAGAAATGAGGGAATTTTTATGAGATTATTTAACTCTTATACAAACACTGTTGAAGAATTTAAACCTATTGAAGGTAATAAGGTAAAAATGTATGTTTGCGGACCTACGGTATATGATTTTGCACACTTAGGGCACGCCAGATGCTATATCACTTGGGACGTTTTATACAGATACTTAAAATTCCGCGGCTACGATGTTACCTATTGCCGTAACGTAACAGATGTTGATGATAAAATTTTGAAAAAAGCTGACAAAGAAGGAAAAACACCGACAGAAGTTTCACAGTACTGGTACAAGCAGTTTGAAAATTCAATGAAATCCCTCAACACACTAAAACCTGATATCGAACCATTTGCAACTAAAACTTTAGGAGAAATGATATCTATTGTAAAAGATTTAATCGCAAACGGATACGCTTACGAAGCAAATGGCGACGTTTATTTCAGGGTGAAAAAATTCCCAAAATACGGCTACCTTTCAAAACAGCCGATTGATCAATTAGAAAGCGGTGCAAGGATTGAAGTTGGAGATTTAAAAGAAGATCCGCTTGATTTTGCATTATGGAAACGGGACGAAAAATTCGGTTACAACTCACCATGGGGTGTAGGACGTCCGGGCTGGCATATTGAGTGTTCAGCTATGAGCAGAAAATATTTAGGAAAAACCATAGATATTCACGCAGGCGGCGCGGATTTAATATTCCCGCACCACGAGAATGAAATCGCTCAATCCGAATGCGCAAACGGCTGCAAGTTCGTAAACTACTGGTTACATAACGGATTTGTAACTATTAACAAAGAAAAAATGTCAAAATCTCTAGGCAATTTCTTAACCATAGACGATATGTTAAAAAATTATGATGCAAATACATTAAGATTATTTATCTTGACAAATCACTACAGAATGCCTGTAGAATTTTCAGATGAAGCCTTAACGGCAGCACAAGCGGGTGCTAAACGCTTGACAAACGCTAAACAAACTCCAATCAACGAAGATTTGGATATTACAGCAACTGATGACTATAAAGCATTTGTAGAAGCAATGGATGAAGATTTAAATACATCAAAAGCACTTGCGGTATTATTTGATCTTGCAACAAGAGCAAATAAGATGCTTATACAATTCTTTATAGACTTGGCAGCACATTAGGTTTTACCTATGAAAAGGCATCATTATCCGATGATGAAATTTCAAAAGCAGTATCTCATGTTTCTGAAATTCTTGAAAAAGAATTTAATTCAATGGACGAAATTATCGAACTTAGAAAACAAGCCCGCGCAGAAAAAAATTGGGACATAGCAGATAAAATAAGAATTGCACTTGAGGAATCAGGTATTGTTCTTAAAGACACAAAAGATGGGACTGTTGTTGAAGCAAAGTAATGAATAAATCATTTTTCAAATGAAGATTTTTTTGGAAATGTTTCTTCCAGAAATATTTTGATGCGCTGCCTGTCAAAATCAGATATTCCTTCACCATCATTGGTACAAAATAATGCAGGATTATATTTCTTTAATTTAGCATAAGGATTTTTGTTTTTCATGGAAATGACTATTGAATCAGCATAATAAGCCCTTTTAAATTTACAAACCAATCTTTTTATAACTGAAAAATATCTGTCGACACGAGAATAACGCTTTAATCTTGCACGTTTTACAGCTAAGGAATAATAAGTGATAAGAACCCTGTTTATATCACCTTCTGTTCTAAACTTATGAGTTCTTAAAAGGTTCCAACGATCTTTAAACAAATCAATACAATTAGCAAAATCATACACATTATAAGCATCAAAATTATGATGAGGAGCATAAGGATATAACACTCCAAATTTATCTTTAATTATATTTTGTAAATTTAATATCGAACGAGCATACATTGACGTGGGTAAATTTTTAAACGGTATTTGATGTTTCAGCCTGACTATAGGCAAACCCTCGGCATCAAAAAAGAATTCCTTGCCAATATACCTGTTACAATACATATCATCATTTGCATAAATAAAATGTGTAGATAACTCCGGAATTTTTGCCAAATATGACTCGATTGCTTCACTGTTAAAAAGGGGCAAACTCTCCTGCGGAATAAATTGATTATGAAAAACAACCTTTATTTTCGGGTTTGAGGTAGCAAGCCAATCAGGAATTTGATTATCCGTAACAATATAAATCCGATTTATCCACGGCATATATTCTTCCACAGCCCGCAAAGAGTATTTCAATTCTTGATTATCCACAAATCTACCCTTATCTACAGCTTGAAAGTTTAAATTACTTGAACCGTGCAACCAATAATTTTTCTTTTGCTGCCACTGCAAATCGTTACCGTCAACCCAAAGATAAACTAAATCCACAGGATAAGTATAGTCAATATCGCAACACTTTATTTTAAGGAAACCAAATAATAACTCTTTTTTCTTCTTCAACCCGATACCGGTTTTAATAAACGGATTATACCAAGAAACTGTATAATAATTTAAATGCTCCGGTAATTCAATTTTATGTTCAATGCAAAACATTTGCAGCTGCTGATATGCTATTGCTTTATCTTTTATTTTTGTATTTTTATTTTTTCCGGAATTAATTATTGAATTTGCCCGTTGATTATAATGGTAAAAAACTTGAGGAACAGAGACTAAAGAATCTGAATAATAAAGTGCTTTAATTGAAAATAAAATATCTTCATAAAATTGTCCCTCCGGAAATTTTAAATCGTAACTTTGAAACAAATTCTTTTTATAAATTTTATTAAACACATAAAAAAAGTTCTTTGAAGTGTCAAAACAAGTCTTAATCTTAATTCTAAGGTCTGTTACAAAATTTTCTCTTGAATACTTCACAAGAGTTTTTGTTAAATATTTTTTATGTTTTACAATGCCTGCAACCGCAATTTCCGCATTATACTTAATTGCAGTATTGTATAAATTTTTAAAATAGTCATTATCAACGAAATCATCACTATCAACAAATCCGATGTATTCCCCATTGGCAGCCAAGATACCACGGTTTCTGGCGCCACCGGGCTTTACATTACTATCAAGACCAATAACCTTGATACGACTGTCTTTTATTGCATATTCATTTAAAATTTCAACAGTATTATCATTTGAACAATCATCCACAACTATTATTTCAATCTCTTTTATGGTTTGACTTAAAATACTATCTAAGCATTTTTGTATATAATCCGCACTATTGTAACTCACAACTATAATAGACAATTTGATTTTTGACATAACTCCTCCTACCAATTAGAATTCATGATTCTATTATCTAACAAATAATGCGATTGTCAATAATATTAGCCCACACAGTTAGTTTTTATTATAGAATTATACATTATAATAAGACAATGTCTGATATTAGAAAAACAATTGGCAATATTATAAAAAATAACAGGAAACGCCTAAAGTTGACACAGGCGGAACTTGCCATACAAGTTGAAGTCGAACCTAAATATATCAGCCGTATTGAAACCGGTACATCATATCCGTCATTAGCCGTATTGGAAAGGATTTTCACTATATTAAATATTGATATAGCAGATATAACAAAACAAGACAATTCATACATTGATAAAAACGTACTAATATCAATGATTATTTCAAATCTGAAGCATACCTCACTTAAAAACTTACAACTTATCAAAGAAATTGTTGAGAAAATAACCCAAAAAGAATAGTAAAAAGAATAACAGCTTAAACCATAATTTGTTGAAAAAACTCTTTCAACAGCTTGATTTTTTCGCCCCCGATTGCAATAAAAGAAACCTCTTCTGTTTGAAGTTTTAAGTAAAACCTCGCCTCATTAAAAACAACCATACTGTTATTCATAAAAAATACAACCTGCGGCTTTTTCTCCTGAACTTGGAAAGCTTTTATATCAGAAAAATAAATTCCAACACCATTTATCATTATGCAATCATCAAGAATTTCGATTTTATCTTTTTTGTTAAGCTTATGAATTATCAAAAAACGCGGAAAATAAATTACTGTAAAAACAAAAATTATCCCGAATGAGACAAATAAATTTAGCCTGTTGAGCATATACAAGTACACAACAAACCCTGCAACCAGAGCATAGAAAAATAATATTCCCGCAACAATCATAAACGGACGCTCATCTGTATTTGGTTTAAATCTTTCTTTCATTCATACTCCCATTCCTGTTCTATGATTTTTTTGAATACTCTTTTACATCATATTTATCCATAAGGTTGTTTTTTCGATGTGAAGAAATCATAGCACCAACCCCAAGCCCGGCAACAATCCCCCCTGGAATCCCGATAAGTGCCCAAGCCAATGATCGCTTACGAAGACTCGAAACCCAGCCTAGAATAGCAAACGCAGCAACAGATACCATTGTAAGGTTTAACAACTGTTTTTCTTGTGCGTTATATTTTTTGACAAATTCATCAGCCTTTGATCTGTCAATCTCATAGCTTGGAACATTTGAAGGTTTGTCCGGACTTTTCCTAAAGTCAAGGCGAACTCTGTTATTATCAATATTTGGACCTATCTGTAATCTCATATTGTAAACTTAACTCTTCTTATTTAAATTTTATATTGCCTTATTTTCTCAAAATTTTTGCCGACAATCTATTAAACAACTCTCCTGCATAGTCCATTTTAAATAATAAATTCAACGGTACATATACTACCAGGCAGACTATTGCAATTATAGTTATTTTTATAATCTCAAACGGAATTTTAGGAAGCTGTACAAATTTATCAAATTCATACGCACACAACCAACAAACCCCAAGAGTTATAATACCTGAAACAATCATTTTTAACAAGTTTATAAATAAAGTCTTATAATCCATATTCATTTTTTTAGTTATTAAGACCCCTAAAACTACAGCATTAAACAGAGTTACAAGCGAAGTAGAAAGGGTAATTCCGCCAATTCCGAAATGCATTTTTGAAATCAAAATCCAGTTTAAAAACAGCTTCAAAACAATTGATGAAAACGCAACAACAAACGGAGTTGCAGAATCATTAAACGAATAATAAACCCTTGTAATAGAATCTCTGAACACATAAGGAATTATAGAAACTGACAAGAACCACAAAGCTTCTGTCACCATAAACGTCGCATTAGCATCAAACACTCCGTGCTCAAATACTAACCTTACTGCATCCATACCAACAACAAGAATACCTATAATTATCGGGATTGCACCGAAAAACAAAACCCCGACCCCTTTGTTAAAATAATTTTTTATTCCATCAAAATCCTTATCCGCAACAAGTTTTGCAAATATCGGAAACAACGGAACTAAAAACGCTGTAACAAGAATACCTACAGGAAATTGAAATACTCTATTAGCATATCCTATAGCAGTCCAAGCACCCTCTGAGATAGATGATGTAAAAAACATATCAACATAAATATGAATTTGACCAACCGTAGAGCTTAACACCGCCGGGAATAATAATTCACAAATTTCCTTAAAATGCGGATTGTTTGTAAATTGAAAATTCGGACTTAATCTATAACCCAGTTTTCTAATATTCGGATACTGAATAATAAGCTGCAAAATAGCACCAATAGTTGTTGCCCAGGCAAGAGCATAACCTTTTTGATCATCAGGGACAGCAATTACAACCCCAATTATTGCCAAACTCATAATTATCGGCGATAAATTAGGCAGCATAAATTGCCTGTAGATAATCAATATTCCGTAATATATCCCGACAATTCCACCTATAACCAGTAGCGGTGTCATAATTTTTAAATGTGCCGCAGCAAGATTCACCATCTCCGGCGAGCCGCCTGAGATTATAATCCCCATTATTTGTTTTGGGAATAAAAATATTAAAGCTGAAAGTAGTAAGAAAAATATTATAGTTGCATTCATAAATATTGAATACAGTTTATTAACTTCTTCTGAGGGTTTTTCTTTTAAATTTGGAATCAATTTTGAAAAAATTGCAACAGTCGCACTGTGAAAAGGCCCGCCAACTCCGCCTAATAAAATCAGTGAAAGAGAAGGGATTTGATAAGCATAGTAATAAGCATCCGAAACTAACGATGCTCCGTAATAATTTGCAATTATAATATCTCTTACAAACCCGATAAGCTTACTCACAATTGTAACAACTGCTATAAGCCAGGCGGCTTTTAATACACTCGGTGCTTTATTCTCATTAATAGTCGATTCTGTCATTTTCTCCAACCGGTTCTATATATATTCTTATTCCTTTATTTGCACCCTGCTTTGCAGGATAATAAAATTTTATTGTATTCATACCCTTTTGTAAATATTTTGATAAATCTATTTTATTAAATCTTTCATTAACATCAAACTCTATTTTTTCATCAACATTATTTATAGACGCATCAATATAAGCTACTTTGTACTTATTATCAACAACAAGTACAGCTTCTCCTGTTTTTGTCCAGAAACTTTTAACAACAGTATTCTGCCCGCTATTAGAAGATAATATTGCAGGCTCAGTTGCTATTGAAATCCCTGAATAATAATGTTTTAAGATTTGATCATAGCTCATTTTAAGTTCTTTACCCATATACCCTGCGCCGTATTGACTCATACCAACACCATGTCCAAATCCACCGCCATAGGCTTTTATATATATCAAATCCCCGTTTTCATTATATTCATGTTCAAATACTACGTTAGCACTTGGAAGAGATTTTCCTTTATTTGTTAAAAGTCTTCTAATCACAAGCTCTTTTTGTACAATATAATTTCCGTTATCAGTTTGAATCTCCAGTTCTATAATTTTACCGGACTCTCCACGCTTTAAAACATTCAGTTTTTTGACAATCCCGATTATTTCCCCTTTAGCTACAGCAGGCTTTACAAACCCGGCAGCACTTTGCGCTGCAATATTTGCCTGCAGCGCATCTTGAATCTCCTGCCCGTTCCATTCTCTTTCCCACCTATAGTAGGAGGATTTAACATCAAAAGATTTCGGCTTAGATTTATAAAATTTTGCAGCCGCCTCTTCAGAGTTTAAAGGTTCAAATTCTTCATAATCAGGTTTTGCAATAAGATACGGCTTTGAGTCTGACGGAAATTTTTTAGATACAGGATCTGAAAAAACATTTTTAAAACTTTCAGTGTATCCGCCCGCAGTTGATGAATACTGTGCAAGAATTAAATCCCAGCCATATAAAGCCACAAGACCGGTTGTTTCATTAACCGCACGCGTAGACAAATCTCTTTCTGTATTGGCACCAAAATATACCTGACTTGCTACAGAATCCACAACATCGTAATTAGGATTAGCTTTAACTCTTGGAGAAAGTACATAATTTCTTGCCGCAACACTTTGCGCTTTTAATGCCTCTAAACCAAAAGAAACAGGCATTTCATTTGGGACAACCCCTTTTAAATAATCCTCAAGTTCTAAAGAATTTACTATATGAAATTTACCTGAATGAGCAGCTGCAACAAGCTCTAGCTGCCCGCGATAAATTGCATCTTGCTCAGCTCTTTTTAAACCTTTAACCCCCATATACCCAAAATCTGTTTTAAAAATCAAAGGCCCTGAAACTTTGGCAATAACATTATCTTCAATATCTGAGATTACAAAAACCTTTCCGACCATGTTTATTTTTATAACATTATTACTATCATAGGTATTTATATAGGTTTTATTGTTATAAAGCTCAAACTCACCTGTTCCGTATATTTGGGCATCTGCCCACTCATAAGTTGTAAAATTATTTGTACCGATACCGACCCTGACAATTTTAGAAACAGGATTTGATAAATATTGATTAAATCCGGCTTCTCTGGCAATTTGCATTGTTGTTTGAGGAATATTTCCCATATATGCAGCATTCGCACAAAGCCCGCAGAACAGAATATTAAAAAATAACACTATTCCCAATTTCTTCATAGATTTATTATATGACAAAAATATCACAGCACCTAAAACTTAGCATTTGGTAACAGCATCAATAATATTAGAGCCCATTTTATATTGAAGTGCCTGCATTAGATGAAGCTGTAAAATATCTTCACTGCCTTCAAGATCGGCAATAGTTCTTGCAAGTTTTAAGATTCTGTCATAACGTCTGCCGGAAAGCTGGTATTTTACAACCGCAACTTTTAACATTTCACGCGATTTTTCATCAATTTTACAATATTTTTTAATAAGATCAGTGGTTAACTCGGCATTTGTAAGAATTGACTCATTTTTATAGCGCTGAGCCTGAATTTCACGCGCTTTCACAACCCGCTTTCTAATATCTGCAGAGCACTCTTCTTCCTCTGTTGAATTTAACAATTCAGAAGCGAACAATCTTGGGACATCAACCTGAATATCAATTCTGTCAAGCAAAGGTCCGGATAATTTTGCAAGATAACGGTTTACTTGAAAATCCGAGCAGGTGCATTGCTTTTCTCTATCCCCTAAATATCCGCAAGGACAAGGGTTCATAGCACCTAGCAGCATAAATTTTGCAGGGTACCTTACAGAATGTTTTGCTCTTGAAATAACAATTTCACCATCTTCTAAAGGTTGACGAAGAACCTCCAACACCTGACGCGGAAATTCTACCATCTCATCAAGAAATAAAACCCCGCGGTTTGCTAGAGTAATTTCACCGGGGCGCGGAGAACTTCCCCCGCCTATTATTCCATTTGCAGATGCTGTGTGATGAACAGGTCTGAACGGGCGTTTAACAAGCAGCGGCTCATCCGGAGGTAAAAGCCCGCACACACTATAAATTTTAGTCAACTCCAATGCTTCTGACAATTCAAGCGGCGGTAAAATCGAAGCGAAGCATTTTGCCATAAGAGTTTTACCTGAGCCCGGAGAACCTATCATTAAAACATTATGAGCACCTGCTGCAGCTATTTCCAATGCTTTTTTCGCCTTTTTCTGACCTTTTACATCCTTGAAGTCGAACGGATAATCCTGATGGTTTTCCTGATTTAGATACTGTTTTATATCTACAACCGATGACGGAATCTTTGTTTCTATAAAATGGTTTACAACATCTGTTAAATGCTCCGCTCCATAAATATTAACATCTCCGTTTAAAGCTGCTTCTTTAGCATTAACTTTAGGAACAATGACATTTTTAACCCCTGCATCCTTTAATCCGATAACAAGCGGTAAAACCCCGTTAACACCGCGTATAGTCCCATCAAGCGACAATTCCCCAATAAACGCATAATCTTTTAACTTTTCAGCATCAAGAACTTCTTCTTCAGTTAAAATTCCAACCGCTATAGGTAAATCAAATCCTGTCCCTATCTTTTTTAAATCAGCAGGAGCAAGGTTGACAACCACTTTTCTTGAAGGGAATGAATATCCCGAATTTTTTATAGCAGATTTAACCCTGTCACGAGCTTCGTTGATTGAAGTATCCGGCAGTCCCACTATCGACATTCCCGGAAGAGAATTTACGACATCTGTTTCGACAAAAACCTCGTAAGCATTTATTCCTATAACTGTAGCTGTTTTTACTCTATTAACCACATGGCTAGTATAGCATAACCCGAAATATTTGTCTTTTATGTTAAATCGTGATAGACTAATTAAATGGAGAGCTTATAAATTATGATTAAAGAAATTTCAAAATTAAAAAATAATATAGAATATATCTACAAAAAAAACGATAATACCCCTAGAATGGCTGTATGCCTGAATATGTCAGTTAACGAACCGGAAAAACTTCCCGGAGTATATTCACTAATGGCAAGATTACTTTTACAAGGTACTAAAAACTATAACTCCGAAGAACTTGCAACTGAATTTGAAAAATATGCAATAGATTTTTCCAGCGAATTATTCCCCAATTACCTACGTTTGAAATTTGTATGCCTGAATGAAGATATATCTAAAGCTATTGAACTTATGAATGAAGTAATTACAAATTCAACCTTTGAGGAATTTGAAAAAGAAAGAATTAAGTTAAAAGGCGAAATTACTGCAGAATTAGATTCACCAAGAGCATTGGCAATGGATGCTTATTGTCGTGCTATGTATGAAAATCATTTCTATGGAAACTCAATGACTAAAATCATGGAAAACATTGATTCTATTACCAAAGAAGACGTTACAGAAGCTTATAACTTCATATTGAATAACAGTAAAAAAATACTTGCCGTTGTCGGCGCGCTTAACAAAGATGAAATTTTACCGCAACTTGAGCAAACTATCGGCAATCTTCCGGAATCTACCGACAATAATTTCAATATTGAAAAACCAATATTAAAAGAAAAAAAAGAAATCATAAATACAAAATCCGATATCAACCAGGCTCATATAATAAAAGGCTGGCAGGTTGAAACTTGCGGTGAAGAAGATTATCCTGTTTTAATTTTATTAAATATAATTCTTGGAGCATGCGGACTTTCTTCCAGATTATTTATGGAACTGCGTGATAAAAAAGGTTTGGCATACGTTGTAAGAAGTTCATACGAAAACTACAAACTTGCTGCCAGTTTTATGATTTATATCGCGACAGAACCTAAAAATATCGAGGTTTCACTAAAAGGTTTCAACGAAGAGATTGAAAAAATTAAAACAATTCCGGTTTCAGAAAAAGAATTGAACGATGCAAAAAATAACCTTATCGGTAAATGCGCGTTCCTTGAAGAAACAAATATTCAGCAAGCATGTACTTTTGCAAAATACGGTGTTGTAGGTTTTGGCTTTGATTACACGGAAAAAACAAAAGAAATGGTAAAAGCTGTAACCGCTGAACAAGTTTTACACTGCGCGCAAAAATATTTCAACGACAAATATGTACTTTCCATAATTAAACCTTAACTTGTCAGCTAATAGTTTTTTCTAAGCAAATTTAAGACAATCTGAATTGAGAGGATTGTCGTTGTGAGAAATAAAATTGCGGAAATTACATATTTTATTTGTTTGGCAATCCTTTCTGAAATATTTCTGCCCGTATATGCTCTGAAAAACGATACCCGTATTCAAATAACCGCAAGCCTTACAGAAAATAAATATAATTCAACCGAAGAAATAGAAAACTTATTCAAAACAAATATAGAACCCCAAAACGAAATTGTCTATACAAAAGTTCCTCGCGGGCTAATTGTAAGCATTAATAGCTCCATATTCTTTGAAGAAGGTCAAGACGAAATTAAAGAAGACTCCAAAACCATTCTTAACAAAATCGGTGAGATATTAAAAATTACAGACAAATCCTGTGTTGTTGAAGACAATTCAGGCAATAAATCCCCTCAAAGCTCAATATACCAATCAAACTGGGAGTTTTCAATCGTACGGGCTGAAAAAATTGCACAATACCTAATAAAATGCCAAAATTTAAACCCAAAAAAAATCCGTGCAATAGGGTTTGGAGAGATAATGCCATTTAATGATAATGTTTCTTACGGGTTAAATATGAACCGCAGAATTGATTTTGTGATTCTTAACTACGAAAAAAATGTCCCTATACATTAAACAATAGCCTTTTGAAGACGTGATGAACGATTTTCGTTAAGAATATTTTTCAGTTTCATAATAGCTTGAGCATGAAGTTGGCACACTCGAGATTCGGACATTGAAAGAGTTTCCCCGATTTCTTTCATTGTCATGTTTTCCTGATAATACAAAACCATCAAAACACGTTCTCTTTCCGGTAAGCGTTGTAAAGCTCTTTGCAAATCGGTTTTGACATTTTGCTCTTCCATGCGCTCTTGCGGATTTAATTTATTTGAATCTTCAATAGTATCAATGATTTCCATACTATCATCAGAGGTTCCGCGTTTGTCATAGATAGAAGTTACAACAACATCTTCAGACATAATCTGGTTAACTTTATCCGGCTCCATATCAAGATAATTTGCAATTTCAGTAGTCGTAGGAACTCGTCCTAATTCCTGTTTCAAAGTTTCTGAAGCTTGTTTTATATCTTTAATTTTCTTTCTTACACTTCTTGGCAAAAAATCTTGCGATCTTATTCTGTCAAGAATAGAACCACGAACCCTGATAAGTGCATAAGTTTCAAATCTGGTATTTTTCTGAGGAGAAAAACGCTCAATCGCATTTATCAAGCCTTCAACCCCATATCCGGCAATATCTTCAATCGAAATAGTAGCAGGTAATGTGACTTTAACACGTCCGACAACATATCTGACTAAATAAATATACTGAACAATAAGCGTATCTCTTGCGTGCTTATCAGTTTTATCAGCAAGGTATTTTGTCCACAAGCCGGTGAGTTCATCCTCTGATAAACGCTTTATACTGTTATAAGAAGAAAAATCAAAACTTTGTTCCATCAACCTACCCAACTCTTCGTTCTTTCTTACATTTCTATTCTATAATATCCGCATATTTAAACATCATTTAAAAAGATGAAAACAAAGCTAAATTATTAAAGTTTTTCTAATACGTATAGTGGGTCATGATAAAAGCATGGTAAATTTAATAAAATACTAATTTCTTAACTTGGCAATCTCTAGTCCAAAAATAGCTTCTATATTGATATTATTTAAAACATCCGCTATCAAAACTTCAGGCGGTAATAGCGAAATATCACCATAATCAGGAAGGGTTCCCAAAATATTTACATTGGAATACTCTTGCAAAATTTGAGGAAAATATTTTTGTTCAAGATTGGTAGAATTTTCATCATACCGGTTAATAATTATCCCCAAAGGATTGACTTTATTTGCCTGAACATAACTTAGGGCAGACAAAACACTATCTACAGGAGCTTTAGCAGAATTAACGACAAGCACAAGCGGTAATCTTAAAGATCTTACAATATCAATTTCAGTCAAATACTGCGCAACCGGTACAGAAATACTGTTACACCCTTCTACAATATTACAATCAGTCATACTTGAAAGCCCTTGATACTCCGCAAAAATAGTATTTATATCAACTTTTACTCCGTCATTATACGCACTTACAAAAGGGGATTCCGTGCCTGAAAGCAGGTATGTAGAACCCGTTGTAATATTTGAATCAACCCTTTTTACCAACTCTAAATCAGGAGAAAACTTAACACCGTTCAATTCGCTTGAATTTGTTTGAATGGGTTTATAAACACATGTAGAATACGAAAGACTCTGCATTGTAGCAGCAAGTCCCGCAGTTACAACAGTTTTTCCGGATTGTCGTTCAAGCCCTGAGATAAATACGTTTAGCATATTTTTATATTATCACGAGTCTTTATTTATTGCAAAATAAACCTCTTTAAGACGCTTTTTGGTAATATGCGTATAAAGCTGTGTTGTTGAAACATCACTATGTCCCAACAATTCTTGCACAACCCTCAAATCAGCCCCGTTTTCAAGCAGATGAGTTGCAAAACTGTGCCTCAGGGTATGCGGTGAAATGTGCTTATGAATCTTTTCACCCTGTTTTTTTATAAAATTATAAATGTCCTGCCTTGAAATTTGTTTTCCGTTATCTTTTAAAAACAACATTTTTGAATTTTGTAAGCTGTTTTTTAAAACAGTCATATCCCGAAATTTCAAATACTTTTTTAATGCAGCTTTTGCTTTTTCCCCAAACGGGACAAGTCTTTCCTTTGATCCTTTTCCAAAACATTCAATATATTTTGATTTAAGATCAATATCTCCCAATTTAAGATTAACCAGCTCCGAAACCCGCAGCCCGCAGCCGTATAAAAGCTCTACAACCAAAGATTCTTCAACATTCAAATCAGAATTTAATATTACATTCAATTCTTCAACAGTCATAACTTTTGGCAGTTTTTTTGGAAGCTTGGGCTGTTCAAGAGTCTGTGCCGGATTTTTCTGCCCGTATTCATTTGCACAAAACCATTTAAAAAAACCACGCAATGATGCAACCTTCCTGGTTACACTGCTTGGATTATATTTATCCTCGCGAAGCTTTAGGATAAATGCGTTCATATCACGACGCTCAATATCATTAAATTCGGCAACCCCGCGTGCTGTACAGAAATCAATAAAAGAAACCAAATCTCTGCGATAAGCTTCCAGTGTATTTTCACAAAGCCCTTTTTCTACTTCCAAAAATTCAAGATATTCCGATAAATATTGTATATCCATAAGTTTGATTATACTCTTTTTTCAAAATTTATCAAATAGAAGAATTTGCAAGCTTAAACAAATAATCTTCTCTTGCACTGCATTTTAGTCCGGTTGGAATAAAGTTTTCCTTGAAACGTTCTACTGCGTATCTATCAGTCATGCCGGAAATATAATCGGTTACAACCCTTACTATACGCACTTCCGGGCACACATTTTTAAGCATTCCGCAGTATAAGTAGAATAATTCTTTTATAACCCGCCTTGCCTTACGTTCTTCAAGTTTTGCTATGGATTCATCATTATAAACATTTTCAAACATCCACTCACGCAGCCTTGTTGTATAGCCCCAAGCCTCGTCACTCATTGAAATTTCAGCCTTACCGATAGAATTATGAACAATTTCTGATATCATTTTATTCAAGCGCTGACTCTGATTAGATGAAAAATAACTAATGCAATCCTTTGGCAAATCACTTTCGGAGATAACCCCTGCCCGAATTGAATCTTCAATATCATGATTAATATAAGCAATCTTATCAGCAAGCTGAACAACCTTACCTTCCGGGGTTGTCGGCTTATAGCCCCAAGAGTGCGTTCTGATACCATCAATAGTTTCTTTGCACAAATTAAGATTTTCCAAAACTTCAACAACTCTCACACTTTGAAGATTATGGTGAAATCCGCCGTCTACAATTTCGTTTAACACACCTTCTCCGCAATGTCCAAATGGAGTATGACCCAGATCATGACCTAAAGCAATTGCTTCAACTAAATCTTCATTCAAATCAAGAGCTCGCGCTATCGTCCTTGCAATCTGAGAAACCTCCAGAGTATGTGTAAGCCTTGTTCTAAAATGGTCATCAAACGGTGATAAAAATACCTGAGTTTTATGCTTCAAACGTCTAAATGCTTTTGAATGTAAAATTCTATCTCTATCACGCTGAAAATCCGTTCTCAAATCAGAAGGTTCTTCTTTTACTTTTCTTCCCTTGCTCAGAGCAGATTTCGTCGCTATATCACTTAAATATTCATATTCTCTTTTTTCAAGTTTCTCTCTTATGGTTAATGCGGTCATAACTATCCCCCCAGTTGTGATTTTATCAGAAAGTTGAAAGAGGGCTATACATTTTTTGGAGGATTTTTAACAACAGCAGCTTCAGCTATAACTTGTGATTTTTTAGAATTTTTATATTTTTTTAGAGCATCATCGGCAACAATACCAATTCTATTCAATACCCAGGTCGATAAAGTACCGATTATTAAGGATTTTGTTCCTGCAAACAATTTAGCATTACAATATAAAGAAACTCCAATACCTGCTAAAGCCGGGAAGCCGTATTTTATAGCAATAGAGGTTCTCTGGTCATTATTTTCGGATTTACCAAGGTAGTACCCTAAAACCCCAAAAGAACCTAATATCGTTAAAATATCAGTAGGCGCCGAGCCTAAAATTAAATCTCTAAGTTTGCTTACAAAATCTTCTGTTTCAATATGAATTGATTTATCCAAAGATTTTATACTTTCTCTATAAGATTTTGCAATCTGGGAATACTCATCTGCGGGAAGAAGTTTTTTATAAATATCAAGAATATCCTGAATTTTACCTTGCTTAAATCCTGCAAATGTAGTTTTCAAATCTTCTGCACCTGACAATAACTTTCTTGCAGTATTTTCATCAAGAACTTTATCTGCTTGAGCATCTTTTACGTTCTTTAAAAATTTCTCTATAGAAGCTGTTATTTGCTCCTTCAATTCGGCATTTGCCTCAGGGTTTTTAACATATTTTTTAATATTACCTCTGATGTCTCTTAAATATTTTATTTTATCAGCATCTTTAAAGCTGATAAGCTCTGTCATCTTCATAATTGTATCATCGGACTCTTTAGCCATATCTGCAAGCGAATATGATAAGTCAAGCCTATGAGCCCTAACCACTTTTTGAAGTATAGCCTTTTCTTTTGCTATTTTTTCTTCTGCAATAAATGTACTGTAAACATCTTTTGAGAAAAAGATTTTCATTTTCGCAAAAACAGATTTTAAATATTCAAGAGATTTTTTAACCTGAAGATAGCGTTTTGTTAATGCCTTATGACTGAAATTTTTATCATAAGATTCATGCAGCTGATTGTGCATTTCGTCAAGCTGAGCAAGCCATTGAGCTTTTGTCTGGCGGATGCCGTTAATCTCAATTACTTCATATGTATTCCCCTGCATAAGTTTTTCTGATGCAGCTCTTGTAAGGAGCTGGGTTTCTCTTGCCTTGCCTGCGGTGGTTTTATATGTATTTAATACGGATTGGCGGCCTATCTTTTCAAACATTCTGGAGATAGAATCATGCACTGTTGTATATTTATTCAGGTACATAATCTTCTTGAATAACATATCTTTAAATGTTGTGAAATTATTAATTGCTTCTTTTCTTTTTAATGCAATATCTAAAGATTTAACAATATAAATATAAAGCCTATTAGAAAAAGAAAGCCCGTCATTACTGTTCAATTTAGAATTTTGAAGTTTTTTGTCAAAGTAATCTCTTAATTTCTGAAAATTCTTAGACAGCCCTTTTGTTCCGCCCTTTAACAATAAAAACAAACCGGCAGCAGTTAAAACTGTCGCCCCTGCAATAGACCAGCCTATTAATTTCGGATTGTCTGTTTTTTGAGCTTCTGAAGGTGTGATAATACGAATTTTTGAAGATGTAAATTCATCTTCATTTCCTTTCTTTTTCTTCTTCTTATTTGAAATCTCAGGGGATTCTTCAACCGGCGCAGGTAGCCAGTAAGCACTCGGTGTCTTTTGAGTCGTAAATTGCCCGAATGTATATACTTTATCAGATTCAATTTTAGGAATTGAATTAATCATAAAATCACTAGCCTACATAATTATAAAGGTGCAAAATAAAATAAAATTGCGCAAGTTATACAGGCATTTAAAGTTATGTTACGAAAACAATTCAATATCTATAACCTTTGCAACTTCAAGAGCTGAATTTTTGTTTGATAATAACTCTTTAACCTGACCTAATTCTTTGATATTTTCTTCACGCTTAGCCTGATCATATAGAAGTTCTTCAATTTTATTGGAAATATTTAAAGGTGTAACCTTATTTTGAATAATCTCCGGTACAATTTCTTTATCCGCAATAATATTTGGCAAAGAAACACGTTTTATACACCGTACAAGCAAATATATCCAATACATAAATTGCGGACCGCGATATGCTATAATCATCGGTGTTTTATATAAACAGGCTTCTAATGCAACCGTGCCTGAAGCCAAAATTAACGCATCAGATACACTTAATAGCGCCTGGTTTTCACCTTTTATAACCTTTATATCACAATCTTCACCCAAATATTTATTATAAATTTCATCTGACAAATTCGGAGCCTGTGAAATACAAAACTGCAAATCCGGATGTCTATGCTTTAAACGCTGTACTGTCTCTTTAAATACTCCCATAAGATTTTTTAATTCAAATTCTCTTGAGCCTGGAAAGACCGAAACAAGTTTTTTTTCAACATCAAGTCCATGGTTTCTGAAAAACTCTCTTCTGCCTGCTGCAGCCGGCAGCTGTGCAACAAGCGGATGACCGCAGTAATGTGTATCAATACCGTATTGGGCATACAACGGTTTTTCAAACGGGAATATGCACAAAACTTTATCAACAAAATTCTTAATCAAGTGAATACGATATTTTCGGCTTGCCCAAACCTGAGGCGGGATATAATAAAAAACCTTAATCCCAGCATCATGCAAAAACTTTGCAATAGTAAGATTAAAAGCCCCATAATCAATTAACAAAACCAAATCCGGTTTATAATCATTTTTTAAATATTCTAAAACAGCTTTACCAAGTTTATAATGATTAATAATAATTTTAGGCGAAATCCCCATTGCAGACATCTTTTCCTGATTGGTAAAAAGTTTTACCCCTTCACGCTCGAGATTAATACCGCCAATACCTTCTATTTCCAAGTCACAGTCCAGAGCTCTCAATTCCCTGACAACTTTTGAAGCATGGATATCTCCTGAGTATTCACCTGTTATAATAAATAATTTTTTCATTATCTAAACTGCCATTATTACTATATTATGCTCATCAGCATACTTGACCACTTTTTCCTGATCAACAATAATTGTTTCATTTGCCTCAACCGCAATCAAAGAAGCATGTCTATGACTCATTGTTCTCAAGGTTTTCATACCAATTGCCGGAATATCAAAACGTTTATCTTGTTTTGGTTTTGCTACCTTAACAACAACAGCACCGTCTTTTGCCAATTTTGCACCGCGCTTGATACAAACATCAGTACCCTCAATAGCTTCAACCGCCATAATCATTTTGTCCTTGATTACAACAGACTGCCCTACATCAAGCTTACCCATCTCTTTCGCAAGCCAAAAACCGTAATTAACATCATCCATCTGGCTTTGAGTAGGTTTATGCTTGCCTAAAACTCCTGCAGGTATCATCAAGTTTTTAATAAATATAGTTTGATCCAAAACTTCGATACCGATTTTTCCAAGCTCTTCAACAATCATAAACATAACCTGATCATCATTTAGCCTTGCAGCTTCTTTAATCAAATCAACAGCACGCTTATCAAATTTGTGAAGCTGAAGTAAAACTTTTTTGTGAACCTTGCCCAAAAAAGTCATTTGCTTTATTTGTTCTGCTTGTAGAATTTCTTCAATTTTGTTCACTTCACCCGGATGACAGCTATAAACCTTAGAACAGTATTTCTTCAATTCACGAACATTATCTTTTGCCAAAGAAATACATACAACGTCAAATCCGTTTTCTTTAGCATATTGAGCCATTCTTACAGGTAATATTCCATCTCCGGCAATTAATCCTTGTTTGTTTTCCAATGTTATTGACACGATTATTTTCCTCTTTTACTTCTGTTTCAATAAATAAATCTTTTCTACTTCGTTTTCTGGTAATATTTTAGCACCACCAAGGAATTTTGTAAAAAGTATTGTTTTTGCATACTCTTCAGCCAATTCCAAATTCAAATATGCCTGTTTTATATTCGCACCACCAGCTATCACCCCGTGATTTTCCATAAGAACAATATCATAATCTTTAAAATAGATTGAAGTTTTTTGAACTAATTCATCTGAACCCGGTATTGCATATTCAGCGAGCGGAATTTTTTCAAAGCAATATACTATTTCAGGAGATACAGCTTCTGGCAGAGCCTTACCGGCTGCTGCAAAAGCCGTTAAATACGGTGAGTGAAAATGTAAAATGCAATTTATATCAGGTCTTTTGCGATAAAAATCTATATGGAGAAACTTTTCACTTGATGGTTTAGGATTACCGTCAACTGAAATTCCGTCATAATTAATCACACTAAAATCAGAAGGTTCCAAATATCCGTTAGCAGAGCCTGAGGAGGTAATAACAATATTATCCTCATAACGAACAGACATATTCCCGGAAATTCCGGGTGTAAAGCCCTTTATGCCGGCAATTTGTCCGTATTTTGTTAGTTCGCTGATAATATTTTCATACATATTAATCTACTGTTTCCTTGTTTGGATCTTCTAATTCTATAACTTGAGCATATTCAAGAACTCTTGGTTTTACTTTTTCGCTAGATTTAGCTCTTGAAGAAACCTTTACTTCAGGTTGTTTTTTTACCGGTGAAAAAGCCAGCTTTCTTTCTTCATCTTTTTGATGTTTTCCAAGTCTTTCAGGATTTTTTATCTCCATTCTGCCATAATTTATACTTGTACCTTTTGTATCAAAAGCAACATCAAACCCAAAATAAGTAGTTTGTCTTACAAAATCATAACCCAGTCTTATTTTCAAATCATCAGGACCGATTGCAAATACAAAGCGGTTTTCTTGGAATAATTTGCCATTTGGAGAATCATCACTCAGGTTAACCATACCGGACCAGCCCACGGATAAATATTTATGCAGTCTTACGATTTCTGAAACATAAAAAGCAGAATGACCGTATCTGTACATATCATAACGCGGTACCGGAGTTTCATCACTATATCCTGATTGGAAGTATCCGATATCTTGCATCCAATTTTTATATTGAATATGCGCTCTTGGTCCAAGCCTGCCGACAAACTGTGTGTCACCTGTACCATAAACCGCAGCTGAACCTTGCAATGCTACACTTACATCGAAATAAAATCGATCTTCCGGTCTTTCGTATGAATATATTTTCTGAGAAATCTCTGCCATATATTTCAACCTTGTTGTAGTTGTATTATCTCCGGCAATTTTTTCTCCGTAATAGTTTCTATCGTTATCCTGCATTAAGCCAAAACCAACTCTATGGCGGAAACTAAGCCCCTTATTTTCGGCAAGGAAATCTGGCAGAGAATATCTTTTATCATAGTAGATTTCTGCCATATATTTTGGCATTCTGGCACCCATAAACCATTCATCAATGAACGAATTTGCTGCATATTGTATAAATAAATTATCGTCCAGTCTCTGGTGACCTTTCAAGAAAAATATATCAGCAGCAGAACCATAACCCAATTCTGTTGTATTATAAGTATTTTTGTATTTCAAAGCTCCACCAAACCCAAATCCATGTTGGTAGTTCAAAAACGGAATAACTTTTAATACAGAACCGCCCGGACCGCCAAATACAAACCCCGGACCTGCAAACATACCAAGCTTACGTCTTGTACCAAACTCAGGATAATTTGCTTCAAAAAAATCTCTGTCTTTGTTTGTATAAGCTGTCAAACTTGGCCAAGAAAACCAATATCTGCCATCTCTTGTAATTTTTATTTTTTTTGCCGTAAATTTATCATGATTTTTTTGAGCATCAACATATAATTCGTCTATATCAAAATGAAGCTTGTTGCCTGTCGGGTCCCCAAAGAATAAAGACTGATCGGCTTCATCAATAATCATATTCGAAAATCTAGGTCCAACCATTCTTGATGACATTCTATATACCTGAGAGGTTTCAGAGTGGAAGTTGCCGTCTGTTAAAATCAATAAAGAATCCTTTTGCATGGCTTTTTTAGCATTCATAATCATTGCCTGATTAATTGCCTCTACATTATCCATGAACATAGTTTCTTCATTCATATCAACTTCAAAATAATCGGCTTTCATAGGCATACCGTCTTTAAATGCAACAACATGCCCAATACCTTTCATAATATTTGAATCCTGATTATAGATCATTTTATCAGCTAAAACTCTTGTATTTTGAGGGGGCAGAAACAAGTCAGGTCTGCCTGTCGCTACCATATCTCCTGTTTCCTCATCAAAAACAACATTCTCAGCATCAAGCTGAAGCTCTTTTTCCACAACTTGTTCACTAATTCCTGTTTCTAACGAAAGTGATTCGGAAGACGGTATTTCTGCACCTGTTTGGTTTTGAATAGAATCAGCTATAGAACCCTCTTCTGTTATATACGGCAGATTATTGTTTTCATTAGCTTGAACCTTTTCTTTTTTCTCCCAGAATTTTAGTTTCTGCACAACACTTTTTTTCGCCTTATTAGTTTGGCTTACCGAATACTCGTTATTATCACTTTCTGCATTTTCCGCAGTTTCATCATCATTTGTCAAGCTGATAATTTTATTTGTAAGCTTTAGCCTCATTTGTTTAAACAACGGCATGTTATCCGGATCAATTTCTTTATAAGATCTGCCCTGATGGTCAAACGAATACGTAAATTCATGATTATCTTTCTGTCTGACTTCAGGCATAACCTTGCTTAATGGCGATTTAAAGAAATTACTGCTTTCTAAATCGTCAGACAAAGCATAACTGGCATCAGGCACAACCGTTTCATTATCCTGTGCGTACACCGAATTCGTAAATGCCAATATGAAAAATATTACAAATAAAAATCGTTTCAATTTTATGATTCCTTATTCTTAAATATAATTTAACGGATTTGTAGGTTTTCCGTTTACACGAACCTCAAAGTGACAGTGAGGTCCGGTACTGTATCCTGTCGAACCCTCACGTCCGATTTGTTGTCCTTTTTTAACATTTTGTCCGTTACTTACCGTAATCGCAGACATGTGACCATATAATGTAGTAATAGGCTTGCCATTGATTACACCATGATCTAAAATTACAACCTTTCCGTATCCGCCATACCAACCGGAATAGATAACTCTGCCATCATTAGAGGCTTTAATTGCTCCTCCGTTTGGTCCGCCGATATCAATTCCTGAGTGGAAAATACGGCTTTTGAATATAGGGTGTGTCCTCCAGCCAAATGGAGATGTGATAGGACCTGATATCGGATAAATAAACCCGGTTGAAGAAACTTTTACAGGAGATGAACCTGATGAAGCATTCTTTTTAGTAAGACTTGCAATCATATTTTGAATACTTGCGGATTGTCTTGCCAATTCACGTTCTGAACGCTCATAGTAATTTTTGTCTTTTTGAAGACGGTTTATCATGTTCTTATTTTCAGCAATTGATCCTTGAATTGTCGCCCTTTGGTTATTAATATCACGTATTGAAGCTTCTACCATTCTTTTTTGGTTTTCAACCTGAGTCTTTAAAACAGCTATTTCATTCGCTTTAGCTTTCACTGCCTGCATTCTTTTATAATCGTCCTGAATAACAAGCTTTTCAAAATAGAACATATCCATTAAAGTGTTAACATCACTTGCTGATAAAATCAATTCAAACATTCCTGAGCGCTGATGCTTATATACCTGACGAATTCTGGATTTCATAGCAGCATCAATACTTCTGAATTCATAAATTGCGGTATTTAACTGTTGTTCCATCGCATTAAGATTCGACATCAACGAATTATACTTTTGAGTCGTTGTCCTAAGTTCAACCTGAGCCTTTTCAAGCTTTTGCTGGTTATTACTTAATTTATTACGCTCCGTACGAAGCTTCAAATCGGCCTGACGTTTTTTCTGCTGGAAATAAACCCTTTTATTATTTGTTTGGTTCAATTTTTGGGTAAGTGAAGATTTTGACTGCGCAGCATAAACCGATGCGGCAGATACACCCATAACCCCAACTAAAATCCAACATATAAATATATTTTTTAGTACATTTTTTAAATTCATAATATTTAAGTTATTTTACCAACAAAGGCAACAGCATCAATCCTACAGTCCAAGCTAAAAATGAAATACTTATAACTAATATAATCGCCTTTTGATGTTTTCTGAAAAATTCCATAATATCTCCCCTTATATGACAATATATTACTATCAAAAAAAACATTGTGCAAGAATTTGAAACATATTTTAACTTAACAATAAGAAAAATGAACTTTTTTAGTTTATAATCGTTATAAGAGTATAGAGGTTAATAAAAATGAAAGACAAATGCACAAAATATGAAGCCCTGTTTACTTTTCGCTCGGAGGATGAGTTACTTGAACACATCCAAAGCTGTGACGATTGCAAAAAAGAACACGAAAAAATGTTAAAGGTTTCCGAACTTATTCAAGAAGCAAAGCCTTACATTAGAGAAAAACGTAAAAATTTTGCAAAAGTAAAAGTTGCTTGTGCATTGTTTATGCTTATGGTCAGCGGAACAACTCTTGGTGTAATCAATTTTAATACCGACGTTTCCGATACCTTGAAATACGGAACAACTTTAAGTTCTGAGGATTTAGGGCTGCCTGTAGACTCTTATGGGTTAATTTACATAGAATAGCAGAATGGTTTGATGGATCTAAACAAAGTAATAGAATCAAATAAACAGAATATTAAAAACATCATACGACTTATTACAAAAGAAGATAACGAAGATTTGGAACAGGAAGTATATGTTAAAATCTGGAAAAATTCAGAAAAATATAAAGAACAAGGCTCAATAAAAAGCTGGATTTCTTCTATTACCAAAAATACATCTCTTGATTATTTAAAATCCGCATACAGAAAAGTTTCGCAAACCTCAACTTCTGATGATCTTGTTATTTCTAATATAAAAGATAAAAAGATTTCACCCGAAGACAACATAATAAAACTTGAACGCCAGAAAAAAATTGCCGCCGCAATTAATGAACTAAAACCAAAATTTAAAGAAGTAATTCTTATCTGCGAAATAAACGGATACACATACGAAGAATGCGCAAAAAAATTAAAATGTCCGTTAGGAACCGTAAAATCCAGAATTTACAATGCAAAAAAAGAACTGGCTGAAAAACTACAAGATTTAATGTAAAAAGATAATAAGGAAGGATAAAATGAAAAAAACACTATCATTATCACTGCTGTTACTATCAACAATCATTACAATGAATACATGCTCTGCTCAAGTGCCATCAGCTGAAAATCCGCCAACTGCAGCTAATTCTGTTATGCATCAGCATCCATCAAGAGAACAGATGAGAAAACAATTTGAGCAAAGACTAAATCTTAGTGAAAAACAAAAAGAAAAAGCTAAAATTATTCATCAGCAAGGTCGTGAGGAGATGAGACCAGTTATTATGCAGCTTAAACTTAAACGGCAAGAAATTGAAACCGTAAAATTAACAAGAATTTCTGAAAAAATGCAAAAAGAAAGAATCGACCAATTAAATATCGAGATAAAAGAACTTGAAAAACAGGCTCAAGAGATTAGGAAGAAAAATTCCCAAGATTTTGAAAAAATATTAAATAAAAAGCAAAAAGCTGAACTTGAAAAAATGAAAGCCGAGGGACGTGCAAGATTTGAACAATTCCACAAGCCCCGCCCGCCATTCCAAGGCTTAGGTTCGCCAAGTCTTATGCTCAAACCGCTTATCGCCCCGCCACCGGAAAACAATTTATGGAAATAATAAAAAAGAAGGATGAAATATCCTTCTTTTTTTCATTAATAGCAATTTTTTTCTTTTTCAAACGTTATTATTAATAACAATGATTAATTCAACAATACAAAACTCAATACTTAACTCTCTATACGGGAAAACTAACGCAAACCTGTATATGAGTTATGCTAAAAATTCGACCACAAACCCTTATGTTAACAATTCGTTAAAAAAACAACCAGTCGAAGACAAATTTATAGAAAACCGAACTGATTTAGATACAAAAAGAAATCGTGAAAAAATAGCAATCGCAGCTATGGTTCCGGCACTTATTGCCCTTAGTGTATTCGCGATAAAACCAACTTCAGCAAAACCTTTCACAAACATCGCAGAACACATCGACTTTATAAATGCGGATACACTTAAAGATGCAATAACATTTGCAAAAAGGAACTGGGGAATTGATATAAAAGAGATTAATAACCTTGACGTCGCAAACTGGGTAAATCTCAGCCTTACAAAATTATCAAATGTTTTGAAAGGTAAATTCACCCCGCCGGCGACAATACATTATCGAGATATACCAAAAGCACCTAAAGACGAACTTACATTAGCTGAAATTGTATGTTCATCCAGGGAAATGACCCTTAATAAAAATTTTTTCGAAAATATCGATTCTGATATAAGTAAAACTTTCAAAATGATGACAGAACTGAGTTATATTATAAAAGGCTGGCAAAGCGACGAAACTTTCAAACTTATGGACTTTTATTCTAAAAAATATCCGGAGCTGACTGACTTATTGAAAAAATTCATAAAAGATAAAAATGAACTCAAGTTCTGTGAAAAGATGGATCTAAGAAACGCTCTGGACGATATGGTTGACAGAATAAAAAACGTCTATAATGTTCCTAAAGATATTCAAACTCAAATATTTCAAGACAAATCTAATGTTGGCACAAGTATGCTGCCACACAATTTAAAAATGTTTAAAATTATTGAAAGTTTAATCGGCTCAAAATACATGCAGGAAAACTTCATAACCGAATTAAACTCCGGCGGTAATGCAATATTTCATGAAATCGGACATCTTCAGCATTATTATAATTTTGCAACACCAAAAGGCTATTCTAACCTGCGCCGCCCAACCGATGGCGAATCTCCCACCATTTTAGTTAAGGAGTTTTTAGAAAATAACGAATATCAAAAAATAGCCGGCAAAGTAAGCGATTATGCAAAAACAGCTCCGGGTGAATTTGTTGCAGAAGTATATGCCAAATTAATTGATAACATAAAAATGCCAAAAGATGTTATGGATTTATACAAAAAATATAACGGAGTAATTCCGCAAATCTAGTTATCCATTTGATTTTTGCGAGCTTCTTCATCTTTTATAAACTGACAAAGCTCTTCAAGGCGCTTATCTTCCATTGCATCAATAAGACTCTGGATATCAGTAAACTTGCCAAGAGCAAAGCCGGTTTCTGCAATCAATACACAGTCGTTACACAAGCGATAATCCCCGTACTGAATAGAACCTGCAAGGCATTTATTTTTACCGCAGCAATCACAGTCAAAAAAATCATTGGCTATATCAGGATTTTCTTCCAGATCATCAATAACCATCTGCGCAGCAACCTGCTGCATTTCTGTAATAATTTCTTCGTTTGTTTTTTTCATACTCTGACACCTTACTTAACCAGATTAGCCATATCTTTTACCGCCTGAGCAAGCCCCGTAAATACAGCACGTGAAACAATACTGTGCCCGATATTTAACTCATGCAAATCCTGAATTTGGCGCATTCTATGAACATTTTGATAATTCAAACCATGTCCGGCATTGACTTTTAGCCCCAAAGCATGAGCCAATCTTGAAGCTTCACGAAGTTTTTCAAACTCCTCCTGTTCATCAGGTGTGCCGTAAGCTATTGAATACTGACCTGTATGAAGTTCAACAAATTGCGCACCGGTTTTAGCAGCCGCACGAATTTGCTCATGTGACGGATCAATAAATAAGCTTACCTGTATTCCGGCATCAGTTAACGGAGCTATAAACTTAATCATCTTGTTCAACCTGCTAACAACGTCCAGCCCGCCTTCTGTTGTGACTTCTTGACGCTTTTCCGGCACAAGACATACAGAATAAGGTTTTATATCAAGCGCAATCTTTTGCATCTCATCGGTTACTGCCATTTCAAGATTAAGCCTTGTTTTAAGAGTTTTAATAAGTGTTCTTACATCTTTATCTTTGATATGTCTTCTATCTTCTCTTAAATGAGTTGTAATAGAAGCTGCACCATTAGCTTCACAAATCTCAGCCGCAAGAATCGGGTCCGGCTCAAATCCGCCTCTGGCATTTCTCAACGTAGCAATATGATCTATATTCACTCCTAAAAGCATATCTTATCCTTTCTAAAATTTCATTTTACTCAGTTTTAATAAAGCAGTATAAGAAGGAAGGATCGTAATCCTTTCTTTATTATCCTCTATATTGGCAACAATTTCAACTGCTGTTTTAAGATTTTCTTCAACAATAATTCTATCTTGCGCAATACCGGCATATTTAAGCCTTAATGCCATATCTTTTGCCCTGATTCCTGAAGTTACAATAGTTTTTTTTGCACCTTTTAACCGTTCAAAATCAGTATCCCAAAGCCAGGAGATATCTCTGCCATCTGCGTAATTATCATTTATTGCAATAACAATATTGGAATCAAGATCCACTGTTTTCAAGACTTCACTGGCACCTGTAGGGTTTTTAATAAGCTGAATTAAAGTATCATGTCCTTTTATAACACGCCTTTCAGCACGTCCAAAAATAGAATTGTATGATGAAACAGCATCTTTAATAACTTCATAATCAACACCGAAAGCAAGAGCAGCGGCTACAGCCCCAAGCGCGTTGTATGCGTTATAAAGCCCGACAAGGTTCACCCTGAAGCTATATGTCATATCTTTATAGCAAACTTCTAAATCTGAATAATCTGCAAAAATCTTAACCCTGGCTTTAAAATCCGGATTAGGACGGTTATATCCGCAATTTTCACAGTAATAATGACCTTCTTGTGCGAAAAATTGTTTTGAATATTTTAAAGGGCTCCCGCAAATACAATTAAAAACTTCTGTAGGTGCATTAGAAGATGAATTGTGAATATCTGAACAAAATTCAACATCTTCAAACCCGTAATACAAAGCCTTTGAATCCTTACCAAATGTTGTAACAAGAGGATCATCTGCGTTCAAAATCAAAGTAAGATCTTTATTTTTGTCTATCGCATTTTGGATAAAGCTTGCAGTAGTAGAAAGTTCACCATATCTGTCAAGTTGATCTCTAAAAAGGTTTGTCACAAGCAGAAAATCCGCATTAAAATAATCATAAAGCTTTGTCAAATAAGCCTCATCAGATTCTATAACAGCATAATCAAACTTTCTAAAAGGTAAAATATTCAGTGCAAAAACATTAGCAACACCGGTCAGCATATTTGCACCTTTAACGTTATGAATAACCTTATTTTTATCAGCTTCCAAAATATGAGCCAAAAGCCCTGATGTCGTAGTTTTACCGTTAGTTCCGGTAATCGTTGCGGCATGTCCTGAGGCTACATATTTTCGACAATACTTTAAAAAATCAGGACAAATTTTCAAGGTCATCATTCCTACAAAAGAAGTCCCTGAGGATTTGTTTAGCAGTCTTATTGCCAGATAAATAAGCCTTGCACATATTAAAGCTGTATAAAATCGGATTATATTCATAAAATAGTCCTTTAGACGTATTCAAAAAACTCTTCTAATAATATATTATATTTCTAATATAATACAAAAGTAAGAAAAGTTGAAAGATGTTGACTCTATTTTTTACAATAATATTTATTGCAGAATTAATCGTTGCAGGCTGGATAATATCAGGCATAATCAAACTTGATAAAATTGTACTTTCCAAAAATCAAGAAGTATTAAATTTTCAGCCGATACTAAAAGATCAATTACAGAAAACTAAATCTATAATTGATATAGCCGGGCTAAGCCTTGATTATTTTGTTACATTCATTGCTGAACAAAAAGAAAACTGCGTAATATTAATAAAGAAAAATATTATTGCATCAATACTGTTTTTAATATTAAAAATCCCCGGAAAGCAGATTTTTACAATTGTTGATTTGATTTTTGCTGTAAAAAAAATCTTTCAGGGATAAATCTATAAACCTAACCTTTCTGTCATCGCCAAAGCCCTCGCAGAACGAAGTACTATGCCACCAATTGCCTTAGGTTTTGAATTAGGGTTTTTCTTCATCGGTCACCCTGAACTCGTTTCAGGGTCTGATTTAGATTTCGAAACAAGTTCGGAATGACATACTTTGATCTCTTTCTCTTTCGACATTTGGGAGAAAGCTGGTGTGAGGGGCGGCTCGGACAGAACACCTCGTAATGGCATATCAATAATAAAAGCCCTTCATTAAGAAGGGCTTTTATTATTTTCAAATTATAAATTAACCTTTTTCAATAGTCCATTTTATCCCGCCAAACTCGATCTGGTGCGAACCATTTGTAAACGTTACAGAAGCATGGTCTGAGGTTTTACCAGTAGTAAGATGATCATAACGACAATCAGCATGGCTCAACCCTATGAGTGAAGCTTGTAATGAAGACATATCCCTTATGGAATAAAAATAAGTCCCATTATTTGAGTTTATAGCACTCCCTAAAGTAGCAGAAGACATAGTACCGCCTTTTTTTCCATCACACCACAAAACAGTAGGAGGTGGATTTGTCGGCAATGTAACCGGAGCTCCTGTAACTTTTGATTTAACAGAGGTTCCTGAACCTTTAATATTCGGATTTTGTGGACAACTATCCTGTTTCCAATCTGTCCAGTCACAATCATCTTGACTTGTAGTAGGATAATAGTTAAGGTGAATCAGCAGATCATTAGTAGCACAAGCAGTAGATATCGGCTTGAATTCCGGATTATTACAACATTCATCTTTAATTTTTCCGGATAAAGATCCCTTATTATTGTAATATATACAGCATTCTTTGCCATAATCTCCAACTTCACATGGATTTTCCGGATCCGGTGTAATATTTGGTTTATCTTCGGTTACAACATTTTCAACAGATTCTTGATTCCAACTACCGGGAGTCTTTATTTTTGTACTGGTACTAACCAAAGCTATCATTCCAGGGTCCAATACAATATAATCCCTGCCTTTTACATTAGGACCCTTTGGTCCATTTATATCTATAACTCCATGAGCAGGGTTTTGACCCATCTGTGGAACTAAACAAATACTTGTTCCGTTCTTTAATTTTGCACAAGCACCTACCAACTCTCGACTAATGTCAAAATCCTTTTTAGATTTTGTAGCTTCATCATATTCATAATATTCAGAACCAAAACACTCGTTTTGTATTTTAGTTTTATTTGCACCGGAATACGCTCCATAATATTTGGAAACCTTAAAGTATTTCTTAAAGAATTTACCTACAGTTTCGTCATAGTCCGGAGCTGCGTCTAAAGTGTACATCATTGTTTCAGAAAAATCTGATTTATTTTCATTTACAACAAGGACATCCAAAGCTTGCTGTATAGATGAAACTTGCCTCTTTAACTTTTGAGTCAAAACCTCTTCATTAAAATGGGTAACAACTGCCGGCAATACCAAAGCTGCAATAACCCCGACTACAGCAGTAGCCAAAAGAACCTCTGTTAGTGTAAATCCCTTTTTACGTAATAGAGAATCCATACAATCCCCAGCCTTGCAGATATTTTTTATTTCCACGCGCTATAACTCCTTATATCCTCTTAATCAATACTATAATAATATTATAACGTATCTGCCTGAATTTTGCAATAAAATTCCATATCAGATATCAATCTATAGTACAAAATAACAAATTGATATTGAAATCCGAGAAAAAATATGTTACAATTATGAAGAAATTTGAAAGAAGAGGTTTACAACTATGAGCAAAAACAAAGCATTTATGTTTTCAATGGGCGTAATAGCAGGTGTTGTCGGCGGTATCGTTGCTGGTGTACTTTTTGCCCCAAAACCGGGTGAAGAATCAAGAAAAGAGCTTAAAGATACAGTTTGCGACATCTATGACAAACACGCTCCACAAATTGCCGATGCTAAAAAACAGGCAATGGAATCCATTGATCTTATGAAATACAAATTAGAAAGACAATTCCGCAAATTAAATAATTCGGTTAAATCTAAAAAAATGCAAAAAGCTAAAGAATTAGAAGACTCCGAAAACGGAAATGAAAACGAAAACGAATTTGATTATTAATTAATCAACGATTTACTTACTAACTAAAAGGAATAACAAATGAGTATTGAATTATCACAAATAGTATTAAATAACGGTCTTACATTTTTAGCAATAGTTACCGCAATTGTTTTGGGTACGGTAGGATATTTCCTGGTAAAATTATTGATGGATTTATCTGTTTTAGCTAAAAATGTTAATGAAACATCTTTAATTCTTAATACAGAGTTAAAACCAACTTTAAAAGAACTAAATGACACAATGAAATCTATCAATTCTATTATCCAAAGCACTGATGAAGGTGTTGGCAATGTTAAAACCAGCCTTGAAAATGCTATTACCAAAACAAAAGCATTCTCAGAAAGCCTTCTTGGCGGTTTTATAAAAGGATTTATGACAGTTTTTTCATTAATTAAAAGAAAATAGAACTTTCAGGCAATGTAATATATTACATTCCTAATTATAATTATACAAGACAATTTTAAAAGGAGAAATAATATGTCAGTATCAAGATTTATAGCAGGTTTCGTTGTTGGCGGTGCGATTGGCGCTATTGCAGGAATTTTGCTTGCACCAAAATCAGGGGAAGAAACCAGAAAATTATTAGCAGATTCAGCTCAAGACATGGCAAGAAGAGCTGACGAAACAGCTAAGCAAATTCAGGTAAAAGCTGATGATGCAGTTTCAGACCTTCAGAAAAAAGGGGAAGAAATTAAAGAAAAATTACAAGACCTTATCAGCAAACAAAAAGAAGCTAAATCAGCTAAAACTGAAGAGGCTAGCGAAGAAGAAGATAAAGAAACTGAAGAATAATTTATCTTGCAAAAATTGTATCTAAGGAGAGGCCGCGAATGCGGTCTCTTTTTATATACATGCCAAATGCCTACTTGAAAAATTTTTAATAAGTCGTAAAATTGATATATAAATTGAATATAAAATAGGATTATTATTACATGACAAAAACAGAATATTTAAACAAAATTAAAGAGTTCTTTACGTCCTCGAAAACAGTAAAAATCACTTATCTGATAACATTTACTGTTCTACTTACGGCAATTATTTCATCTCAAAACTTCTTTTTTCAAAGCATTATTGAAAACGGAATAAGTAAAAAAGATATCGTTGCTCAAAAAACCTTGACAGTAGAAGATGTTAAAAGAACAGAACAACACAGAAGAGAGATTTCCCAAAAGATTGAACCAATCCTGGTTCCTGCAGAAGATGACTTTATTAAATCAAATCTTGACACAATACAAAGTTCTGTTATCCAAATTCGAAAAAAAGAAACCTCTACTAAAGAAAAAATTAACGAATTAAACATCCTATTTGACTTGTCTGACAATCCTAAAAAAGATTTTATTATAGATTTCTTGCTTCATGTTGATGAACCAAGCCTTAGAGAAGCTTTTGATAAAGCATCTTTATCTTTGATGAACATTTTACAAATCGGGATTACTGAAAAAGACTATGAAAAAGATAATATCAAAACACTTATTCAGAATAATCTGGTAACAAATGTTTCAAAAAGACAAATCTCTGTAATAACAGCAATGCTTGAACAAGTTATTGTGCCGAATCTTGTTGTGGACGATGCTGCTACTGAAATAGCCAAAATGAATGCTCAAGAATCCGTAAAACCTTATAAAGTAACCTTCCAAAAAGGTGAAAAAATTGTGTTTGAAGGCGAACCGGTTACAAGATTAAAAAGAGATGCTCTAAGAGAAGCCGGCTATAACGTTTATGAACTCAACTGGCAAGGAATCTTATCTATATATATTCTGGTATTACTGCTCACAATGATTTTTGTTGCATATCTGAGAGTGTTTGAGAAAAAATTTCTTGAACCTCGCTTTATGTCACTATCTGCAATACTTATAACATTAACCGGGTTAGCTGCAGTCGTACTTCCTACCGGCTCATCTCCGTATATTCTGCCAATTCCCGGTGTTATAATCATCGCGGCTGTTTTTATGAGCCCTCGAATAGCATTTTTATTAACAACTTTGTTATTAATTGTTCTAACTGTCGGAATGCAATATGAATCTCAATTCATTATTATATTTACCATACTGTCGTTAATCGGAATGATTATGATTTCGAGAATCCGCTATACAAGAAGATCTGATATGATTAAAGTCGGATTTAACCTTGGTATTGCAGGCGTTCTAATTATGCTGAGCTTGTACTTTATAGATAAATGCCTAATCGATGTAAGCAACTCCTTAATTTTAAGAAATTGTATCTTTATTTTTGTTAACGGTATATTAAATTCAATAATTGTATTGGGGGCTTCTCCTCTGTTAGAAAGCACATTCCATATTATTACCCCATACGGACTTGCCGAACTTGGCGACCATAACCAGCCGCTTTTAAAAAGACTGCAAATGGAAGCTCCCGGGACCTATCACCATAGTTTGATGGTTTCAACATTATGTGAAGCCGCAGCCGAAGCAATCGGGGCAAATCCAATACTGGCAAGAGTCGGTGCATTTTACCACGATATAGGAAAACTAAAACGCCCGTTATTCTTTGTCGAAAACCAATCATATTTCAGCATTGAAAACCCGCATAACAAGCTTAATCCAAGATTAAGTAAAATGGTTATTACAGCACACCCTAAAGACGGAGTTGAAATAGCCAAGAAAAACGGACTCCCAAGTATTATCTCAGACTTTATACTTCAACACCACGGTGAAGGTATCGCTAAGTATTTCTATAACCAAGCTGTACAAGAAGAAGGGATTGAAAACGTAAAAGAAGAACAGTTCCGCTATACCGGTCCAAAACCAAACAGCAAAGAAACAGCAATACTAATGCTGGCTGATGCGGTTGAATCTGCGGTAAGAGCTATGAAAGGCGCAACAACTGACGAAATCGAAAATATTATAGATAAAATTATTGTAGAAAGACTGAATGATGGTCAGCTTGCTGACAGCCCGCTTACTCTGAAGGATTTAAAGGTTATCGCATATACTTTCAGCAGAATCCTAAGAGGTATGCAGCACAATAGAATTAAATATCAAGAAGATATTGCTCAAGAATTTGAAAAAAATAAAATAGAAATGCCAAACAAAATTCTTGATGAAGACCTTGAAAAGAAGATTAAAGCTCTTGAAGAATCAAAACTTCCAAATCCTTCCGAGCCTAAAAGCACTGAAAACCAAAACTGGTCAAATAATGAGAATAAAGACTTATGATGGATTTTAACATATTTATAGAAAACGAATACAACCGGTGGGAAATTGATACAGATAAATACGTTGACATTGCACAAGAAATCTTCAAATTCTACATGAACTGCCCGCAAATCGCAGATAACTGCTGCCTGCAAGGTTATGAATACAATAAGGTTTCGTTTGATTTCCTATTATGTGACAGCAAAAAAACTCACAGCATTAACAAAGAATACCGAAACAAGGATTATCCGGCAGATATAATAACATTTGCAGTCTTTGCAGATTCTGCTGATGAAGAAAAATTTGTATTAGATTTGGAAATTAATTTAGGTGAGATTATAATAGGATTAGATAGGGTAATTGAAGAAGCTTCTAAAAAAGAAATTACCAAAGAAACAGAGTTAATCTTCCTGATAAGCCACGGTATAATGCACTTGTTAGGATTTGACCACCAAAGCGAAGAAGAGTTTCAATTCGTAATCGAGTACCAAAAACAAGCACTGGAAAGTATGGGAATTAAGTATGACAAAATATAAAAAACAAAATTTTTCAAGTACATTCAGAAATGCCAGAAAAGGCATGAGATTGACTATTAAAAGCGAACGTAATGTAAGAGTTCACCTTTTTGCCGCAGTACTAGTCTTAATTACAGCAATATGCTTAAATTTTTCAATAAATAAAATCTGTATTTTACTGCTCACAATAGCTTTTGTAATATCAGCAGAAATGTTCAACTCTGCAATAGAATTTTCACTTGATGCAATTTTTCATAACAGGTATTCAAGAATGGTTGGAATGGCAAAAGATATCGCAGCAGGTGCGGTTATGATAGTTACAATAAGTGCCGTAATGATAGGAGTTTTACTTTTTGCCCCTCCGATTATTGAACTTATTACAAAGTAAAATTGACAAATAGAAAAGTCCTTACTAAATTAGCAAGGACTTTTTATCTTTTACCGAAAAGCTTTTATTGTGTAACAAGAATTAATTATTACTTAAAACCAAGCGGAAAGCCGCAAGATTTTTTATTGATAACATAGTATGTTTGTTGTGCTGCTCATCAGAAATATTAAAAATTCTAATAATACGTTGAATTTCAGCTAAATCTTTGTATGATTCGATTTTGTAAACATTTTCAATCGGGTCTGTGACTACTGACATTATGGTATTTAATTCTTGTTCTTTCATTACCTGTTATCCTCTTTCCTATATACTCTTATATAAAGTATTTTTTTTGTTGAGAATTGCCTTTTTGGTTTTTATACAGTTAATATTTCGTAACAAATCAGGAGTAAAATAAAATTTAGACCATTAAATCAATATGTTGAGCCAATGTGTCAGATGTAGAATTCGGGCGCAAAAGACTATATGGGCCATCACCATAAATTGCTCTGGAAAAATCTGTATGATGAGAAGTTTTACCCGTAACAATACTTCCGCCTACAGTTTGACCTGTTAATATACGGTATCTGGTCATTACTTTTGAGGGGTTTGTATTGTTGAAATCTTCCACTCTGCCTATCGGCATTGTAGTATTTGAGCTTGTGTAAACTTGTACCATAATTTTCGATATCCCTATTAATATTATAACTTATCTTCTATAAAAATATAACCCCCTAATAAAAGGGACTTAAATACCAAACGCCACTAAATGAAAAAACGCACGTCACAACAAGCGTTAGCAAAGCAGCCCGGAAAATTTTATTCAATCCCAAAATGATACTGGATTGCTTCGAAAATCATAGATTTTCTCGCAATGACGATAATATTGGTAAAAACATGTATATAACCACAAATAAAAAGGGGCGGGAAACTTGTTTCCCGCCCCTTTTTATTATAATCAGCTCCTATCGTAAATATTTGAAATACAGATAGAAAGAACTTAGCACTAATGAAATTAGGGTAACTAACGCACCATATTTCATAAATCTCATAAATGAAATTTTATAACCTTTTGATGCCGCAGTTTCACTAACTAAAACGTTAGCGGCAGCACCAATGATTGTTAAGTTTCCGCCAAGACAAGCACCCAAAGATAGTGCCCACCACAGAGCATGGACATTACCGGTAATCGCATTCGGATTGGCAGGGTTAACAAGCTCTGAAATCAACGGTGCCATAGTTGCAGTATATGGAATATTATCAATGATACCAGATAAGATACCTGATGCCCAAAGAATAATCATTGTTGCAGCTTCCAGACTGCCGTTAGTTAGTACAATTAGCTGGTCGGCAAGGAATTTAATACCACCATTTGCTTCAAATCCACCGATTATGATAAATAAACCGATAAAGAAGAAAATGGTTAACCATTCAACATCTCTGTAAATTTCTTTCGGTTTTTCAAATAATAACAAAAATGAAGCTCCTGCAACAGCAAACACAAATGCTGAAATATGAGTAATATCATGTGTTACAAACCCTAAGATTACCAAACCTAAAGTTATCATAGATCTAATCATCAAGTTTTTATCGGTAATAGTTTTAGAATTATCAAGGTTAGCGATATGTGCCATCTTTTCAGGAGTAGCTTTTAGACCTTTTCTAAACAAGAATATCAAGGTTGTAATTGAAATTAAGAAAATAACAACAACAATCGGGGTTAACTCTTTAACAAAATTCATAAAGCTTAACCCGGCTCTTGTTCCGATAATAATATTTGGCGGATCACCGATAAGAGTAGCAGTTCCACCGATATTAGAAGCTAAAACTTCTGTGATTAAAAACGGAACAGGATCAGTATCAAACTCTTTTGCAATTACAAAAGTAATCGGCATCATAAGAACAACTGTTGTCACGTTATCTAAAAATGCTGATGCAATTGCTGTAAATGCAGCAAGCGCAAACAATACAGTTTTCGGGTGGCCTTTCGTTGCTCTCAATAAGTTAAGCGCCATCCACTTGAATACACCGCTTCGGCTTGCAATATTTACAATAATCATCATACCGATAAGTAAGAATATTACTTCAAAATCGACATACTCAAAAACGCCTTTTACGTTATCTTCTAAATGCAAAGACAACGGAATCAATCCCAATAGCATGGTTAAAGAAGCTCCAACCAATGCTACTACAGATTTTTGAATTTTTTCGCTGGCAATGAAAATATAAGCAATTAAAAGTATTGCTCCGGAAATTATCATTCCATGCGAGTGAATAAAATCTAACATCTTCTATTTCTCCCTTTATACAAAGTCTATTTTAACATAAACAGGGATAAGTGTTAAACTTATCCCTGTCTGATTATTTATTTAAAATTTATGTTTAATAAGTGCATAAATATCGTTAAATACAATAAATACCATAAACAAAATTAACAACAAGAAAAATACTGAACTAATCTTGTTTATAGATTCTTCATCAAGCGGCTTTCCTCTCAATTTTTCAATAAGAAGGAACATGAAATGCCCGCCATCAAGTGCCGGTATCGGCAGAAAGTTGACAAGTGCTAAATCAAGAGAAATCATCGCTGTTAACAATAAACCGGAGAAAAATCCGCTATTTTGAATAACATCGCCGCCAATTTTAGTAATAACAACAATACCATGCAAATCTTTCACCGGAATTTTACCGGTAAACAACTGCCACAAACCATAGACCAGCATATAAGTCTGTTCCCAAAGATATCTACATGTACCTTTAATAGCATCAGGAACATTTTTAGTCGGTCTTAAAACTTCTCTGGATTCAACCATAACACCAATCAAACCTTTTTCGTTTGAATAAACCGGTTTTAAATCAACCATTTTTCCATCGCGCAAAACAGTAATATTTATAGGGTGTTTAGTATCTGAAACAGCATAAGCAACATCAGTCAATGTTGTGGTGCCATCTGCTTCATATTTATTTTTATCTTTCAACAAATCTCTTAATTTAATTTGATTTTCTGATAAATTAACCTGACTATCATGGTACAAGCTATAACCCTTCAAAGCTTCCTTGTCAATATTTAGCGCAGGCTCATCTTGTCTTTCTGGCAAAATGACAACCGTTTTATCTGCAATAACATCAGATTCACTTATTTTCGGGTTAAGTTTTTTCAAATTCTCAAGGTTTTGCTCAACAGAATCTTCACTTACCTTACCATCATAAAGTCTGCTGTTTTTTGAATATAAAGTAAGAGCATAACTTGAATTTATATCAGAACCGTTAATTTTAACAACTCTATCCCCCTTTTGAAGACCGCTTGCCCATACAGATTCACCTTTGGCAGCAGCTATTTTGTTAATATAAACTTCATATTGACCTGACGGCAGTTTTCCCCAGACAAAAGCCGTTATCAAAACAAAAACAAATGCGGTTATAATATTTGCAATAACACCAGCTGAGATAACAATCATTCTCTGCCAAACAGGACGATTTATAAATCTGTCTTTTGAATCAGCAGGCAAGTTCGAATCCTTGTCATCATCAGGGAAAGAAACATATCCGCCTAATAAAAATGCGTGGATAACAACTTCGACATCTCCAACCTGTTTACTCCATAAGGTCGGACCAATAGGCAAACCAAACCCAAACTTGGAAACAGTTATCCCCAGCGCACGCGCAGCCAAAAAGTGTCCTGCTTCGTGTACCAGAACTAAAAAACTGAGTAATAAAATCATTATAATTATAGACATAGCTCTTCTCCGAATATATTAGGGTTCAATATTATTTGTGAAACTGTTCTGAAAATCTTACATCATTATTAAAGAACAATCTGATATCGTCAACTGCATACTTGAGCATAGCAAGTCTTTCAACTCCCATACCAAAAGCAAAACCAGAATATACATCAGGATCAATTCCAACACCGCGCAAGACATTCGGATCAACCATACCCGCCCCTAAGATTTCTAACCAGCCTGTACCGGAACAAGTTCTGCAGCCCTTGCCCTCGCACATAATACATTGAACATCAATTTCTGCTGATGGCTCAGTGAATGGGAAGAAACTGCTTCTAAATCTTGTAGGACGGCTTGCGCCAAAATAAATTCTGATAAACTCGTTCAATACACCTTTCAAGTCACCGAATGTAATATCTTTATCGACATAAAGCCCTTCAATCTGGTGGAAGAAGTTATTTTTACGAGAATTTATATTTTCGTTTCTGTAAACTCTGCCCGGCGCAATAATTCTAATAGGAGGCTTTTGATCCTCCATAACGTGAACCTGAGCACCTGAGGTTTGGCTTCTTAATACAACATTTTTTGCAATATTTGTATAGAAAGTATCCTGCATGTCGCGCGCAGGGTGATCTTTTGGAACATTCAACATATCAAAGTTAAAATATTCTGTTTCAACTTCAGGTGAATTTTCATTAGGCGCAACAGAAAAACCTAAACTTTGAAATATTGAAACAATCTCATTAGTCGTAGATGTTAACGGATGAACATGACCCCTAGGAATATATTGTCCCGGAAGCGTTACATCTATTCTTTCTTTTTGTAGTTTTTTATTAAGTTCCTGTTCGTAAAAAATTTGAAACTTTTCAGAAATAGAAGATTCTAACTTATGAGTAATATCATTAGCCAAAGAACCGACAATCTTTTTGTCCTCAACAGATAAATCCTTTAAGCCTTTTTTAATTTCGTTAAATTCACCTTTTCTGCTTAAATATTTAAATTTGATATCTTCTAAATCCTTAACTGTAGCAGCTTTTTCAATATCTGAAACCGCATCAGTGTAAATTCTTTCTAATTGTTCCTTCATTTTTATACCTCTATATATTTATTATTTCATTATATTTTTTTTCATACCCTATGGTTGTTTTACCGCCATGTCCCGGAAAAACCTCAACATTATCCGGCAGAGTAAAGAGTTTTTCTTTTATACTTTTAGAAATAGCGTTTAAATCACCGTCTAAAAGATCACATCTGCCAACACTGCCAAAAAACAAGGTATCACCGGAAAAAAGTAAGTTTTCTTCTTTACAATACAAAGAACTGCAACCTGCA
>URYF01000003.1 GCA_900551965.1 uncultured bacterium
TATATTCTTGGCTTACCATACCGTTAATCACAGCATCAGAGATTTGATATGCCGGACGAATATATTGCTGTGCTGTTTTGTTAACATCTGCAAATTGAAGATCTGCAGCTTTGCCTGTTTTTCCGCGTTCGGCTGCTCGTTTGTACCATCTGTCTTTGATTACTTCAAGCGGTGTAAATACATAAACTTTTACATCCATGATATCTCTAACACCCTCATTAAGAACGTATAAACCTTCAGTTAATATAACTTTTGCAGGTTTTTTCTCATCGCCGTTCGGGTCAGATTCACAGGTTACAAAATTATATTTTGGCGATTTTATTGTTAAACCTTCTTTAAGAGAAACCAGGTGGCTTTTCATAAGGTCAAGGTCAATAACATCCGGAGTATCAAAGCTGAAGCCTGTTTTAAACAGTGCTTCGTAGCTTCCGGCTTCTTTAAGCTCTTTAGATGTATCTTTGTAGTAGTCATCGCATCTGATTACGGTATAAATGCCTTCAGTTTTTTGTTTAACGCAGGCTTTAATAGTGTTATCTACGAATACGGTTTTCCCAGAAGCACTTTCGCCTGTGATTCCAATAAGAAAAGTTTGTTTTTTTTCTTGCACAACTTTTCTTGCAATATTAAGGATTAAATTATCCGAAATTTTTAAAAACAACGGCTGTTCTTGCTTGCTGTCTTCTTCCAGTATCTTTTTTAAACTTTCCACAATAGTTGAAATAATTTCCATATCGCGTCGGTTTGAATAGTAATCATAGCTTGTTAGTTCAAAATCTTTCAACATTTATACTTCCTTTTTTGCAAATATGGTAATATTTTACTTTAAAATATTTTAAAGCTCCACTAAAGATGAAATTTTGTAACAAAAAGTTTATCTTTATTAAAGATTTTATATAAATATGCCGATTATAAAAATGTTAAGGCAAACAGGAGTATAATTTATGTATCAAGACGAAATTTTTGAAAATGCATTGAAAGATGCAAAAGAAGAAAGTTTGAGTGAATTAAAAGGTGAAGTTAAGACAATAGAAAAGATTATTGAAAGATTGCTTACTCAGCTTTTAGAATCTACATCATCTATATCAGAACGTGATTTCCACGTATGTGGTGTTTAAAACATTTAGAGACACATAAAAAATCGGAGCCGCTAATGCGGCTCCTTGCGTAATGTTTATTTTTTATTTTATCCGACGTATCTGAAATATTGATTTGTCGGATTTTGCCAATCAAATGCGTTTATTCCGTTGAATGCCTGTTGATACATTATATCGTTTGTGTATGGATTCCCTAATAGATTGGCATTGTTATATAATCCGCCGCCCATATATGGATTAAATGTGTTGAATGCAGTAAATGGATTATAATACATTGGATCAGTTTTTGGCTGGTAATTTGTTTCTGCTGCTTGCTGAGTATTAGTTTGAGTAGTATTATCCGCTGCTTGTTCGGTTTGAGCTGCTTGCGCAGTTTTATTATCTTGGGTATTTTGAGTGTTTTGTGTTTGTGCATTTGCAGCTTCTTGTTTTAGTAGTTGTTCAACTTCCGCAACTGTGTATCCGTTTGCTTGAATTTGTGCGATTTCTTCATCTGTTAATCCGTATGATTTTAATTTATCTATATCATCTTTAGTATATTCAACAGTTTGAGCGTTTAAGCTTTTCTGATCTACGTTTTTAGCTTCGTCATATAGCTGATCGACTGTATAGCCCTGTTTTTTTAGTTCATTAACTTGTTTTTCATCAATACCCAGTTCGGCAAGCTTATCAAGTTTTTCTTGATAAGACGGTCCTATAAGTTTTCCGGTAAGCCATTCACCTGCGACCCAACCGATTAAAGTCCCGATACCCGGACAGATTGCTGAACCTATTGCTGCACCAGCCGCACCGCCAGCAAGTCTGCCTACAGCTTTACCGGTTTCTTTTAATGCTTCTCCGGTACCTTCTTTATTTCCGGCTTTAAAAATGTTTGGAAGTTCAAAACCTATGGTTAATAAGGCTCCAATGAACGGCATTTTTTTAGCGATACCCTTGCCTAAACCTTTCAATCCTCCAAGAAAAGAACTTTTTCCGGCTATCTTGGCTGCTCTGGCTCCTACTTTAGTGCCGTGAATGAGCGACTTTGGTGTTGTGATAAGATTTTTTACAGTACGTTTAAAAAAACCACCTTGGAGCGATTTTTTTGCAATATCTTTTTCTAATGCTAATGCGCCTGCTTTTGCTTTTGTAAAGATGGATCCTTTTTTGGCGCGCATTGCTGCTCCGACTGTTTCCGATCCTGTACCTAAAATGAATTCAGGTGCAGCTTTTACTGCACGTTTTGCGTAACCAAATAATTTTGGTACAATTGATAATAACCCCATTTTCTTTCTCCTATGATTTTAAAATGTATCCCCTATATTTCTATTAAGTTTTTTTAGATCTTAAAATTGCTCTTTTGTTAACAATTATTAAATATATGAAAAACAGGACTTTAAGTTATTTGGTTAAAGTCCTGTTTCTGTAAGGGATTTGGATTTGGAAATGTTGATTATGCGAGAGTACTAAAATTCATTTGCTGCATCATTATGTCGTTTGCGTATGGAGACATATAATCATTATAGTTATAATTATAGTTGTTGAATGGGTTTGTCATTCCGTTGTTTGGTGCGTATTGGTTGTTGTTGCCTTGGAACGGAACCTGAGGTTTTTGTACTGTTGTCATTTGTTCAGCTGCCTTTTGTTCTTCTTCAGCTTTCTTTTCTGTGTATGATTTGCCTACGATTTTGCTGGTTAACCATTCACCTGCAACCCAACCGATTAAACTTCCGATACCCGGACAGATTGCTGAACCTATTGCCCCGCCTATTGCGCCGCCGCATAAACGTGTTCCGGCTTTTGCAATTTCTTTAACACCTTGTCCGATACCTTCTTCTTTTGTAGCTTTAAATATATTAGGAAGTTCAAAACCGATAAGCATTAAGTTCCCGATTAGAGGCATTCTTTTACCTATACCTTTAAAGAAACCTTTCATTCCGCCTAAAATTGAACTTTTACCGGCTATTCTTGCAGCTCTTGCTCCGGCTTTTGTACTGCCTGAAATTACGGAAGGAATTGATTTGAACTGATTCCACATGTTTTTCCAAAAACCGCCTTTTATTCCTTTCATAGAGCTTTCTAAAGCTTTACCGCCAATTTTTAATGCATCTTTGACAGGCGCATTTTTTACTGCGTTAACAAATACATCGCCGCCTTTGTCAAAAATTACATAAGGTGCAACTTTTACTGCACGTTTACCATAATTGAACAACTTTGGAACATAAGTTGTAATACCTGAAATTAAACCCATAACTTTACCACCTTTTACACATAAATTTATAACCTACATATTTATAAAAAAAATGGGTGGTATAAAATTGATTAATTTTAAAGTTTTGTTAACAAAAGTTAATTTATAAATAAAAAACAAAAGGCGGTAGTGATGTTACCGCCTATTAACCAGATTTACACTATGTAAGTGTTCAGAAAGGATCTTTGTTATATCCTGTTAAGGATATGTTATATTTCTTCTAGCCTTCACCTAAGTTAAGCTGAGAGAATTGTACAATTTTATTTTTACCGCGTTTTTTAGCATTGTATAATGCGTGTTCAGCGTATCTAATGATTGTATTAGCATCTTCTTCCGTGTCAGGAATACAAGGGAACGTTGAAATACCGCCTGAAATTGTAATCGGGTGGCGTTCTTCCTCACCTGCAGGAATAAATTCCATTTTTTCGATATCTTTACGAAATCTTTCAGCAAATAAGAATGCGTTATCTTCTGAAGTGTTTGGAAGAACTACGATAAATTCTTCATCTCCGTAACGAGTTAGGATATCTTCTTTTCTTATTAATTGTTTTAGTTTGTCTGCGATTGAACGAAGCAATACGTCGCCCCATTCATATCCATAGATATCGTTCACAACTTTGAAAAAATCTAAATCGAATAACAATACAGAAAGAGCATTGCCGTAACGTTTTGAACGAGAAATTTCCTGCTCCATGCGTTCAAGTAAGTATCTTCTGTTATGCAGTCCTGTCAATTCATCTGTTGTAGAAAGAGTTCTCAGTTTGTCTCTTAACTCTTTGACTTTCAACATATTTTTAACACGAATGAGTAATTCCTGGTTATCAACAGGTGTTTTTATATAATCAAAAGCAACTGCGCGAACTGTAGAGCCTTTGAAAGTTTCGCCGATAAATAAAATCGGGAATTTAAATTTTGTAACCATCAAAACATCTTTAATATCCGGAACGTTTTCAACGATTATCACCCCCGGATTTAGAGTTTCGTAATCTTTTATATTTGCAGCATCTTCAAGTCTTACGTTAGAATCTTCTATTGTAGCAACAGCATCAGCAATAGTTGAAGACTTTTTATCTGTATAAATTACAATGTTTTTCATAACCTATCCTTTCTTCTACAAAGTATCATATAGTTTAACCCAAGGCAAAAACGTTACGTTTGTTAATATTTATGTTATAATCGGTATTATTTTAAGCGGGCGGAAAAGATGGATTATTCAGTACAAAATGCGATAGATAGAGATTTTTTAAAAAATGATTTTTCTGTGGTAAATGAACTGGTTTCACGGATTAGGAAATCACTAATTGATGGTAATTCTGTTCACTGTAAAGATTTAAATCTTGACGGGATTTTGGATTTTGATAATTCGAAAACATATATATATATTACTCTGTTCCAAGCAGGATTAAAACCTGTTCGCTGGGGTTCTTGCCGCAAGACTCTTGAAGAAACCGTAAATCGTGATATTATAAAAATTCGCGAAAATATGAATTTTAAAGATTTTGCTCTTGATGATAATAAACAGTGCCGAATTATGATTGAATATGTAACGGGTGAAACTCCTGTAAAGCTTGAAGATATTGAATATCAGTCGTTTTCACTATCACGGTTTGAACCGGGGATTACAGGTTTAAAAATTGTTCTTCAAAATAATACATATCTTTATATGCCTTCTGATGCGTGGGTTAACAGTCAGATGGATTTGAAGTCTGCACTTAATTCTATTTTGAGAAAAACTTATATAAAAAATCAAACAAATAAGATTTCAGAAAGAATTTCTATCCTACAAAAAACTCCGCACCAATGTTATTTAATAAAGAGCAGAATTTTTATTACATATAACGATGAGATTTTACCGCTGTATCGCGGGAATGTTTTGTATGAATATTCAGTAAAAGAGATTAAGCAACAAGCATTAGCAGGTGCTGATTGGATCTTGAAATATCAAAAAGATAACGGGCAGTTTTTGTATTATTACGATGCCAAGGAAGATAATTATGTGGATCATGAGCACCCGTCACGCTCAGAAGATAATCTTTACTATAACGATTTAAGGCATTGCGGCGGTTGCGTGACTTTAATCCGGGCTTATCAGCTTACAAAAGATAATAAATATCTTGAAGGAGCTAAAAAAGGTCTTGACTTCATCGTGTCTATTACAAAAGAACATGAGTTTGAAAATGAACCTGCTGCGTATGTTTTTTATAATAAAAAAGCAAAGCTTGGCGGTACCGGCATGGTTCTAATTGCAATGATGAAATATCGTTGTGAAACAGGTGACAAGTCTTATGATGAATATATTAAAAAATATACAAGGCATTTATTATCAAGAATTTATAAAACCGGGGAATTTTTAGGGTATTATATTCACCCTGCATATCAAGACGGCAAACCGCTTGTTAATATGACAAACGAACAAAGACGGCAGACTTTTTCATTTTATTATCCCGGAGAGGCTCTGCTTGGGCTGGCTTTGTTTGCAAATTATTTTGAAGATGATGAAGTCTTGCGCCAAAAAGTTCTTGAAAAAAGCCGTCTTGCGCTTGATTGGATTGTTGATGAACGTCCTAAAATTTATTCGGATTTATTTACGGCACTTCCTTCTGATGCTTGGCTTATGCAGGCAATAGAAGAGTGGGCGGATAATCCTGAATTTAGAAAAGATAATTATATAAATTTTGTGTTCAATGATGCTGCGACAATGATTGATAAAATGTATAATGAGAATAATTCGCCATATTTAGATTATGCCGGCAGCTTTTATTACAATTTTGGGGATCATTTTTATCCTGACGGCTCCCGTTCTGAAGGTTTAATTGCAGCATATTATCTGGCTAAAAAACTTGGTAATGATGAATTTGCGGCTAAAATATTAAATGCCTGCCGAAAAACCGCAAAATCACAAATGATTTTATTTAATAATGACAAAAATAACTATGCACATAAAAACCCTGACAAATCAAAAGGTGCAATCAGGTTTAAAGCGACCCGGCAATGGGTGCGGGTGGATTCTATTCAGCACGTTGCCTGTTTTTATTTCAGGCTTTATTTTGCTGAAAATAATATTGAAGTTTTATAATTGAAGATTGTTACAAATTTGTAACAATATCCTTTCAAAACCTAAAGATTTTTTATAAATCTGCCGTAATCAATAGTACGATACGAAAATTATTGAAAGGATTTGTTAAGCACTATGGGAATGGCAGCATCACAAGCCAGATTGTTAAGTATAACTGCAAGACTATCTAATAATGAGATGGAACAGCAGTCACTTGCATATTCAAAACAGCGTCTTTCTGATAACTCAGAACAGATTAATGATGCTTATTTAGATGCGCTTAACAAAACTAAATACAGAGTTTTAACAGGCTATAATAATTCAGAAGCCTGCTATGCTGATTTAACTTATAATCAACTTACCGGAGCTAATACCGTTGCCAGCGGCAAGCAATATCTTGTAAAAAATAATGAAGGTAAAGTTCTTGTATCTTCTGCTATTGCTAAAGCTTACGAATCAAATAACGGTGATTTTAACAAATTTTTAGTTGATTTAGGTTATACTCAAGCAGATATTGATATTACAAAACATGAACAGTCCGAAGATGCAATCCATGATGCTTGGGACAAATACTTATCTTCTGTTAATAAAAGTATTTACGATGTGGACGGACAGCATGTTTTAGGTTTTGATTTTGTTTCATTTGCTAAATCTACAGATGATCCTAAGAAAAAACAAAACTTTAACGGTTATGCAACTTATAATACAGCATATACTACTGATTCAAACGGTGAAACTATTGACTTGTTCAAAGACAGTAACGGATACTATAAAGAACGATTAGTCCTTGAAGCAAGAACTTTTGTTGATGAAACTACAAATAAGTCCAGCATTGAAGTTGGGTATTATACAGGAAACATCGACGAAAACGGAGAGCCTGAATTTAAGCCTGTAGATAAAGACGATGAAGGTAATCCTCTTGTTACTTATAATACCGAAACTGAAAAGTTTATATATAAAAATCAAGAAGGCGAAGAAGTTGAAGCCGATGCATTGTATGTTGACCCTAATGAAACTTTAATCAGTGAAAGTTATAAAAATTATATGACATCAACTGATGGTGTAAATTACACTACAGAAGGCGGAGTTACTTATCAGGTTACAAAAGAATCAAAACCTTTGAACTTTGAAGGTACTACAACTGCTCAACGTGAATTGTATGATTATGCTTTAGCTTTAACAGAAGCTTATTATAACAATTCTGTATCCAATACTTCATCAGAACTAAAATATGATGCAGAAATGGTTACATATTATAAAAACATCTTTAATGAAATGAGAAGCTGCGGATTTACAACAACTTCAGATGAATCAAACTTTAAAGATAATGAGTGGTTTGTAAAACAACTAAAAGCCGGTAATTTAACTTTATCATACTACTCAACAGCTGAAAAAGGTTTTATCGGAACAACTCTTGATGATGATGAATCTATCACTGAAAAAGAAGATAAATCTGCAATGGTAATTGCTGAACAGGTTTACCAACATCAGATGGATAAAATTGAAAGTCAGGATAAACAGTTTGACCTTCAATTAAGTAAACTGGAATCTGAACATAATGCACTTCAAACAGAATATGATTCAGTTAAAAAAGTAATTAGTACAAATGTTGAAAAAACATTCAACGTATTTAACGCATAATATTTTTAATTTTATATTTTCCCTACAATTAATTTTCGTAACTTTTCCCTGCCGCTTGTTCAATAAGCGGTATTTTTTTTATTGTGAATATTCGGAGAATGTTTTCCAAGACCAAGATATATTCGATTTGATTATTTTGGCAGGAATGCCAGCTAAAATAATATTAGAGTGTTTAAAAACTCCGCAAACAACTGCACTGTTTGCTACGATTGTCCCAGTTTTTAAATGTGTTCCTTTTAGTATTTGAGAACGAAATCCCAGCCAACACTTGTCTTCAATAGTTATAGGTGTGGGGGAGTTGTATGGTATGCCGTTGTGCAATATAGTATGACAATCCGTTGGCCATATATGTATTTCACTCGAAAACATACAATCATTACCTATTTTTACCGAAGAATGACCTTCCTGTAAGTGTATGGTTGTGCTTATACAAGAAAAATTGTTCCCAATTTCAAGTTTTTGAAAATTCCCGAATGTTGTAATAATTTTAAAACGGGAATAGTTGCCTGAACCTAATTGAATATATGCATTGTTACTATTTAGTATAATTTGTGAATGCTTGAAACTTGCATTTTTGTGTATTTTAATTGTTGTATTTTTTGAGTTTCCATATTTGATTTTTACTTTGTACAATACTTGGACTATAACGGAAGGTATTTTATAAAAATTTTTATCGTCTGTATATATGAAGATGAAGTTATTATTTAGTTCAGGAAATATTCGATTAAGTATTTTTTCTATATTCATTTTATCAATTATTAACTCCATATCCAAACATTGCAAAGTCATATTTTGCAGGATCTTCAGGGTCAAATTTTTTCAAGTTATTTGTTAATTCTATGACCGCTTTAAAATCATTTGCATTACGGGTTAACAAGCCCATCTGTCTTGAAATTCTTGCAACATGAACATCCAGCGGAATATATAAATCAGATGCTGGCATGAAATCCCAAAGTCCAAAATCTACGGGTCCTTTTCTTACCATCCAGCGTAAATACATACACATTCGCTTCATTGCACCGCCCTTATCAGGGTTTGGAATCATAAAGTAAAAACCTTGTCCTGCGTTTTGAACCCGTGAATAAAAATAATCACTTACCGGAATGAACATATTATTTTTAACAGGATTGTTATAGCCGTATTTAAACAACTCTTCCAGTCCACCGTCTTTTGTATAAAGCTCTTTTAGAATAAGGAAAATTTGTTCAAAGTCTTTACTTTTTCCAAACCTGTAATTAAAATCTCCGATAAGTCCGGGTTCAAAATTTTGGATAAAATTTAACGGTTCATTGTTTGCAATATTAAATAATGAGTCGAGTTTTTTCGTAAATATATCACGCCTGCCGTATGCAACAAGGGAAGCGATAAACCCTGCAATTTCGATATCTTTTTTGGTAGAAAATCTATGTGAAAATCTGACAGGATCATCTTTTATAAAATCTTTTGTTTCATACTCTTTTACTAATTTCTCTAATTCCGTTTTAGTAATCATAATATTTATATTCTACATCAAATTTTTGGGGTTTGCAAAGATTTACTATTTTTAGTAAACTGGATTTTGTTATGGCGGAAGGTCAAATTTATAAAATTCATTCTGATTTTTATTATGTTCAAAAAGATGGACAGGCTTTTGAATGTAAAATTCGTGAAGTTCTGAAAAAGCAGCAAGTCAGAATTGTTGTTGGTGATTTTGTAGAGTTTGACGGCGGATTTATAACTAAAGTTCTGCCGAAAAAAAGTTATATCAAACGACCTTCTGTTGCAAATGTTGACCAAATAGTCATTGTGTCTGCGCTAAAACATCCTGATTTGGATTTTCACCAATTGAATCGTTATATCGCTCTTGCAAAATATTATAAAATTCCTGTCGTTTTATGTTTTAATAAAGAGGATTTGGGGCTTGAACAGGATTCGCAGGATAAAATCGTTTCTATTTACTCTAATTTAGGTTATGAAATTGTTTTTACATCTGCTCTTGAAAAAAAAGGTATAGAGGATTTTCGTGAACTTTTAAACGGTAAAATCTCAGCGTTATGCGGAAATTCCGGGGTCGGTAAATCCAGTTTGATTAATGCTTTAAATCCTAATGTTCATCTAAAGACAAAAGAGGTCAGCGAAAAATTAAACAGAGGTACCCATACCACCCGCCATTGTGAAATTATAAAACTTGATGAGGCTTCTGCTATTGTTGATACTCCGGGGTTTAGTAATGTGAAATTTGATTTTATGCTGCCTCAGGACGTTGATTTGTTGTTTGATGAAATGGTTAAGTTCAGGCAGTTTTGTAAATACGGGGATTGTCTTCATATCAATGAAGACGGGTGTGAGGTTTTAAAACATATTGAACAGATTGATGAATCCCGCTATGAAAGTTATGTTGAATTTGTAACCGAGGCTATTGAGTACAAAGAACATATAAAATATAACGGCATAAAAAAAGAAACATCTCAAAAATATAAAAATAATAAAGTTCATGTAAAAATAAGCGATAAGAAGCGTGAAGCTTCCAGAAATACAAAAAAACAGATGATATATAAGGAAATAGAAGATGCAGATGAATGATTATATAGAGTTGGTAAATTCAAAGTTAAACGAATTTATTCCGATTGAATATCCTGAAAATATTTTTAAATCAATGAAATATACGGTAACTCTTCCCGGAAAAAGGTTAAGACCTGTTATGTGCCTTGAAACTTGCCGTATGTTTGGCGGAGAAATAGAAGATGCAATTCCGACAGCTTGTGCTATTGAAATGCTTCATGCGCAAACTCTTATTCATGATGATTTACCTTGTATGGATAATGATGATTACAGGCGCGGCAAGCTTACAAATCACAAGGTTTTTGGAGAAGCTATAGCAGTGCTTGCAGGAGATGCTTTGTTAACATTTGCGCCGCAAGTTATAACAAAGTATTCAGAAAATTTAACTCCGTCTGTCTTAATCAGAGTTTTGAATGAATATTTTCAATATGCCGGAGCCAGAGGGGTTATTGCAGGGCAGGTCGTGGATATTGAATCTGAAAATATTGCAAATCCTGATAAAGAAGATTTGAAAAAAACTTTGGATTATCTACATATTCACAAAACCTCAGACTTGTTTAAATTATCAATGCGTACGGGAGCAATTATTGCAGGTGTTGATGATGAAATGCTTGAAGCTGTTACTGAATTTGCTCAGACTTTTGGTTTGGCTTTTCAAATTGCTGATGATATATTAGATGAGGTTTCAACATTTGAGCAAATGGGTAAAACCCTCGGTAAAGACAAAGAAGAAGGCAAATTAACTTATGTTTCATTATATGGACTTGAGGAAGCAAAATGTAAACTTTCTTGCCTATTTGAAAAATGCTATGATATAATGAAACAACAAAACATAGAATCAGAAATTTTTAAAGATATGATTAAGAAGATAAATGAGAGAGTAGGAAATTAATGTACTTGGATTTAATAAGACAAACTATAGCAAACAACGGTTATGAGGTAATTATATGCGGAGTTTCATCTGCATTTTTTGCCCAGGTAATAAAATTTATATTATTTACCATAAAAAGCCGTAAGGTTAATTTTAAAATATTTTCAACAACAGGCGGCATGCCTAGTTCTCACTCAGCGGGCGTGATGGGTTTGTCTACAATGGTCGGAATGCTGGAAGGCTATGATTCTATCATTTTTGCGGTATCATTAGGGGTTTCTCTGATTATTATGTACGATGCTGCAGGGTTGAGAAGAGCTGCAGGAAAGACAGCCGCTTGCCTTAACAGAATGATGGAGGATTTTTATCATCACGACTTGCAGTCTGTCGGCGGGAAGTTAAAAGAATTATTAGGACATACCCCGTTAGAGGTATTTGTCGGTGCCCTTTTTGGTATTTGCTATGCATACCTTTTCCATTGGTTTGTCTTAGGGTAATTCAATTAAAAACTTTTTAAAATCTCTGCATATTTCAAGCAGAGATTTTTGTATAATATCTTTATAATTTCTTGCAAATTGTTATACTGTTTTGTACAATGATGTTTGAAACAGGGGTATGTTATGGCAGAAGTTCAAAAACGAGTTTTAATTGTTGATGATGATGATGAGATAAGAGAGCTGCTTGAGTTTGATATTGCAAGCAGCGGGTATTTTGTTGATTGTGCAAACGACGGGCTTGAAGGTCTAAACAAGGCTCTTAATAATACTTATGATATTATTTTGCTTGATGTTATGATGCCTAAGATGAACGGGTTTGATGTTTGTAAAAATATCAGGCAGGCAAAGCTTTCTATACCGATTCTTATGCTTACCGCAAAAGGTACTATTGATGATAAAACATCAGGGTTTGATTGCGGAGCTGATGATTATCTTGTAAAACCTTTTGATATTCAGGAAGTTCTGTTAAGGATAAGAGTTTTATTGCGCAGAAATACTGTTAATATAGAGCAGGAATCAGCTTTATCAAATGAGATTTTAAAATGCGGGGATATTGAGATTTTTCCGGAGTCTTTGGAATGTATAATTGTAAATCGCAGAGTGAAATTAACTCCTACAGAGTTTGAAATTTTGTATTGCTTAATGCAGCATTTTAATAATCCTGTTACCCTCGCAACTTTATTGGATGAAGTTTGGGGGTATGACAGTAATGAAGATGTTAGAATGCTGAGGGTTCATGTTGGCGGGTTGCGTAATAAAATTGAAGTTAATGCAAAATCTCCCGTTTATCTTCACACAGTTACAAATGTCGGATACAAATTGACTCCGTTTGCACAAGAGTAAATATGAAAAAATACAGTTACGGGCTAAAAAAATTAAAGATTATTGAACAAATAGCAATAGTATTTTTTATTGCTGTTGTTATTCCGATGTCTATAAGCGGGTTTATTATCAATAATATTAACCAGCAGTCTGTGCGCCGCCAGTTAAGAGAGTCTGCTATCCTTGTTGCGACAATGGTTTCTGATGAAATCGATTTCTTTTTTAAAACTAACGAAACAACACTGGCACAGCTTGCGGATACTTTAGAGTATTTGCCGACAAAAAAACTTAAAGATAAATTTATAAAAGATGTGGCAAGCCGTTATCCTAATTGTGAGGATATTGTAATTGTAAGAAATCCGCAGGAATTGGAGCGGGTTACGGATGATGCGCATATTAATGAAAAGCCTATTTTATCAACCCAGATGAAAGACGGGTCATTCCTTGTTATTATTTTTAATGCGAATAATTGGGATGATGAGTTGTTTAAATCATTACTAAGGGATAACAGACAGATTTATATTATGGATAAAAACAGACGTCTGATATCATCGCATAACTTTACTCCAGATGTTTATAAAGAAACTTTGGATTTACTGCCTGATGATATGCTCCCTGATGCACCTGTTATTTTTGGTGATGAGAAAAACCAGCCGATAGTTTATCTTCACAGGGAAAATCCTGATTTAACTATTGTTGTTAATACTACTGAAAATATCGCAAAACATGCAATTATTGATAACAGGGTTAAAATTATTTTATCTGTATTGACTGCAATCCTTGCAATGATGGTTTTAATCGGATTTTATATTTATTATTTGTATATAAATATAAGACAGCTGTTTAAAGCTATAATTGCGTTGTCAAAGGGGAATTATCAGCGTCAGATCAGATTGCTGGCAACTTCGTTCACTCCTTATGAAATTGTATTTCTGGCAAATGAATTTAATAATATGGCATCGGAGATTCATAAATCTTATATTGAATTAAAGCGTAAGAATATCGAATTGAAGCAGTTAAACGAGTTTAGGTCAAATCTTTTAGATACAGTCAGCCACGAATTAAGAACTCCTTTGACAAGTATCCAAGGGTACACTTCACGTTTGATGAGACAGGATATTGTTATAGATGAGGAAACCAAACAAAAATCTTTACGGATTATCAGAGAGCAGTCTGAAAAGTTGAAGCGTTTAATTGAGGATTTGCTTACTATTCCTGATATTGAGGGTATGCGTTTGCGTACAGAACGAGATAATGTGGAACTTGGCAAGGTGCTTGAGCAGGCAGAGTTGTTATTGCGCAAACGCGGCGAACGCGATATTATTGTTAATTTAAGCGAAGATTTTCCGCTTGTTGTAGCTGATAAAGGTCGTTTGGAACAGGTATTTGTGAATTTATATGAAAATGCAATTAAATATGCTTATCCGGATAGCTCGGTTTTGGTTGAAGTCGAGCAGGTTGATAATCTTGCAATTATCAAGGTTAAAAACAAGTGTGATGTTATTCCGCCTAAAAAACTTAAATCATTGTTTGAGAAATTTGTAAGACTTGATGATGAGATGACAAGAACAACAAGAGGTTCGGGGCTTGGGTTGTTTATTGTAAAGGGTTTGATAGAAGCGATGGATGGGACTATTTGTTTATCTTCTGATGAAGATTTTGGGTTCTGTGCGACAATTACTTTGAATATTGCGCAAGATGAAGAATAGGTTTTTGATATGGAATTTATGGAAGCTGCAATAGAACAAGCCTTAAAATCGGATGGTGATATTCCTGTCGGGGCGGTTATTGTAAAAGATGGAGCAATTATTGCGAAGGCTTGTAATACAAGGGAAAAGGATAATGATGTTACATCTCATGCTGAAATTATAGCTATTCGAACAGCTGAAAAGGTTTTAAATAACTGGCGTCTTGACGGGTGTGAATTGTATGTCACGCTTGAACCTTGTCCTATGTGTGCGTGGGCAATTCTGCAATCCAGAATAAAAACAGTTTATTTTGGCAGTTATGATATTAATTATGGAGCATTAGGATCCTCTGTTGATTTGCGCAAACTTGCAAATTCGAAAATGAATGTTTACGGAGGAATCTATGAAGATAAATGCAATGAAATTTTAGAAAGCTTTTTTAAAACCCTGCGGGGGTAAATATATGGGTAAATTTGCATGGGTGGACGTGCGTTTAGGAAATTTTTATATAATAAATTTTGCCGGCATTTTTAGTCCTTAAATACATAGCCCCAAATCGGAGCTGAATAGTTTTCCATCAGGCAGATATAATGAATTTTTTGCTTTCTTTTGTTTTCTTGTTTAAGATATCCTTTTCCGGAAATTATTGATGATATGAATTGAGATTCAATATGATCTTCGTATTTTTCGATGTTTTCAGATTTCGACTGAATTATTATTGTTCTATTTTGGGCATTTGAAAGATCTTTTGAGATAAAATCCGTGCATTGGGTGCTGTTTGCTTGAATAAATAAATTCGCGCAGATAGTTAGAGTGAAAATAAATAGTTTTTTCATAAATTATTCTCCTTGAGGTTCATCGACCCATTTTTTAGCATCAAACCTAAGATCTGTAAGTTTCATATTTAAAGATTCGACATAAGGTTTGAATTTAACAAGCAGTTGTGTTTTTCTGAGCATCAATTCCTGTGCTACAACAGGTGTTTTGCAGGCGATAACCATTATAGAGCCTTTTACCATAGAATAGGGTTTTGAGTTTTGGGCAAATTTTTCACCCGCGACTTTATTCCAGAATTTACACAAATTAGCGCGAGTCAAAGCTTTTCTTATTGCTGCATTTTTCATTAAATCAGCAATAATATCATCAATGTTTTTGAATTTTGTGTATAAAATTTTTTTCATAATTTTGAAAGGCTGCTTTTTTGTGCTAATATTAGGAAATGATTGTTGAACAATTAGATAGTAACATAAAGAATTCTAAAAATATATTGCTGGTTTCACATATTAATCCTGATGGTGATACGCTTGGAGCTATGTGCGGTTTGTATTCTTTAATAAAAGATAATTATAAGAAAAAATGTGATATGGCGGCAATTTCAGAGGTGCCGGTTACTTATAATTTTTTGCCGTATATTAATCAGGTTAAAAATATCGCAGATTATGATCTTTCAAGAGAATATGATTTGGTTATAAATGTTGATGTGGCAGCTCTTGATAGATGCGGTAATGCTCAGGTGCTTTTTGAAAAAGCAAAACAAACGGTAAATATTGACCATCATGAAACAAATATCGGTTATGGAATGTTAAATATTATAGAGCCTTATGCATCGGCGGCGGCTGAAGTTTTGGTCGGAATAGCGATTGATTTAGATTGGAAGATATCTCATCAAAGTGCTGTTTGTTTATATACAGGAATTGTTACGGATACCGGAAGTTTTAAGTTTTCTAATACGACCCAAAGAACTATGGAATATGCCGGTAAAATGATATCATATGGAGTTAACTCTTCTGATATTTATCAAAAATGTTATGAATCAAGTTCTAAAGATATGGTTTTGTTCCAAAGTTATTGTATTAACAAGGCTAAATTTGTGAATAATGATAAAATTGCATATACCCTTGTTTATAAAAAAGATTTGGAAAAATTTAATAATAAAGGCGAAGATTTTACAGATGGATTAACCGAAAAACTTCGTGCTATTGTTTCCACAGAGGTTGCTTTTGTTGTAAAGGAGTTAAACTCTTCAACTTCAAAAGTTTCTATGCGCAGTAAAGAAAAAGATATTGCAAAAGTCTGCTCAGCCTTTGGGGGCGGCGGGCATAAACTTGCAGCAGGTGCTGTAATAAAAGCGCCTGTTGAGCAAGCGGTAAAACTTATATTGGAAGAAATTAAGAATAATAATTTATGCTAAAGAAACTTCTAAAAAATAAATGTATAAGAGCGTTGGTCCGTCTTGTAAAATCAATTATAACAAATGATTTTTACGGAATGGCGGCAGAGATGGGATTTATGCTTGTTGTTGGAATTTTTCCGTTTATGCTGTTTTTGATGGCGATATTTGGTTGGCTTGGGACAAAATCTTATCTTGATTCTATATTAAGAGTTTTATCAAATATTATGCCAAATCAGGCAATGAACCTTTTAAAATCAGTTTTGGAAGAAACAATGATTTTTAACCACGGAACGCTGCTTGCCGTAATTGGTATAATTACAACGATTGTACTTTCTACAAACGGGGTTGCTGTCGTTTTAAAAGGGCTAAACCGTGCTTATAAAGTTGAAGAAACAAGGAGTTTTATTTATACAAGAATACTTTCATTTTTGATGGTTTTTGTTAATATCCTTGTGCTTTTTTTGACTATTAACATAATCATTTTCGGAAAAGTTATTATAATGTTTCTTGTTGCTCATTTTAATATGTCAAAAGGGCTTGCGATAACTATTTTAACACTGCGTTGGCCTGTAGCGTTTCTGGCGTTGTATGTTATGGCATTTTTAAGTTATTATATTTTACCTGATTTGAGGGGTAATGAGGCTTTCAAACAAAAAAGTGCAATTCCCGGAACTATATTTTTTACAACTTTCTGGCTGCTTGGTTCTTGGGGCTTTTCTGTTTATGTTAATAATTTAAGCACTTATAACCTTGTATATGGTACGATTGGTGCGTTTTTTATACTTATGATTTGGCTTTATTATACGTCAATTCTGTTGCTAATCGGCGGAGAGATAAATTCCCAAGTATATAACAAATTATCTCTCAGATCAAGAGAATTGCGAGAAGAAATTGCTGAATTAAGAAGGGAAAAAAGGCAATAGAAAAGGATTTTATAGATAGAAAGGCCCCTCTTTGGGTGATGAAGTTTTTTTAACTATAATCAAATGTTATTCATTACATCCGAACGCAATAGTAACGTGTTCTCTTGGATTTACTGCAGATATTTTATATCCGCGAGGATCAACAAGGTAAGCAAATTCATCACCGGTAGTTTGGAATAAGCCCATAGTACCTGATAGGGCTGTTCTGGTAATATCAACCGGCGCTTTAACTGTTTCAAACAACCCATCGCCTAAATTTCTGGCAGCAGCACCGAATTGACCCTGGAATGCGTGACCAAGCATATAACCGGCATCGTTTGAAACGTTTTCTACCGCGTTACCTAAGTTAGTAACAATACCGCCTGTGGTTCTGCCGACTACACCGACAAGAGATCCGGCCCAGGTAAATGGTAGTTCAACAAGTCTTGCTACAGGGTTAACGTTTTTAGATTTATTAACCTGTGCTTGAAGAATTTGTTTAGGTAATTTAGTTTTGCAATCTCCGTTTTTAATTTCGGTAAATGCAAGCTTTAAAGCACCTTTTTCACAGCCTGAAGGTCTGATAACTTCAACAACCTGGCCTGTTACGGTTGAGCCGCAAGGGTAGTTCACGCCGTTTATAGTAATGTCTTCAAGTGTATTAGCCCTGAAATACTGACCTACGTGAGAAGATTTTGCTGTTAATTGGTCAATCATTGATAATTTAAGTGTCGGAATTTTAACGATTTCTTCGTGTTCAATTAACGCGTTTTTCTCAATCGGGCAAGCCGGACAAATATTATTTGCTGTTTTAGGGTTTGTATCGTACCCTAAAGCAACACGAACAGTCTGCATCATAGAAGCAATATCTGCACGGGAAGCATCTTTGTTAGGTAAAATCATATTCGGTGTTGGTGAATCTTTTAAAGCACCGTTTTGTAATGATTTTGCAACCGGAATTCTTGCCCACTCAGGAACTTTGTTACCATCAGCGTATTTGCCAAGAATTTCATCGGCTTTGCATTTGTCAATATCGCAGGTCATACCTTTAGCAATAGATGTTAAGGCTTCAACACGGGTTACCGGAGCTTTCGGTCTGAATGTTTTGTTTGGATAACCTGTTAAAAGGTCCTCGTCTACAGCTTTTGCAATTGCTGCGTTAGCCCAGTTATTTCTAGGAACATCTTTGAACATTGTTTGTCTGTCCAAATCGCAGTTTAGGTTAAAACCTTTAACAAGCATTGTTGCAAACTCAGCACGGGAAATTTGTCTGTTGGGTTTGAATAACCCGTCCGGGTAACCGACAACAACATCGTTAACTGCAAGCTTGTCGATGTCGCACGCAGCCCAGTGGCTGTTTGGTACGTCAGGGAACTGGCAGCCGCCAAATGGGGCAGCAGCACCTGTAATATTTTGAATTTGTTGCGGAATTTCATACGGTATCAATGTTTTTTTAACCGCATTGATAGAGTTTGCAGACTGAATATCTATGGGGCAAGCTTTCCCATCCATTTGACATTCATTTCTGTTGATTTCAATTCCGTTGTATTTATTCGGACATTCATTTAAACATGGCATTTGAGTTGCAGCACCTGTCATTTGACCTTCAGTGGCAACGGTTGCGCCGCTGATATTTGAAGACATTCTGCTGGCAGGACAGCCTCTCATAGCTGTTTCGGTTGAGAAAATTGAGTTTGCAGGTTCTCCGACATAGTTGTTTGTGCCGTAAACAGCTTGCGGATAACCGTAAACCTGTTTCATTTCAGCTTTGTCAGGCTTACCTGTTTGCGGGCATAATGCAGTTGATGGTACAGCCGGCTTATCGCAGCTAATATCATCTTTGCAGCCGCAGTCTTCTTTCACCGGACAAGGCTCTTTTTTCTTGCACGGGTCCTGTTTTTTACAACCGCAATCCGGTAATGCTTTTTTACATTTTGTACAGGTTTGTGGTTGTGGTGTTTCAATCGGACATGCCGGTCCTGTTACGACTGGTAAGGCTTGAGCCGGTGCCGGGGTGTTGCACGGGCAGGCTGCCATTACTGAATTCAAGGAACACGTTGCTATTCCAACGGCAATCGCAGCTGCCACAGTTAGTTTTTTAATTGACATTTTTACCTCCTTGTTAAGTATGAGTTTTGTTTAAAATAAACAAAAGTTTTATTTAAAAAACAAACTTATACCAGATTATGTACTTTTCAAATCGCTTAAAACATTAGTAGAACTACTTATTCAACCGGGTAATATTTAAACTGCTATATTTGTAACAATTTGTTTATAATTAGCAATATTTTCTGGTTTTGTGTTTTTATATAATTGTGAAGGTAAAATAATAATTTTGTGTGCAGGAGTATTATGTATAGTAAAGAATTTATGAAATTTTTGTATGGTTATCAAAAAGAAGACTTTAAGCCAAAAAAACCTGAAAAGCGTGAGATTCGTTTTAAAAATAATCGCGGCGGCAAACTTGCGGAGATATATATTACTATACGCGGAAAGTAAAACCTAAGGTTATCGCCTTGGTAAGTATTGCCTTGTGAGGAGTTCAGGCTGTCTGATCTGCTCTCCCTTTAAAGCTGTCGCGGAAATAGTTTGTAGGTCCAGTAGGTTGGGGCTTCCCTTACATGAATATATTCCGATATTGACAAGAAGAAATTAACAAATTGACTGAGGTGCCAGTATGTACTATACTGAATAAGGTAGGAGAAAAGGAGAGAAAGATGTTAAAAATGAATGCTGGAGTGCAATTGCGGGGGGGGGTAACTTTTTAGAGCCTTGTAGTAAGGGTTTTGGCGCTTTGATTTTGCAAAAATCCGTAAGCCAAAAATCTCGCAAAATTTTTCATTTTTCATCTTTTAAAAAATATGGGTTTACGCTGGCGGAAGTTTTGATTACACTTGGTGTTGTCGGTGTAATTGCTGCAATGACAATACCGACAGTTGTTACTAATTACCAAAAAACAATGAATGTTCAGCGTCTTAAACAAACATATTCGCAGCTTCAGCAAGCAATGCGTATGGTTAGTAATGATTTTGGTGGCGGAGGTTTAAATGATTGGGATTGTCCAAATGCCGAATATTATAAATCTTATGGTCAATCAAGGTGTGTGTATTTAATTTTTGAAAAAATTGCTAATGCTAAAATTTATCCAAAAGTCGAAGATAAGAAAAAGGTAATGTGTCATATTCCGGGAAAAGATTATCCTGAATATACCTATGTAAACGGCGGGAAAATTGCAGATAATGGACATGTTTTTTGTACACACGGCGCATCTGCAAGTCTTCCAAACGGAGCTTGTGTTGGTTGGAATGCTTTATATTGGTGTGCAGAAGCTGGAGCATCTTTTGTAATTGATGTAAATGGTTCTTATAATGGTCCTAATCGGATGGGGCGTGATGTTTTCTTATTTACTTATGGTAGGACAAATGATCAGGTTAACCCGATTCCAGGTTCCGGATTATCGCTATACCCAAGGGGGTATAGTATAAATAGTAACGGGGTAATATCTCCGCCGGATAATAGAAACCACCTTAAAGATGCTTGGCAGGGCTGTAATAAGAATCAAGAAGGTAATTATTGTACCGGTTTATTAGTTTATGATGGTTGGAAAATAAGTTCTGATTATCCGTGGTAGAGTTCATTTCCCTCTGAGCCGACTTGTCTGCGTAGTAATTACTTACAAATCAAATAAATGTTTGTCATTACGAGGACGAACGAAAGTGAGGACGTAGTAATCGCAAAATTGAGTAAAAAATACGTCATTCTGAGCAAAGCGAAGAATCTCAAAATCGAACACTTAGTCAAATACTGCGATTGCGACATCGGGTAAACCCTCCTCGCAATGACATAAAATAAAATTCCAGGGTAACTGGTGGCATAGTGCCCCGTCCGGCCGAGGACAAAAAAAAGCACCTTAGGAGAAAGGTGCTTGGAATGTAATCTTGTTTCATTCCTCGTAATAGTGAAGTGTGAAGTGTGTGCTTAAGTCTTTTTTTGATTCCTCAATTTAAGCACTCCTCGTGTTTACATATATATAAAGTTTTTTTTGTATATATAATTGCTATATTTTTGATATTGATTGTAATATTACTTTACAATCTGGAATTAGCAGTTTTGTGACTTATACTTAAAATAATGTTATAATCAGTGTTAGGGAGAAGTTATTTATGAATATATTGATTTCAAATGATGACGGTATTGCTGCAAATGGTATAAGGGTCTTGACCGAAGAATTGTCTAAAAAACATGATGTTTATGTAATCGCGCCAGATAGAGAAAGAAGTGCGGCAGGTCATTCTTTGACATTGCATACTCCGTTAAGGGTTGAAGAGTTAGATGAAGGTAAAAACGGAGCCCAAAGAACATGGGTTACCACAGGAACTCCGGGAGATTGCGTTAAAATCGGTATAAATGCAATTTTATCAAAAGATGAGCAGCCGGATATTGTTATTTCGGGGATTAATCATGGCCCGAATTTAGGTGCTGATATTTTATATTCGGGAACAGTAAGTTGTGCTATGGAAGGTGCTATGCTGGGAGTCCCGAGTATTGCGGTTTCGCTGGCTTCAATGACTGCAGATTATGAGGATTTTCAGTTCCCTGCAAAATTTGTTAGTTCATTATTGGATAAACTTAAAGAATTTCAATTTCCTAAAAAATGTATTTTGAATGTAAATATTCCAAAATTAGAGGCTGATGATATCTCAGGTGTTGCTATCACAGAACTTGGACGTAAGATGTTTACTGATGCTTATGAAAAGCGGGTTGATCCAAGGGGTAAGGTTTATTACTGGCTGGCAGGCGAGTTAATCAGTGAGCCTGATGATGCTCCGACAGATATGGCGGCGGTGCGCAACAACAAGATTTCTATTACTCCGGTGACTTACGAAATGACAAGAACTGAAACTCTTGATGACTTGAGCCGGGTTTTATGCAGTACCGGGTCTTGTGATTGGTATTAATATATTTATATAGAAAAGTTTTCGTAATTTGTAAAAAAAACATGTTCTTGCTATTATGCTGGTATGAAAGATATGTTAGATAAAATTTTACAGATAGAAAAGAAATATAAAGAATTGGGCGAAACCTTGTCTGATCCTGCCGTAATTCAGGATTATAACAAGTTCAGAGATTTGTCTAAACAAAGAAAATCTATGGAAGAAACCGTCAATCTTTATTATGAATGGAAACAGACTACAGAAGCTATTGAAGATGCAAAACAAATGCTTTTTGAAGAAAAAGACGAGGAAATGCGTTCTTTCTTAAAAGCTGAGATGGAAGAAAATGAATCAAAAATTCCGGACTTTGAAGAAAGAATGAAGGTTCTTTTATTGCCGCGAGACCCGATGGATGATAAGGATATTATGTTAGAAATCCGAGGCAGTGCAGGCGGAGATGAAGCAAATATTTTTGCAGGCGATCTTATGCGTATGTATTTGAGATATGCTGATAAAATGGGCTGGCAGACTCAAATATTAAGCAAGACTGATTGTGAAGCCGGCGGAGTTTCAGAAGTCATTATTTCAATGAAAGGTGACAGTATTTATTCACGTTTGAAATATGAGTCAGGGGTTCACAGAGTGCAGAGGGTTCCGGCAACAGAATCTCAAGGCAGGGTTCACACATCAACTGCAACTGTTGCAGTTATGCCGCAGGTTGATGATGTTGAGGTTAATCTTAATATGAATGATGTTGAGATTACTACAGCAAGATCAGGCGGTGCAGGCGGTCAAAACGTTAACAAGGTTGAAACCGCCGCCAGAGTATTCCATAAACCTACAGGGATTATGATTTTCTGTACGGAAGAACGTTCTCAGCTTCAAAATAAAGAACGTGCTTTGGAAATTTTGAAGGCAAAACTTTATGATATGGAAGTTCAGAAGCAAACAAAGGAAATCACTGATTTAAGACGTTCTCAGGTTGGGACAGGCGATAGGTCAGAACGTATAAGAACGTATAATTTCCCTCAAGGCAGACTTACAGATCACAGATTGAATCACAATTTGAATGTTTGGACTGTAATTGATGGAGAATTAGATGAACTGATTGAATTGTTGATTGAATACGACCAAAAATTAAAGTTAGAAAAGTTAGCACAGGTAGGTTAAGGTAAAGTGACAGACAGACGATGTGTCAGCTGCTGGCAGGTAAAAGATCGGCAGGATTTAATAAAAATCACAGCAGAAAATAAAAGCGCAGATGTTGTCATTAACCCGGATTCCTTAACATTTGGCAGATCCGCATATCTTTGCTATAATAAGGCTTGTATAGAGGCGGCTTTTAAAAAAAACAGGCTTGCAAAACATTTAAAAGCCTCTGTACCAAACGAATTGAAAGGACAATTACTAGATGAGTTACGAAACAGTTAGAATAAGTGAATTAGCAAAAGAACTTGGACTTCAAAGTAAAGAAGTTGTAGAAAAGTTCGCACAAATGGGAATTACCGGAAAAACTCATTCAAGTACTGTTACTAAAGATCAAATCAGCAGGTTAAAAGATTTTATTGCAAATGGCGGAGTTAAAAAGGCTCAAAAGCCGAAAGCTTTTGTTGTGAAAAAAGCTAAACCGGTTGATGCAGCTGCTGAAGATAAAGCAGAAGATATAAAAAATGAAGACAAAAAGCCTGCTGTTGAAAAAGTTTCTAAAATAGAAAAAGTTGAACGTCCTAAAGTTGAGGTTGTAAAACCGGTAAGTCGCTTGGAAATTGTCAGACGTGCTCCTAAAAAGTCTCCAGTAACAGAAGGAGTTTCAACAGCAAGACCTGAACGTCCGGCAAGAAAGCCTTACGGCAAACCGGGCGAAGACAAAAAATTCCCGCCAAGAGGAGAAAGACCGGTTGGGGAACGAAAATTCGCTAAAAGTGGTGATAAACCCGCAGCTTCTGGCGAAGGTAAAGATTTTGCAGGTAAAAAGCCGCTTCAGCGTCGTATTATTCCGCAAGAGATTTATGATAATAAATCCGGAACTTCAAATTCAAAACGCAGAGTTGACGGTAAGAAAAAAGAAAAAGATTTCAATTCTAAAAAAGAGGAACAGGAAAGAATTTCTCTGGAAAAAGCTGCTGCTCAGCACCATAAAAAGAAAGTACAAAAAGCAGAAGAAATTGAAGAAATTAAACAAATAGTTGTAAATCAGGCAATGACTATTTCAGAATTGTCTGATAAAATTAAAAAAACACCGGCAGAAATTGTTAAATTCTTAATGCTTAACGGAGTTATGGCAACTGTTAACCAGTTGATTGACGTAGATGTAATTAAAAAAGTTTGTGCTGAATATGATTTGGAAGTTTTGGAAGAAGATTTAGAAGCTTATATTGAGCAGGAAATGGAAAAAGAAGAAAAAGCCAAAGCTTTAACCGAAGTTGATAAAAAGTTATTAAAAAGACGTGCTCCTGTTATCAGTATTATGGGTCACGTTGACCACGGTAAAACCACATTGCTTGACAGTATCAGGGCTTCAAAACATAAAATTGTATCTACTGAGGTTGGTGGAATCACACAATCTATCGGTGCCTACACTGTTTATTTAGGTGACAACAACGATAAGAAAATCGTATTCCTTGATACTCCGGGGCACGAAGCTTTTACAGAAATGAGAGCTCGTGGTGCTAAGGCTACAGATATTGCAATTTTGGTTGTGGCTGCAGATGACGGTATTATGCCGCAGACCATTGAAGCCATTAACCATGCTAAAGCTGCAGAAATCCCTATTATTGTTGCTGTTAACAAAATTGATAAGCCGGGCGCAAATCCTGATAAAGTATTACAGCAATTGACAGAGCACGGGCTTGTTCCGGAAGATTGGGGCGGAGATACTATTGTTGTTAAAGTTTCAGCTCTTCAAGGCTCCGGTATTGATGAGTTGTTAGAATACATTCTGCTTGTTGCTGATGTTCAGGATTTGAAAGCTAACCCTAAAGCGGAAGCTTCAGGGGTTGTTATTGAAGCTAATCTTGATAAAGGTAAAGGACCTGTTGCAACGTTGTTGGTTCAAAACGGAACCTTAAGAGCTGGTAACTGTATCGTTGTTGGTAATGCCTGTGGCAGAGTAAGAGCATTATTATCAGATAGCGGCGAAAGGATTCAAAAGGCTGAACCTTCAACGCCTGTTGAGATTTTAGGTTTGTCAGAAGTTCCTCAAGCAGGTGATTATTTCGAAGTAGTTAAAAACGAAAAAGAAATGAAGGCGATTGTTGCAGACAGAAAAGAAAAAGAACGCGATAAGAGATTGGAAGCTATGCTGCCGGCTCATATCAGACGTGAATCTGTTGCCGGCGATGATGCTATTCCGCAATTGAATTTGATTATTAAAGCTAATACTCACGGTTCAGCGGAAGCAGTTGCTCAAGCTATTGCCGGTGTTGAATCTAAAGAAATTACAACAAAAATTATTCACGTTGGTGTTGGTGATATCTCAGAAGCCGATGTTATGCTTGCATCAGCTTCAAATGCTTTAATTTTAGGATTTACGGTTAAAGAAGATTCTAATGCTATGGCATCTGCTGAGCGCGAAGGGGTAACAATTAAAAAATATGATATTATTTATCAGTTGTTAGAAGATATTGAAAAAACATTGTTATCATTGCTTGAACCTGAAGTTAAAGAGGTTGAGCTTGGTAAGGCTGAAGTTCGTCAGGTATTTACTATTGGTAAAACCAATAAAATTGCGGGCTGCTATGTTCTTGAAGGTAAAATTGTACGTTCAAAAGATGCTGTTCTTATTAGAAACGGTGAAGAAATATTCCGTGGGGCAATTGATCAATTGAAACGATTCAAGGATGATGTTAAAGAAGTTGCCCAAGGTTTTGAATGCGGTATTTCATTCAGCAAGTTTAATGATATTCAAGAAGGTGATATCATTGAGGTTTCGACAACAGAAGAGGTTGAAAGAAAGAGTTTATAAGTCCTATGATAGCAGCTGTTCAATCATATAGTCAAAATAATAATTTTGCTCCCGGTTTTGGTGCTAAGTTTCCAAAACGCAAGGTTATTGTAGAATGCTTGGGCGGGAAGCAGGTTACAATTGATAAACCAATTGTAAAACCGGTCAAAGCGGATTCTTTGCTTGAAAATATGAAACATATGTTTTTTGAGGCATTTCCTAAGCTGGATCCTGAGTATAAAAAAGTTTTTGGTAAATTAGATAAAAAGGTGTAGAATATGACATTACGAAACGAAAGAGTTAGAAAAGAACTAATGCGCGATATTTCTGAAATATTAAGAAAAGAAATCCGGGGTTTGGAAGGTGTTGTGTCTATTATTGATGTAGAAGTTGCACATGATAATTCTTTTGCAAAAGTTATATACAGCGTGCTTGGATCTGAAGAACAGGTGGCAAAATCAAAGGCTGTTATTGAAAAAAATACTTCAAATATTCGATACCATGTTGGCAAAATGCTTCGTCTAAGATTGACTCCTGAATTGAGGTTTGTTTATTCCAACGGACTTGAAGAAGGAGCCAGAGTTACCGAGCTTATCAATAAGATTTCACGCGGTGAATTGTAATTTTCTTGAGGCTGACTTTTAAGGTCTGATACGGGGTTTGCCTTACGGATGGAGTATTGAGAGGTAGATTAAAGATGTCTGATAAAGATAAAAATTTATCACTGTTCGGGTTTATCAATGTTAATAAACCTAAGGGTTTGACTTCTCATGACGTTGTTGCAAGGCTTCGCAGGGTTACTAAAATCAAACAAATTGGACATACGGGAACTTTAGATCCGTTTGCTGTTGGAGTTTTGCCTGTTTGTATCGGAAAAGCTACAAGGCTTATTGAGTATTTGAATGATGACAAAGAATATTTGGCAACTGTTCAATTTGGTAAAAATACCGATACTTATGATTTAGATGGGGTTGTAACAGAAGAGTTTGATAGAAAAGTTAATGAAACTGAAATGCTCCGGGCTTTAAAATCTTTTGAAGGCGAAATCTTTCAAATGCCACCGATTTATTCTGCAATAAAAGTTAAAGGTAAAAAACTTTATGATTATGCCAGAGCAGGTGAAGCTGTTGATATTCAACCTCGAAAAGTCACTATTTCAAAAATTGAATTGAAAGATTTTGACTACGAAAATCAATGTGCAAAGATTCTTGTGGCATGCTCAAAAGGGACATATATCAGATCAATTGCTTATGATTTGGGTAAAGAGCTTTCTTGCGGCGGGTTTTTAATCGGGCTTGAGCGGACAAAGGCGGGAAACTTCAAAATCGCAGATTCTTTGGATTTAGATGCGCTTAACGAGTTTGAAGATGTTGCAAAAAATATTATAAACCCTGTAAATGTTATTGAAAAAACTTCGTATGAACTTAAAAAACCTGATTTAGACAGAGTTTTGCATGGTATGAGTATAATAAATCCGGGGTTTGAAAATTCAGATATTGTAATTTTAGTTTATAGTGGTAAAATATATGCTATAGGTGTGGTAGAACAAGACAAAATTTTGGTCAAAAAAGTATTTGAGGTATTATGAAAAAGATTATTTTATTATTAGGTTTATTATTGGTTGCAAACTCAACAGCATTTGCTGATTGTGATTACGAGTGTGTTGCACCTTATAATATGAATACTAAATTCAGAACAATTATGAGTGCTGCAACAGGCGCTAATTCTATAACTGAGAAAAAAGTTGAATCAATTTTAGAAAAAGAAGTTTTAAAAATTGGTTCTGCAGAGGAGTTAAAAATAGATTTGGACTCTTTCAGTCCCAGAGATTTGAAAAACGGTATTTTTAAATCTATGGAATTGACTGCAAAAGATGTTGTCGTTAATGATATTAGTTTAACTTCATTACATTTGAAATCTCTTTGTAACTTTAACTATATCAAACAATCCGGTGATGAAGTTGTTTTTATGGAAGCGTTGCCGATGTCTTTTGATATGACGATGACACAGAGCGCTGTTAATAAAACATTGAAGCATGAACAATATCTTAAAGTTATAAATGATTTTAATAATATGGCTTCATCTTATGGGCTGGGTGTTAAAATTTCATCAACAAGAATTGCTATTAAAAATGGAAAATTTTACTATATAATCGGGTTTGAACTTCCGTTTGTCAGAAATGAACAAAAAATTGTTTTAGATACTGATTTGAGAGTTAAAAATGGAAAAATTGACTTTTATAATACAAAATTAGTGTCAGGTCGTTTCAACCTTGATATGAAAAGACTTGATTTTATTATGAATTACTTAAATCCGTTAGATTTTTCTGTTAATATTTTGAAAAATAAAGATGCAAAAGTTTCTGTTAAAAATATTGATATTAAAAATAATGTAATAATTACAGACGGAATTATTGTAATTCCGAAAGATTAATAAAGGATATTTTCTTATGAATAAAAATCAAAAAGTTCTTTTGTTGTTTATAGGTTTTTGTATGATTGTGGTTGTTGGCGTAATCGCGTTTAACGTGTTGATGCCAAAACCTGAAATTAAGCCTGATGAGGTCAAGGTTTCAGAACGTTCTGTTCAGGAAGAGGTTGTAGAAGAACGTAAACCTGAGGTTAAGGAAAAAGAATATGTTAATGTTTATTTCATAGGAAAAAATGAGCATAATGAAGAAGTCTATAAGGCTGTAAAACGTGAATATAGTAAAGATATTGACGGTTCAAAAATTAAATTTGCGGTTGTATCTTTGATTCGCGGTCCAAAACCTGAAGAAAAGCAGCATGGTGTTTATACAGAAGTTCCATCTGGATCGGATATTATAAATATCACAGAGCAGCCGGATAAGGTTGTGGTTAATTTGAATTCTGCTTTTGTTACAGGCGGCGGGACAGAAAGCCTTTATAAAAGACTTTATCAGCTGATAAAAACAGTCCGTTTAAATTCAAACCTTCCGGTTTATCTTTATATTGACGGACAAAGAGCCGATGTTGTCGGCGGCGAAGGTATAATGCTTTCTCAACCGTTGAGCAACACATCATTAGATAATTAGTTATATTGCCCTCTCTATTATGAGAGGGTTTTTGCGGGTTAGTAAATAAAATATGGAAGTTAAGAAAGATTTAGATTATTATTTGAACTTGGATTGGACACTTATAGAAGGTCAGGATTTGGATTTTGACGGAAATCCTTATTTCTATATTGAGATTAAAGAAATCCCAAGTTTTACGTTTTGTGCAAAAACTTTGGCAAGGGCAAGGGAAAATTATAAACGTCAATTGAAATTATCACTGCAGGTAATGTTGGAGTGTGGAGAGCACATCGTTGAACCCGGAGAAGAACCGGATGAACCTGATTGGGAAAGCCTTTGTCCGTAAGATGACAGTTTATTATAATCCTGTTTTGTTATCCAGTTTTAAGTAGTCTATAATTTTGTAGACTGCTGTTATTTCGTTGTAGAAATTGTTGACCTCTGTTTGGTTTCTGACATCATGAAATACGCTTCCAAACTCAAATAGGTCTTTTTTTGTATGGATAGCTATGTAAATTTTATTTTTGTAGAATGAGCATTTTAATTTATTTGTTCCAAATGCGGTTTTCAGGTTGTTAAATCTTTCAATAAAACCTGTTGTCAGCAGGTATCGCCCTTCAACTTGATCAGAGGAATAAGCGTTAAATTTTTTGTTGATTTCTGGGTCTTCAAGTTTTATTTTTTCAAACTTTTCACTGGTTGAATATTTGTTTATGCCCCATTTTATTGAGCCAATTGTTGCAGCAAATAGTACTATGCTATTGAAGAAGTTTCTCCAATTCTTGCTTATAACACTATGGATGATAAAAAATATTGTCATAATGAGCATGATTGTTGCTGAAATTCCAAATATTATGGGCGCATAAATTCCTGTATTCATATCATATTTTGTAGTGAGAAGTGTTGTATTTTTAACTGTTTTATTTGAATCTATTACAAGTAATACACCTTTGAATAGTGTATCTTTTGATTTTGAAGTTTCTCTTATCAAGTCGCATTCTATTATTTTGAAAAATAAATCTTGATATACTCCGGAAAATGTGTCATCAGTTGATAAGCTATTTGTTTGGAAATCATCAAATAACTCGCAATTCAAAATTTCATCAAGAGGCAGTCCTCCATGTTCCCCGCAATAATCCACAGTTCCGATAGATTTTATTAAGATTGGTAATAGTTCGTTTTTTAATTCTTTTTTGAAATTTTTATCAGTATTTTTAATAAAAGCTAGTAATAATGGTAATCCAATACCTAAGTAAGCTATAATTATGCATGGAAGAATTACGGAAATTGTGAAAAATACACTGTAATAATTGTCCGGGAATATATTTTTCCCTGAATCATTTAAATAACACATAACTGGAAAAGTTATTGCTAATAAAAGTGTTATTGAAAAAAATAGTAAATGTATTTTTATCTTGTTTTTTAGTTTTTTTAATAAGTTTTTTCTTTTTTCTTCGAATTCAGAAAGCAGCGGATAGCAGTTTTCTATATACGTATTGTAATACTCTGTTGTTATATTTTTCATTTTTATTAACTCTCCAAAATTTTTATTATTTCAAGTACCTGATTTTCCAGATTTTCATAAGTTGAATTATTATCAATTACAAAATCCCAAGTATCTATATTATCAAGTCCGATTTCTGTTATATCATCTTCTCCGACTAATGTTCCTCGAAGACTTCTTGTTTCGCTGGAAGCTTCTACCCTTATTGCAATCGCTCCTGCATTTTTGAATATTTCGAATTCATGCGGAACTCTTACATCTGTCACTATAATATTTCCGTTTTGTTCTAATATCCTTTTTAGCCAATAGTCAGGGTCTTGTTCTCTTCCCCAGTTGCCAAGTTTTATTAAATCTGCACGATAATTTGCTTTATTTTTTTCAATTTCTTCGTGGGTTAAACCTTTGTCTTTGGCATAGGTTAATTTTATAATATCGCCCATTGCGCAGCGTTTGAAATCAGGCATTTTGCTTAGCATAATCTTTGCCGCGGTATCTTTTCCCGAATACTGTTTACCTGAAAATATTATGATTTTTTCTGCCATATAAAATCCTTTTTCTTAATATTATCATAAATATTTTGGTTATTTTTTTTTTTAATTAATGTTAATATTGTAGCAAATAAATATATTTTTATGTTTTATAATTGTTACTGAAATTAGGAGAAAATTATGATAAGATTAAATTGTTTTCGTACACATAACATAAATAAAAAATATAAATCTATTTCTGACGGTTATCGTAATATGCAACGGCTTACAGGACAAACTTTTCTTTCCGAAGACCCTATAAAATATTCGCTTCATAGAGATAAGAAGTTAAATATTTTTGAAAAATTTGGCAGATTTTTGAAATCTATTTTTAATGCAAATAAATAATATTTTTGAGTTGAAATATTTTAAACTGTTACAATATTTACAATAATCTTGAATTTGTACTATGTCGGTAATAAGATAAAGAAACGAGTGTAGTTAGTACAATATTGGATTTATGTTATGGCGCTAAATTTTCAAGAACTTGTTTTTAATTTACAAAAATTCTGGTCGGATTATGGCTGTATTATTCAACAGCCTTATGATATAGAAAAAGGGGCTTCTACAATGAACCCTGCAACATTCTTGCGTTCCTTAGGACCTGAGCCTTGGAATACTGCAATGATTGAACCTTGCAGAAGACCGACCGATGCAAGATATGGTGAAAATCCTAACAGATTAGGTCATTATTTTCAGTTTCAGGTTATCTTGAAACCTTCTCCTGATAATGCTCAGGAACTTTATTTAAAAAGTTTGGAAGCAATGGGGATTGATTTAAAAGAACACGATGTTCGTTTTGTTGAAGATAACTGGGAATCTCCTACCTTAGGGGCTGCCGGTGTAGGCTGGGAAGTTTGGCTTGACGGTATGGAAATTACTCAGTTTACTTATTTTCAACAAGTCGGCGGTGTTGAAATTAAACCTGTAGCTCTTGAATTGACTTATGGTTTGGAACGTATTGCTATGTATCTTCAGAATAAAGAATCCGTATATGATATTATGTGGAACGATGAATTGAAGTATGGCGATATTTATTTACAAAATGAAATTGAACAATCAAAATATAATTTTGAAGTTTCAAATACCGATGCTTTATTTACAATGTTTGATTTATATCAAAAAGAAGTTGAAAATTGTATAGAATCAAAGCTTGTATTACCTGCTTATGATTATGTTTTGAAATGTTCACATACATTTAATCTTCTTGATGCACATGGTGTAATCAGTAAAGATGAAAGAAATAATTTTATCGGCAGAGTCAGAACAATGGCATCTTCTGTTGCAAGATTGTACGTAGAGCAAAGAGAAGCTATGGGCTTCCCTCTTTGCAAAAAATAAATAATATAAGGAATTTAGATGGCTGAAAAATTTAACAGAGCAACTTTTACAAGAAGTTTTTTAAGACACATTACAAGAATTAAAGCTCCTGATGAAATGCTTGCAGAAGCAAAAGAGCAAGGATTAGAAAAAACTCTTGGAGTTTGGGACTTAATTATTCTTGGTGTAGGTGCAATTATCGGGTCAGGTATTTTTGCAGTTGTAGGTATCGCTGCAGCCGGCAGTGCTGATGGCTCATCTTTGGGAGCTGGTCCTGCCTTGATGATTTCAATGGTAGTTGCAGCTATAGCATGTATATTTTCAGCGTTATGTTATTCAGAATTTGCTACAATGATTCCTGTTGCGGGTGGTGCTTATACTTATACCTTTGCAACTTTGGGTGAATTTGCAGCGTGGATGGTCGGATGGGTTTTGATGCTTGAATATGCAATTGGTTTTATTGCGGTTGCTTGTGCTTGGTCAAACCATTTTGTGCAGTTTTTAGCAGGATTTGATAAAGTTTTACCTGCTTGGCTTGCGCATCCTCCGGTTTGGTTAACCAGTGATGTTTTTACTGCCGGAAAATTGGCGGCGGCTGATCCAAGTATTTATATTCCAAAAATTTTAGGTTTACCTATATGTATTAATATTCCGGCTATTCTTATGGTATTGCTGACTACGGCTATTTTAGTTAAAGGAACCAAAGACTCAACAAAAATGGCTGGTTTGATGGTATTTATCAAACTTGCGGTTATCGGATTGTTTATTGTTGCCGGCGCGTTTTTTGTACGCCCTGAAAACTGGACTCCTTTTGCGCCGAACGGTGTTGAAGGCATTTTTGCCGGTGCATTTTTAATATTCTTTGCATATATCGGTTTTGATGCTTTGGCTACAGCTGCCGAAGAGTGCAAAAATCCTCAAAAAGATTTACCGATTGGTATTATCGGGTCATTATTGATTACAACTATTGTTTATGTTTTGGTTGCTCTTGTATTAACCGGTATGCAGGATACTGCAGCGGCTGTTCCTTTGGACTTTTTAAAAGCTCCTATGGCATATTGTATGACAATGGCTAAACAAAACTGGGCAGCGGGCTTGATTTCTGTTGGTTCTTTGGCAGGTTTAACATCTGTACTTTTGGTATTGGAAATGGCTGCTACAAGAATTTTGTTTGCAATGAGCAGAGATCATTTTATCTCAAAAAGATTTCAAAAAATTGATCCTAAATTTAAAACTCCTGCACTTTTAACCTGGACAGTTGGTATTCTTGCGGTTATCGGGATTTTGACATTAAATCTTGATGTTGCGGCTGAATTATGCAACTATGGAACGTTTACATCATTTATTATTGTTTGTGTTGCAGTTTTAATTCTTCGTCATACAGATCCTGATAGACCAAGACCGTTCAGGGTGCCGTTCTCTCCGGTTACTCCGGCTTTAGGTATTATTTGCTGCGGAGGTTTGATGGTTTACAAATCTATGCAGGCAGGAAGTTCAGCATTGTTATTCCCTGTATGGCTGGGAGTTGGTGCAATAATTTATTTATTATACGGATTTATTAAAAACAGAAATAATGAAAATAAAATCCATAAAGAATTAGTACATGGTATGTTTGAGAGTCAGGAAGAAATTTAATCTATGGATATTAAAAACATTTGCCGAAATATATTTAAAAGAAAAAGTATGGATGATTTGCTTGCAACAAGTAAACGTTCAGAATTAAAAAAGACTTTAAACGTATTTGATCTTATTGTAATTGGTATAGGTGCGGTTGTCGGAACCGGTATATTCACAATTATCGGAACGGCAATAACAGGCAGCTCTGAAAGTGCCGGTGCCGGTCCTGCGATTGTTGTGTCAATGGTATTGGCAGCTGTTGCTTGTGTTTTTTCAGCACTTTGTTATTCTGAAATTGCAGCAATGATACCTGTGGCAGGCAGTGCTTATACATATACCTACGCTACAATGGGTGAATTTATGGCGTGGATGGTCGGTTGGATTTTGATGCTTGAATATGCTATTGGTAATATTACTGTGGCAAGTGCTTGGACAGGATATTTTATTCAATTTTTAAAAGGGTTCAAACATTATCTGCCGGACTTTATAGTTAATTTCCCGCTGTGGTTAAGATATGATTATAAAACAATGACAGCAGTTTGTGCTCATAATAATTGGGATATCCATGATAAAATTCCTTATTTGTTTGGGCATATTCCTGTTGCGGTGAATCTTCCGGCTGTAGCTATTGTTTTGATACTTACTCTGCTTTTAATCCGCGGGGTTAAGGAGTCAACAAGGGTTGCCAGTATAATGGTCGGGATAAATATGTTTATGATTTTATCCTTTATTGTTGTTGGTGCATTTTATGTTAAACCTGATCACTGGACTCCGTTTTTCCCATCAGATCCTTCTGGTGTGATTATGGGAGCATTTTTAATTTTCTTTGCTTATATCGGATTTGATGCGATTTCGACAACTGCTGAAGAAACTGAAAATCCTCAAAGGGATTTGCCGATTGCAATTTTAGGAACACTTGTGATTTGTACAATCTTGTATGTGTGCGTGGCACTTGTTCTAACAGGTATTGTGCCAATCGAAAGAATTGATATTCAGGCTCCTATTGCGCATGCTATGAGTTATATCGGAAAAGACTGGTTTGCGGGTTTGATTTCAGTGGGTGCACTTTGTGCTTTAACTTCGGTTTTATTGATTTACCAATTGGGTACCACAAGAATTTTATATGCAATAAGCCGCGATAGATTTTTGCCAAAATCATGGAGACTTATCCATAAAAAATACAGAACTCCGCATGTTATGACATGGATTTCCGGGATTGTGGTTATTGTTTGCGGATTGTTTATGGATTTGAATATTTCAGCCGCACTTTGTAACTTTGGTACATTCACATCATTTGTTATAATTTGTTTAGCGGTTTTAATATTGAGAAGAACAAATCCAGACAGACCAAGACCGTTCAAGGTTCCGTTCTGCCCTTGGTTCCCGATTTTAGGTATTTTAATCTGCGGAATATTAATTGTATTCTCATTGAAAACTTTGAAAACTTCATCAGTTTATTTTGCACTATGGCTATTGGTTGGATTTTTAATCTATGCTTTCTATGGTTACAGGCAAAAACGATTGGAAGAATGCGGCAGAGTTATTCGCAAACCTTCAAAATAAAATTATCAAAAATAGAAGCCCTCGAATAATCGAGGGCTTCTATAATTTATCCCAAGTCTTTTCGCCTTTTTCCTGCCACTGATTAGCTCAACAATGATTCCAACAGATTTGCGTTTTGCAGTGCGCCTGTGGATTCTTTAATTTTTTGTTTGTAAATGTACGTCCTTAATGCCTCACGGATAAGTTCGCTTCTTGAACGGTTTTCACCATCTGCAATCTGGTCAATTCTGTTCAAAAAATCTTCAGGCATTGAAATTAATACTCTCGCCATATATTCTCCTTTTTTGCTAATCTAGTCGCATACTGCTTACATATATATAAAAAAATTTTATATATAAAAAGTGCTTTTTTTAAATAAAAAATATATACTTTTTTGTAAAACCTTCGCCCTGTAAGGGTTTTGATGTGTAACAAATCTTAATAAATATGCGATAGTTTTATCCAAAAATTATGGCAAGACATGCCAGAAGCATGAAGGTTGTTACTATGTTTCTGGAGTAGAAAAATCTGAAATAAAACGGGGCATCTGTGGTTGTTTTGATTTTATTCCAATTATCGAGCGGATAGTGCCATGGATATATTTTAGGGATATTGGTTTTGTCGTTATTGAAATTTTTTAGTGATAGATATAAATCAATTATTAATGGTGTTGTAAGATAAGTCAGCAGGTATAGATAATTGTGGCTTTTTATTGCAAGGTATAGAATCATAATATAACTTGAAATATAAAATACTAAAATGAAATCAAGTGCACTTTCTTTTGTTTTGAGGTTCCTGCAAAGGGTTGTTTTATGGGAGCATTCATCGCCATCAAAATCCATTAGCATATGCGCATATAAAATTGTGTTGGTAAATAGTGCGCAAGCTAGTGATAAGATAAGAACTTCTGGGGAAAATTTGCTTGTCATAACATAATAAACCCCTTCGTATAATAAAGGACCAAAGGTAATGATTACGGCTATTTCCCCAAGTCCTTTGAGTGAAAATTTTTGGTAGGTTATTGCCATAATAAGTCCTAAAAATGCAAGTAGGGCAACATAAATTCCCGATGTAAAAAATAATACTGCTCCGATAGCTGCACTGATTGCTAAGAATGTCATAATGGCTGCTTTTAATTCTTTTTCAAGGATTTTGTAATCAAAATAATCATCAATAAGGTTTGTTGCCATATGAACAAACCCGATACCAACAACTGCTATAAGTCCTAAAATTGGATTACCGCCGTGTTTTATTGAATATATAAAAATAACAAACCAGTTTAAAACGGTTATGGGCAAAGAATAGACCCGGGCACAGTTTAACCAGAAGATAAATTTTTTTACAGTTTTATTTATTATTTTTATCATTATTTCTCAAAAATGTTTTTTATTGCGACAACCGCTTCATAGCTTGCTCCAGCTTCCAAGATCTCTTCAGCGCTTAAACCAAACATTGTAATAAGGTTGCGGGCTTTGGCGGTATTATTGGAATTAAGATGTTTTGCGGCTTCAGACACAGCTTCAACCCGTGTTATTTTAGGGATTTGATCGTTTATGCCTTTGCGCAAAATCCTTGATTTAGATTTGCCCATAAAATACCTCCAGACCTAATAAAGCAGCTCCAATCATTCCGGAATAATTACCTGAGGTTGCTTTATATATTTTGGTTGGAGTGGTTACAATTTCCGCATTAACATTTTTTTCTATTTCTTCGGTGTTTGTAAATTCAGCCATAGAGCCTGATAAAACAATACATTCAGGATCAAAAATGTTAGCAAGTCCGATAAGCCCGGCGGTAATGTCATTTTGCCATTTGTTCATAACTTTAATTATTCGCGGATCACCTTTTTTTGCGCCATCTACAACGTCGTATGTTGTTACGTTTTTATCGTTGAGCATTTCTGCAGCAGTTAACCTTAAACCGTTACCTGAAGCATATATTTCGTAGCAATCCCAGGCTCCGCAAGTACATTTTCTTCGTTTATCGGGATACATTTTAAAATGCATTTCGCCGGCAGCTCCGCTTTTTCCTTTTAAGATTTTACCGTTTACGATAATTCCGCCGCCAACACCGGTTCCAAGTGTTATCATAATTGAATTTGAGCAGCCTTTAGATGCCCCGATTTTGTATTCAGCCCAGGCTGCACAATTGGCATCATTTTCAACAAAAACAGGTTTATCTGTGAGGCTTGTAAAATCCATTTGCGGGTATTCTTTTGCAATATTACCTGTTGAACCTACAATACCGGTGTTTTCGTTATTTACTGCGCCACAGGTTGAAAATGCAACAATTTCAGCGTAGTCTTTATATTGTTCTATAATTTTTTCAAAAATGTTTTTTATTTCAACAAAAGTTTTCGGAGTTTCGTATTTTCCTATATTTGATAGGATTTCTCCTTTTTGGTTTACAATTGCGCAATAAATTTTTGTTCCGCCTACATCTATGGCAAGGGCTCTTTTCATAATACACCTCTTATTTGTTCTTAGCTATTAGACTTGAATTTTTACAAAATTTGTCATGACTCAATTGCTGTCGAGCATTTTTATAAATTTCACGTATATCTCTTATTGTAAATTCACTATTTAGAATTTGTACTTTTTTATCAAAATCTGTGTTTTTGGGTTTTGGCATGTCTTCAATAATATCCATCAAATTTTTGAATTTATCAACGGTTGATAATGGTTTTAACGGGAATATTTTCATTATTTACTCCTAAATACAAATCGTCTTGTAATAAGCTGCGGTCTTGTGATTGCTGAACCGATAACAACACAATGAGCTCCAAGTTCAAAAGCTTTATCAACTTGCTCAGGTTCCCAAATTCTACCTTCTAAAACGACCGGCATATTGGTTTGTTCAACTAATTGCTTTAATAATTCAAAGTCAGGTCCGTCAGTCGGTGAATCTGCAGATTCTAAAGTGTATCCTGCAAGTGTTGTTGATAAAATATCAGCACCTGCTTCTTTTGCTTTAATCCCTTCTTCTACAGTTGAAATATCAGCCATTGCAATTCGCTTATTTATGTGGATATATTTTATCAAATCTGATAATTTTTCATTATTTGGACGTTTTCTCTGAGTTCCGTCAAATGCGATAATATCAGCCCCTGCGTTAATTAAATCCACAACATCTTTAACTGTCGGTGTTATATAAACGATTTCTTTCCAATTTTTAGGTATAGCTTCAGGCTTGGTTATACCGATAACAGGGACATGGAAAAGCCGTTTTGCGTTTTTAACATCTCTCACTCCTGCCACTCTTAAAGCCCCGGCACCACCTGTTACTACAGATTTCATCATGGCAGCCATGCATTTTTCAAGATACAACGGTTCTGATGGCATTGCCTGAACAGATACGACAACTGTTCCTTTGATTTTATTAATTATATTATTCATACATGAATTATATATTAAACAAAACTTTTTGCATTATGCTATAATAAATTATATTAATATTATGAGGTGTGAAATTTATGAACAAAACTTTAGTGAAATATCCGTTTTTAACAAAAGATGTAGAGATATATGAAAGAGAAAATGGACATAAAATTGTATTAGCGCATAAGTCCGGAGAGATGGTTAATGTTTCAACCTGGGTTAAAACCGGTTCTATTAACGAAGATGATAAAAATAACGGGATTTCACATTTTCTTGAACACTTGATGTTTAAGGGAACAAATACTTATAAGGTTGGAGAATTTGACAGAATGCTTGAGTCTAAAGGGGCAATTGTTAATGCTGCAACCTGGAAGGATTACACATTCTATTATGTAACCTTGCCAAAAGGTATTGATGATAAAGATTTTAAATTGGCACTTGATTTGCATTCAGATATGATGATGAACCCTGTTTTCCCATCAGAAGAACTCGGGGCAACTTTTAATATCAATGATAATACTGTAACTGATAAGCGTGAACGTCATGTTGTTATTGAAGAAATTAGAATGCGCAAGGATCAGCCTTGGACAAAGGTTTATAATAAATGTAATTATAATATGTACACCTCTCACCCATATAAACGTGATGTAATTGGTACTCCTGAAATTATCTCAGGTGTTACGAGAGAAGACATTGATAATTATTATAGAAAATTTTACACCCCGAAAAACATGACAACTATTGTTGTTGGAGATTTTAATCATGAAGAAGTTTTGAATACACTTTGTGAGAAATTTACTTTCCCCGACAGAGTTGAAGCAGAAAATAGAGTAAATCCTATTGATACCCCTGTTTCCGAAACAAAATATGTTGAGGCAAAAGCTAATGTTCAAACATCATATTTAATGTTTGGCTGGCTGGGTCCTAAAGCTAATGATTTAAAAGCAACTATATGTCTTGATTTGATTAGTATTATCTTTGGTGATGGTTCTAGCTCAAGGCTGCAGCAAAACCTTATAGAAAAACTTCCTGAACAAATTTTTAATATGATTGGTTCAGAGCATTATCAATTTAAAGATGGTAATAACTTCTTTATTCAGGCTAATTTCAATTCTGATTCAAAGGATAGAGCTATTGAACTTGTAAAATTAGAGCTTGCAAATCTTTTAAATGTGAAAATTACAGATGAAGAACTGTCAAAGGCTAAAAAACGTACAAAATCAAGGTTTGCTGATTCTGCGGAAACAGTATCCGAAATTGGTGAAACTATAGGCTATTATATGACAGTTTGTGAGGATTTAAAACTCATAGAAGAATACCTTGCAGATTTAGACAGTATCACAGTTGAGGACTTGGAAGATAATATTAAAAAGTATCTTTCACTTGAAAATGCTGTAATTTCTGTTCTAGAACCGCAGGAGTAAGTTTATGGTTACGGAATTTGATGAAAAACTGGAGGAAATTAAACAAAAATGTTTAAGGTGTGATAAATGTTCGCTTTGTCATACCAGAACTAATACTGTTTTTTCAGGCGGGATTCCGAATTCAAAACTTATGCTTATCGGGGAAGCTCCCGGATATTATGAAGATCAAAAAGGTGAGCCGTTTGTAGGAAAAGCCGGTCAGCTTTTGGATAAAATCCTTGAAAGTGTCGGGTTTTCCAGACAAAAAGATATCTATATCTGTAATACACTGAAATGCCGTCCGCCGGAAAACAGAGATCCGCTACCGGAAGAAAAAGCTGCCTGTAAAGAGTTTCTTGATGCACAAATTGAGATTTTAAAACCACGTATAATTCTGCTTTGCGGCAGAGTAGCCGTAAAATCTTTCATAGATACTAATCTGGGGATAACAAAGCTTCGCGGAAAATGGTATGAAGGACCGAATTTTTCAAAAATGATGCCAATATTTCACCCATCATATTTGTTAAGGAATGACAGTAGAGAAAAGGGTTCTCCCAAATGGCTTATGTGGCAGGATATAAAAGAAATCCGCAGAGTTTATGACCAGATGAATTGATGCCGGGGCAAATTACCGTCCGTGTCACCCCTTACTACGACCCTCTCCGACTAAAGAACCTCGCTGAGCATTAAATGCCAACGCTCAAAAAGCCCCGCGGAGCGCGTTAATCTAACAAATTTTACCAAGATTGGTGGCATAGTGCCCCGTCCGACCGAGGACAAAGAAAAGAGCCTCTGTGGAGGCTCGTTGGAATTAAGAATAGCTGGAAGTATGAAAAAGATTAATTATATTAAACAATATCAAAACTTTTATACTATTCTCTTTCCGGGTATATATTTTTTGTGAAATCTTAATCTTTTATTTTGTTCAATATTACCTGTTTGTGCTATTGTAATAGAAAGTCTATAGTCAAGTTATGAGGAGTTTTTTATGAAAAAAAGATATATTTTTGGAACTTTGTTTTTTGTAATTGCAGTGGTTTTCTTTATAAGTATATCGTGCAGTCTTGATAAAAATGATGAAGAAAGAATTAATGCTCTTGTTCCAAGAATTGGACAAAGGGTCTGGACTTATAATATGAATAAAAAAGAATGGAGAGCTTATAATAAACAAGATGAAGATGATTCGAAAGATGAGATTGTCTTGCAGGTTCAAGAACCTGTTGGTAACGGCTCTTATACCTCATATAGATTGCTGACAGGTAATGCTCAGGTTCCGAAAGAAGATGTTTTAATCGGTGAAGGCAGTCAGGAATTTTTAAGAGGAAAAGATTTATATTCTTATTTCCCTAAAGATTTTGAGTTTTATCAGATTCAGTTTAACGGGGTTAAGTTTGTGCCGCGTAAACTTTCTGAAAAAGAGGTTTCTGAAATTGTTAAAGGGTATTCGATTATCAAGGTTTCTGATTTGAAAAAAGGCACTTATGAGGTGGAATATTCTAAAAATAATAATAGGTTTATTGTTTTAAATAATTCAGATCTTAATTTTTATAAATATTATATAATTCCAAATGATAGCAAAAAGTTCGAAATTGAAGAGTTTTCAAATCAATTTAAAGTTAATGATAAGGTTCATATAAGATTACAGAGAATCGAGGGTTGTTCAAAAAATTATCCTTGTTACGAAATTAATGTAAAATAGAATTATTGAAATTTGTATGTTTATGCTAATGTAATTTCAGGCAGGAATTATGTTAGCACTACTTACAAATCCAATAGTTATATCAGTTACATTGCTTTGTATTTTATGTTTATGCAGGGTTAATGTATTGCTGGCATTGATTGTGTCTTCTGTTGTCGGCGGGCTTGTCGGACATATCGGCTTGTCAGAAGTTATGGATATATTTATTCATGGCATGGGCGGGAATTCCGAAACTGCGCTAAGTTATATTTTATTGGGTGCGTTTGCCGCTTCTATGACCCATACAGGTTTGGCTCCGGTTTTGTCTATGAAAATTGCCAATGCTATTCAATCGAAGAAGTTTCTGTTGATTTTTATATTAACAGGAATTGCAATTTTGTCGCAAAACTTGATTCCTGTACATATTGCGTTTATCCCGATTTTGGTTCCTCCGTTGTTGGGGATTATGAATAAATTGAAGGTTGATAGAAGAGCTGTTGCCTGCGGTTTGGCTTTTGGCTTAAAGGCTCCGTATATTGTAATCCCTGCTGGTTTTGGGTTGATATTTCAGGGGCTTATTGCTGAGAATTTACTGCAAAACGGGGTCGAGGTTGTTAAAAATGATATCTGGAAATATACCTGGATTTTGGGTTTGGGCATGTTTATCGGATTTTTGGTATCTATTTTTATTTCGTATAGGAAGCCAAGAGAGTATCAGAATTTAGAGGTTAAACAGGCTCCGGATAAGGAAGATTTAAGGCTGACAAAAAGTCATTATATTACCCTTGCAGCAGCAGTTCTAACTCTTGTAGTGCAATTATGGACAAATTCTTTACCATTGGGGGCACTTGTTGGTTTGGCTGTGATTTTTGGGTTTAAGGCTATTGATCATAATAAAATGGATAAATTGATAAATGAAGGTGTTGGTTTGATGGGGTATGTTGCATTTGTAATGCTTGTTGCCGCAGGGTTTGCAAGTGTGATGAAGGCTACCGGAGGGATTGATACCCTGGTTAATTCAATTACTCCTTATATGATGTCAAGTAAACTAATTGCAGCAGCTTTGATGATGCTTGTCGGGCTTTTTATAACAATGGGTATTGGTACTTCATTTGGTACAATCCCGATTTTGGCAGTTTTGTATGTTCCGATTTGTTTAAAATTAGGGTTTAGTATTCCGTCTATAATTATAGTATTGGCGGCAGCCGCGGCTTTAGGAGATGCTGGTTCTCCAGCATCGGATACAACACTTGGTCCTACAGCAGGATTGGATGCAGACGGACAGCATAATCATATTTGGGATACCTGTATTCCGACATTCTTGCATTATAATATCCCGCTGATTATTATGGCTTTGTTGTCTGTGGTGATTTTTGGGTAACTATGCTCATTGCAATTGCTCCTAAATTAGTATATTTCATTTAACAAGTTTATACTTCTTTATAAAAACTTTTATTGCGTTTATCTTAATGTTAGACTTTAGTCATGGCTGATGTAGAACAACAATATGTACCGCTCCATCTTCACACGGAGTACTCTCTTCTTGATGGTGCGATTAGAATAGGGGATTTATTAGGGTTTTGTAAGGAAAATAATTTTCCTGCCGTTGCTGTTACAGACCATGGGGTTATGTACGGTGATATGGAACTTTATGAACTTGCAAGAGACTCTGGGGTTAAGCCGATTATGGGCTGCGAATTTTATGTTCATGACGGTGATATAACAGAGCATGACAAGACTCATAACCCTTGTTATCACTTGGTTCTGCTTGTTAAAAATAACACAGGTTATGCTAATATAATTAAATTGACTTCTACTGCGTGGTGCAAAGGGCGCTATGTCAAACCAAGAATTAACTGGGAGCTTTTAAAAGAACATCACGAAGGGTTGATATGTTGTTCTGCGTGTCTTGGGGGGGAAGTTTTACAAAGCCTTTTAAAAAATAATTATGATGAAGCTAGAGCTATTGCTAAAAAATATAAAGATTTATTTGGTGATGATTATTATATTGAGCTTCAAGATCACGGGCTTGAGGAACAAAAACGTACAAATCCTGATTTGATAAAAATCGCGCAGGAACTTGATATTGAAATGGTTATCACAAACGACTCCCACTATCTGCGTTTAGAAGATGCGGATATGCACGATACCTTGTTGTGTATGCAAACCAATAGTGATAAAGATGACCCAAATCGATTTCATTTTCCAAATAATGAGTTTTATGTTAAAACTCCGTCTCAGTTAAGGGATTCTTTCAGATGGATGGATAGTGATTTATTTGACAGATGTATCAAAAATACTGTCACTATTGCTGAAAAATGTCATTTGATGCTGGAACTTGGCAAAAGTCCTTTGCCGAATTATCCTGTTCCATCAGGTTACACAAACGAAACTTATCTGCAATATCTTGTCCATTGTGGGTTGAAAAAGCGTTATGGTGAGATTTCTGATGATTTGAAAAAAAGGGTTGAATATGAGCTAGGTGTAATTGAGCAGATGGGATTTGCCGCATATTTTTTAATTACCTGGGACTTTATTAATTATTCAAAAACCCATGGGATTCCTGTAGGGCCGGGACGTGGTTCTGCTGCGGGTTCTGTTGTCGCTTATGCTCTTGAAATTACAGATCTTGACCCTATCGAACATAAACTCTTGTTCGAAAGGTTTTTGAATCCTGAACGTTTTACAATGCCCGATATTGATATCGACTTTTGTATTGAACGTAGGGGAGAAGTTATTGATTATGTAACCCAAAAATATGGTGAGGATAAAGTTTGCCAGATTATTACGTTTGGTACTTATGCTGCTAAAGCTGCATTTAAAGGTGTCGCAAGAATTCTGAAAATACCGTTTTCTGAAAGTAACAGGCTTGCGGGGCTAATTGAACCGGCAATTGAGCTTGCGATGAGTATTAATGACAAAGCAAAAACGCTTAAAGCTGCTATGCAGTATGAAGGCTCTGAACTGCGTGCTTTGTATGATAAAGATGAACAGATTATGATTGATCCTACAGAGGGTAAAACTGTAGGTATGAAAAAGGTAATTGACCTTGCTATCGGTATTGAAGGTTTAAAAAACAATACCGGCACCCACGCGGCAGGGGTAATTATTGCACCAAAGCCTTTAGATGAAATCCTGCCTGTTCAACCGTCAAAAGATGGTATTATTCAAACCGGTTATCCGCCGCATGCGGTTACTGAGGTTTTAAGTCTGTTGAAGATGGACTTTTTGGGGCTACGAAACCTTACAACTATTTATAAAACCGTCGATATGATTAAGCGTCGTCAAGGAATTGAGCTTGCGATTAATGATATTCCGCTAGATGACAAGCCAACTTACGATATGCTTATGACCGGAGATACCGATGGGGTCTTTCAGCTTGAATCACAAGGTATGAAAAACCTTGTCAAAAGACTTCAGCCGGACGTTTTTGAAGATTTAGGCGCTTTGGTTGCGTTGTTTAGGCCGGGGCCGTTGGATTCAGGCATGGTTGATGACTTTGTTGAAAGAAAACACGGTCGTCAGGAAATTTCATACGCTCATCCGCTGTTGGAGCCAGTATTAAAAGATACTTACGGTACAATTGTTTATCAGGAACAAATCATGCAAGTGTTCCAGGTTCTTGCTGATTATTCTCTTGGTCAAGCGGATATGGTTCGCCGTATGATGGGTAAGAAAAAAGTTGATGAGATGGAAAAGCAGAAGGGCAAATTTATTGAGCGTTCTGCTAAACACGGTATGACATCAGAAGCTGCTACCGGATTGTTTAACCAAATTCTTAGTTTCGCATCATACTGTTTCAACAGGTCTCACTCTGCAGCTTATGCGTTTGTTGCATACCAAACAGCTTATTTGAAATGTCATTATCCTGTTGAGTATTTATCAGCATTGCTGTCAAGTGTTGCCGGTGATCAGGAAAAAACTCAGCTCTATATCGAAGAAGCGCTTAAAAAGAATATAAAAGTTCTGCCGCCTGATATTAACCACTCACTTGCAACTTTTACTCCTGATGGGGAGAATATTAGGTTTGGACTGGCTTCAATCAAGCAGGTTGGGGAAGGTGTTATTGAAGATATTATCAAAGAACGTGAAGAAAACGGTGATTTTAAATCAATATATGATTATATTAAGCGTGTTGATGTCAAATGCACCAACAAACGTACTCTTGAAGGTTTGATAAAAGCCGGAGCTTTTTCAACTATTGAAAAAAGCCGTAAACAGCTTATGGAAAATCTTGATTATATTACTGCAACTGCTTCAAAAGAAGCAAAAGAAAAAGAGTCAGGACAAGGCAGTTTGTTTGATATGTTAGGCGATACTGCCTCTATTGATGATGCTAAATTCCATCTTGCGGGTTCTGATGAAGAGTATGATGCAAGACAAATTCAACTTTTTGAAAAAGAGTTTCTCGGATTTTACGTAACAAGTCATCCGCTTTCGACAATCAGGGATAAATTACCGTTTTTGATGACCCATAAAATCTCAGAAATTTCGGAAGCTCCAAATGATAAAGTTGTTACAATCTGTGGGCTTGTAACCGGTATAAAACAAATTCCGACTAAAAATGATCCGACAAAATTTATTCGTTTTGTAACTATTGAAGATCTCACAGGCAGAATTGATACCCTTGCGTTTAACTCAAAAATTGCAGAGTATAATGATTTCTTACAACAGGAACAAAGAATTATCGTATCCGGAAAAGTCAGCCGCAGAGGGGAAGATGATCCGCCGATAATTCTTATTGATACGGTTAAGCCGGTTGATAATTCCAATATTTTTACTATTGAACTAAAAAATGAAATGAAATACGAAGAGTTATTCCTGCTGAAACAAATACTTTGCCAGCATTCAGGCTCTGACCCTGTAATGCTCAAGCTTAATGATTTAACTGGACCTGTTAAAATTTTAGCTTCTTCAATGTTCTGGGTTAATTCTTCAAATGACCTTGTAAATAATTTGAAAAAAGGTTTTGGTGAAGGTTTGGATATTTCAATAAAATCTATGGATACAGATTTAAAAGAAGCAGTTTAGAATAAACCGCTTCTTTTTTGAAATAATTATTTTTTCTGGACTAATCAAGGTTTATATTCTTCGTAAGAAATCCTGTAATATCAAGTTGTTTAACCCCTTGAGCTTCGGCATTTCCTAATAATTGAGGTAATACATCCACGTTTTGTTTTATTGCCTCAGTATCACCAAGTCTGATTTCGCACAGATTAAAATGTGTTTTAATATTATCCGGTAGCTTATCAGTCATTTTAAATACTTCATTAAGAATTTTAAGGTTTTCAGGTTTAGAATCAGGAGATGCCAAGCATCTAACTAGACTTTCGAAAAGGCTTTCTTTACAGTTTTCTCCAAGATCCATAGACGGCATTCCTTTTAATACACTTCCTGCTATTCTAGGAACAAAGCCTTCTGTTAGTTTTGCCTGTTCTGGAGCCAACGGAGGACGATCTAAAAATTTATTTAAGAAAAATCTGGCAACAGAATCATCTACATTAGAAGTAACTGTTTCTGCTAAATCAACGGCTTGCGGATTTTCTTTACTTAATTTAGGCAATACATCTAAAATCGCTCCCATAAGGGTTGAAAATCTGTTAGTTTGACTATTTCGTAACAGTACATTAAAATCAATAGTTGGGAATATAGAATGATTAATAAATGCGCTTGTATTTGATAAGTCGACGATATCATGTGCCAAGCTTAAATGTCTTTGCGGCATATCGCCGGCTTGTTGTAAAAATGTTGTAATTTCTGCAGCTTTTAGTTTTGCAGCTTTCGCTCCTTTAAGTGTATGGTTAAAATTGTTGAGTTTATCAACTTCCCTGGCTTCTTCGTCTGTGAATCTTCGGAATTGACCTATTTGATTGTATTTTTTAGCATTTTCTTGGAAAAATTTTTCAGCATTATCACAAATATTATCTGGGTTTGCTTTGTCAAGATCAAGATTAAGTGCTTTTGCTTGTTCTTGTAGTGATTTGACTAATTGTTTATGCTTGTTTTGCTCCTTTTGTGCAATAATTTTTAAAGATCCAATAATTTCGGCATTTGAATTTATTCGGGCTGGGTGTGTAGCTGCGCCCATTGACATAAAGCCGCCTTGAGTAAATCTGTTAGGCAGTTGTTGAGCTTTTTGAGGGATTATGTCAGAGGCTTTTGATGAAATCTTTGAGAATAATGACATTGGGTGAATCCTTTCTGTTATTTGTATTTGTGATTGCCTTTATAAAGTATTATGAAAAATTTTTTTGCTATATATAATTTGCTTGTTAAAATAAATTTACATATATTTCATAATTAAATAAAAAAAGTGCTTGAAAAATAAAATTTAGCATGTATGATTAAAAGGTAACCCGATTAAGCGGGGGTAATTCAGTGGTAGAATGCCTCCTTGCCAAGGAGGATGTCGCGAGTTCGAGCCTCGTCTCCCGCTCCATAAAGAGTCAGATGTAAATCTGGCTCTTTATTTATTATTAAGCGGAAGACAGTCTCTCACTCGGGATTGCTGCTCAAGCCATTTTCGCAGCAATCGGAGTTCAATCCTATCGGATATGCGCCCTCGTAAGGCTCGTGCCTCTCGCCAACGATGGCGCTAAAGCCTCGTGCCCTCAAATCTTGGAGAATGAAATCCAATCTAGATACGGAGCACCTACTTATCTCATGCCCATTAAGAGTCAGATGTAAATCATGTTTTTTATTAGTAATTACTTTTTAATAATTTTTGATATACTTTTGCCGACTTTAACGACACCTTTATCAAGTCCGTGTCCAATTATATAACCGCCTACTGCGCCAATTAAGCCGGCTCCCGGTATTGGGGTTAAGAATGTTCCGGCAATTACTCCACCTCCTGTTAATACAGGTGCGCAGACTCCTTTTTCTTTTATAACCATTTTTAGTGCGGTTACAGCACCTTTATTTTTATTTTTTAAGAAAATGTCTTTCATCTCAAATACAGATTTAGCATTGGTTTTGCCATACTGAATCCCCTTTTTTACTGCACTTGTGTTTTTTATTGTTTTAACTCCGCGATATAACGGAGATAGTATTTTGGTGATTAACATACCTTAAATAACTTTCTGCCTTTTGTATATATTTATATAAAAACATTTCGAATTATATAATTGCGTCTATTGTTTATCTTTTTTGGAGTTATATACATGTTTCCACCAACATTATCGTCCTTGCGAGAAAATCTATGATTTTTGAAGCAATCCAGTATCATATTGAGATTGAATAAAATTTTTCGGACTGCTTCGCTGTCGCTTGCTGTAACGTGTGTTTTTTTATTTAGTGGAATTTGGTATATAAGTTCTTTTTTTTAGCTTGAATTTATTTACTACTTTCTATTATAATAGAATATAGCTGGAGGGAAAATATGAAACATTTTGTTGTATTTTTAATATCTTTGGTAATTTTGATAATTGCATTATCCAATACTCATATGTTTTTGAAAACTCGTAATGGAGCACCTTTTGAGTGTTTTAAAACCGAAACATCTGAGGCTTTACCTCCTATACTTTCAGGGTACTTGTTGAATGCTAATATACGCTACCATCTTTATAAGATGCCTAATTATGTTATAGATTTACTGACGTATGACAAAAATTTTTCTATTATTTATAAGTCCGGTCCGAAATTTACAATAATAGTTTTCCCTTCAAAGTTGGAAGTTGCGGATTCTGCGAATTTTCAAGTCTTTTATGATAAATTAAAAGATTTGCATAAACAATATTCTTCATCTTTTAACTTAATTGTTAGGGATGAATCAGTAGCTCCTGTTTTTAATCAACAGTATGACAGGGTTGCATATAAGGATTTGCGGGAACATTGTTCTGTATTTTGTTTGATAAATCCGCAAAACAATTTGATGTTTGGTTTTAAACGTATAACAAATACCGAAACAGAAGCTTTAGAGGCGGTATTTCAACAGTTTAATGATTTGATTAAAAAATAATATGACTTAATGTAAAGCGCATTACTTGATTTCTGGGAATTGAAGCATGTTTATCCTATACTTCTATTAGGATATTTAGATATTTCTTATGGAGGCTTTATGAAGAAATTCCTGAAAATAACCGGTTATGTGTTTTTATCTTTGCTGGTTTGTTTATATTTAGTTTTTTTGTTTGTTTTGCCAAATAAAATTGATTTGAATGTTTATAAACCTGAAATTCAAAAACTGGTTAAAGATAATACTGATTTAACTGTTGATTTTGATAGGGTTGATGTTATTACGAGTCCGTTTTTAGAAGCTGGGATTAAAACTAAAAATATAAAAGTTAAACTTCCTGATGATTCCTTGTTATTTAGTGCGGAATCATTTAAGGGGAAAGTTTTTTTGCCTAGTCTTTTGTGGCTTAGTGTAAAGGTTTCTTGTGCGGAGTTTGAGTCTCCTGAATTGAATGTAGAAATTATTAACAGTGAGAAATATAAAGTTGCAAAAGTTTATGAGGATCTTGTCAATAGAAAAAGAGCTCAAAGAAGATTAAACCCTCCTCAAGAAGTTATAGATGAGGCTAATCAGCTTCCGTTTGACCCAGCTTCGATTAAGCTTGTTATTCCGGCATTAAAGTTGAATAACTATAAGGCGGTGATTGATGATACAAAATCTTCTCATAAGTTGACCTTACGGGGTGAAAATTTAAAGGCGGGATATTTTAACGGAAAAGTTGCAACTTTAAAAACCGAAGCCGAGTTTTTAAGTGATAATGACAAGAATATTACTGCTAATTTGGATATAAATACTTTTGTTCCTGCTTTTACTCCAAGCCAGGAAGAAGAGGATGATGAAGCTGTTTTTGCTCTTCCGTTTGTTAATCCGGTTAGTGAGTATCGTGCATATAATTTGAAATCCGATATTAATTCAAAATTAAAAATCAGGCAAAGTAAAAAAGATAATAAAATTTGGGCAAAAGGATTTGTAAATATTGACAAAACAACAATAACAATGTCCGGGTTACAGCTGCCGGAGTCTTATTTATATCTGAAGGCAAAAGGAAAATCTGCAGAAGTAGATTCTAATTTATATATAACAGGCAGTGAATATTTGAAACTCGCCGGAGAAGTTGATTATAGTGAAAAGCCTTATATTGATTTGTCGCTCAAGTCTTCAAAAGTTTATTTTAGTAATTTGCTAAATATTGTGAAAGCTTATTTAGATACTATTCATATAAAAAATGATATTGCAAGTATGAGTGCAAGCGGATACTTGTTCTCTAATTTTAGAATAAAGACTAATTTTGAGGATTTGGAGTCTGATGGTAAATTTATAATAAGAGATGGTAACATTTTTAATCGAAATATGGGGCTGTTATTTAATGATATAAATGCAAATTTAATATTTGACGAAAATGTTTTCCGGGTAAGAAATACTCATGTATTGATAAATAAGCAGCCATTATATGTGTCCGGAAAAATTGATGCAAATTCTATTGCAAATGTTAATATTCAGGCAGATAGAATACCGCTACCCGGTTTATATAAGGCATTTGCTCCACGGGATATTAAAAATGCTTATGATTTAAAATCAGGGTTTTTAACTCTTAATACCAAGGTTGTTGGTGAGATAAAAGATATTGCGGCATTATGTACGGCAGAACTTACTGATTTTGTGGTTGTAGATAGGGGCGGTAAGTTTACCGTATCTAATAAACTTGCACGTGTTGGTGTTACTAATTTCTCCGGTGTAATTCGCGGGAAAATGAAAAACCAAGAATTTAAACTTGATTTGCCTGCAACGAAATCTGTTATTGCTGATGATTTAATTATTGCTAATATTGAGGATAAAGATATTGTTTTAAAGGAATCTAAGTTGAAATTAAATAATAGTTCAACTATAAGTTTTAGCGGTAAAGTTGCCGATTATCTTTCAAACCCTTCCGTGAAAATTATTGCAAAAGGTATATTGGCTGATTCTGATTTGAAAATTCTGGCAGGAGAAGCGCTTGCACCATATTTAGATTCTAAAGGCGGAATTCCTTTAAAAGCTGATTTTGAATCTAAGGGTGATAAAATGAAGGCTGTTGTTCAAATGCAGTCAAGTGCTAATGCTTATATTACTCCGGTGAAGTTAGATGAGTTTGTCGGCAGAGAGCTTTTGGTTCAACTTCTGGCAGAAAAGAATAAAGATACTGTTAAGGTTTATAAATCTGGGCTGTATGTAAGACGTCCGAATGCGGTATTTAGAGATAATCTTGCATTAAATCTTTTGAATTCTGTTGAGGTAATCGGTGTTCGTGCAATGGTATCAAACCTGAGCACAAAACCGTTTGTAAACCTGTTTAAAATTACTATTCCTAAAGATTTGAACGGTTCTATCTGTGTATTTCCGAAATCTAAGTTTACTTTTGGCGGACATTTATATTCTTTTGGAAACTTCTCAAATATGAAAATCAGCGGTGATTTCAATATAAGAAATTTAAGCATTCCTGAAGTTATGACGAATGTTCGTAATATTTCAATGAATTTAGCTTCTAGAGATATAAAAATAAATATTAATGATGTAAATGCAAATGGCTCAGATTTCAATATTAATATGCTGACTAACTGGAAATTGCTGTCTCAGATGCGATTGGCTGATGTCAGGGTTTATTCAAGATTGGTTGATGTTGATAAATTGTTGAAAGTTTCCGATTCGTTGATGAAATCTCTTCCAAAATCAGGTAATGCGGCAGTGTCATCAGCTCCGGCTGATATTCCTGTTGAAATCTTGAGAGGAGCAATAAACTTGCGCAAAATTACAACGGGTGATATTGTTGTTCAAAATACTACGGGGAATATTTCATTATTTAAAAATGTTTTATATTTGAACAAGTTAAGAACTATTCCGATGGGCGGAAATGTCAACGGTGATGCATCAATGAATCTTGTATCAACAGAACTTAATGCAAAGTTAAGCGGTAAAAATTTTAATATAGAAAAAGTTCTGTTAGATGCTATGAAGATGAAAGATATGCTCTCCGGAAATCTTAATTTCATTGCTGATATCTCATTAAAAGGAACAACAGTGGAAGAGCAGATGAAGACATTAAAAGGTTATGTTGATTTTAATGTTAAAGACGGACAGTTAGGACCGTTTGGAAAGTTTGAGAATTTCTTGATGGCTGAAAATCTCAGAGAAAATGCGTTTTTCTCATCAACTATCGGGTCTGTAATTACAAATATTGTAACAATTGATACTTCTCACTTTAATACATTATACGGACACTTAACTTTTAATGATGGTTTTGCTGATATTGCACCGATAAAAAGTCAGGGTGATGTAATGTCTATGTATATTGCAGGTAAAGTCGGATTAGTCGATAACAGTGCTGATTTGAAACTTCGAGGAAAACTGGCTTCAACTTTTTCTGATAGTTTAGGGCCATTGGCAAATATCAATCCTGTTAACTTAATAAAAAATACTCCGGGATTAAATATAGTAGCAGCAAAAACTTTTGCTATATTCTGTGAAGCTGTATCAGAAGAAGAAATGCAGGCTCTTCCGTCACTTGCGGAAGGTAAATCAGATGACTATGCTACCAAATTCCAGATAGTACTGCGCGGAGATACCAGAAAACCTCTTAAAATGATAAAATCATTCAAGTGGTTGGCATTAGACTCAGAAATTGAAAGTGCCAAGAATTTTGTAGATACAATCCCGATACCGGAACCGGGTGAAGAAGGTTTATCTGTTGATGAACTTATAAAATTAAGGGCTGAACAAGCTGCAGATAGCGGAAAAGCTGATTCGAAATTGGAAAAAGAAGAAAGTGCAGGTTCCCTTATGGATAAAATTAAAAGTAAATTTAAAAAAGATGAATCTAAGATATAAATAATAAAG
>URYF01000004.1 GCA_900551965.1 uncultured bacterium
CTCTCTTACTATTTCTGCATGACCGTGAGATACGATAACTTGCGGAAGTCTTGTTGTTTCTTTTACGTTAAGAACAAAAACTCTGATTCTGTTACCCGGTTTGTAGTATTCACCCGGAATTTGTTCTTTTCTAGGCATAATAGCATCAGTTTTTCCAATATTTACGATAACATTTCTTCTGTCATCAACTTTTTGAATAATACCTGTAATAAGTGTTCCTTTTTTCTCCAAGAATTCATTCAAAACAAGATTTCTTTCAGCTTCTCTGATTCTTTGAGTTAAAACCTGATTAGCAGCCTGAGCAGCGATACGTCCGAATTGCTCCGGTGTAACTTCCAACTTAACTTCGTCGCCAAGTTCAACAGCTTCATCAATCTCTTTTGCTTCAGCTAAAGAAATTTCGTTATCAGGGTCTTCAACTGATTCAACAACTGTTTTACCTTTAAAAATACCGATTTCGCCTGACTGCTCATCTAAAAATGCTTCAACATTTTCAATTTCTTTAATTCTTAAATGTTTTTTATAAGCTGCAACCATAGCATCACATAATGATGCAATTACAACTTCTTTGGAAATACCTTTTTCTCTTTCCAATTCTTCGAAAACTTCGTTTAAGTTTCCTGCTCCGATTTTAATCATATTATTTATCCTTTCGTCTTTAGTCTATATACAACTTTGCTGATTGAATGTTATTTTTCGGGATCTGTAACTCTTGTCCGTCATCAAATCTGAAAAATGTCAGACCTTCATTCGTATCATAATCTACAATTTCACCTTTGAAAATCTTTTCGCTTTCACCTTCCAACGGTTCTTTTAGCTTTAAACTGATTCTTTTACCTTTGAAGATAACAAACTCTTTTTCTGACTTGAATTTGCGCTCTAACCCCGGTGAAGAAACTTCCAAATAGTATTTTACAGGGATAAGCTCTTCCAAAAACCCTTCAAGGCTTCTTGTAACATTTTCGCAATCTTCAAGAGTAATACTGCGTTCTTTTGAATACAAAAATATTCGCAAAAACCAGCGGTGATTTTCTTTCGAAAAATCAATTTCAATCGGCACTAAATTAAAACGCATTGCTGTGTTTTCAATCAACGGCGTAATTGCATTTAATACTTCTAACCTGTTTACTTCCTGTTTCATATCGCAACCTTTCCCTACTTAGTGAAAAAAAGAACGGGGTAACCGTTCTTTCTTCATTTAGCAATACTGCTTGCTGTTTATATTCTAATATAGATATTATTAAATGTAAAGTGTTTGTAAATGTTTGGTTAAGTTGAAGCCGGATTTGCTTTGTCGAACATATCCTTAGTAATTGGGCTATCACCTTGCAGATAAATAGTCTGCCCGCTTGGAGTCGTTCCGGTATAATATTTCTCACCACCAACAACAAACGCTGCAGGTTTAGATTTTAATTCTTTAATATATGCAGTATCTGATGTCATTGGTTCTAAGCCGGCTTTTCTATCAAGCTGACCTTCCATCTTATCATTTTTTCTGCGTGTTTTATAAGATAGCCATTTTTCTTTTAAATTCATACCATCAGATACATTTATCTTACTTGAACGATTATTATTTTTGTCAACACCATCATTGATTTTGCTCGTCAATTTATTATAATCTTCTTGTTCTTCTCTTTCCATTTCTACCAATTTTGCCTGGTATCTATCAATTGCAGCCTGCAATTTCGTTGAGTCCTGTTTGAATTGTTCAAATCTTTCCATATGATCTTGAGCTTTTTCTAAAATTTGTTGAGCTTCATCAAAACCTTTTTCTGCCTTTTGTAATACAGTTTGAGCTGTTGTCTGCTTATCTTTTGCAGTATTCAATTGCTCTTGAGCTTTATCTAATTGTGCTTCTGCATCTTTTACTGCTGTATTTGAAGAATCAACATTCTTCTTCGCTTCTTCTCTTGCTGTTTTAGCTCCTGCTTCTTCTTCTTTAGCAGCTTTGAGTTGTTGTTCAGCAGTATCAACAGCCTCTTGAGCTTTTTCATACGCCGGATTTGGCTTGGTTGTTGTTGAACCGTCCGGATTTGTTATAGTAATTGTTTTATCTGTATTCGCTAATGTTTGTTTTGCATTTGCAAGATTCTGTTCAGCTTGTTTTGTTGCATCTATAGTTTTCGTATGAGCTTCAACCGCTTTTCCGTATGCAGCATCAGCATTTTTCAATGCAATTAACTTAGTATCACGAACATCAGTTGTTGTCTTAACACCATTATCAGCAGTTTTTACGTTTTGCTTAGCATCAGATACACCTTTTTCTGATTTACTTACATCGGATTTATAAGATGTCATATTAGTTTTTGCAGTATCATATTTTCCTTGAAAATCATTATTTGCAGCATTAGATTTCAACTCATCTAAAGAACCATTAGCTTGCGCAATAAAACCACGTAAATCAATAGAATTATCAGCACTTGCCATGTCTGAAATATAAGAATCAATACCTGAATTTGTAAGTCCATTGCCTCCGCCAAGACCATTCAACGCGGCATCAAGTCTTTGTGAATTAGTAGCAGAAGAACTGCCTTTCAAGCTGTCAAAAGCTCCCAGCTGATTCAATAGTGAAATGCCCTGGCTAAGAACCTGTCCAACAATCTGACCTTTCATAAACGCAGTGTTGTTATTAACAGAGATGGTCTGAGTTGAACCACCAACATGTGATACTCCACTGGAGTAAGACGGAGTAAATGTTCTTGAGTTCAAAGCAGCTCTTGTTCCCTGATAATTATATTTATTTTTCATTTTTGATACATTTGTACCGGCAACCCAGTTTGACCCATGGGATTTACCAAATGAAAATACAGAAGATTTTGACGCAGCAGAAGAATTAGCTAAATTTTTAGCTGCCTGTGCTGATACTCCGGTCTTTTTCTTGTTAACACCGAAAGTTCCGCTGCCCAAACCGGGCTTATTCAGTTTTGAAAATTCAACTGACATACTTTTGCTCTCTTTTTTATCTTCTTAAATATATAAAAACATGCGAAAATGCCCGATTTCACATGTTTCCAATCATGTTACAAATGTTTACATATATATTTTAAGAAGATATTAGAGCAGAATTTACAAAAATTTATATACCTTCACACAAAGCCATTAAATTAAATTATATTAAGCAGAATCCAAATTTTTAGCCAAGAGGTATTTATACAGTAATTTTACCCATAACAACACGCTTTTTGGCACCGGTACAGCACGGAAGATTGTTTGGAATACCGTAATAAGTACAATAGCCAAGCAATGCAAATGCCATAACCTCTTTAAAATTATTAGAAATTCCATAATCTTCACAAGTTGTTAAATCAATATGGTTTGGCAGATATGTTCTTAACATTTTCATTAAAGTTTTATTATAAGCACCACCACCGCATATTACAGCTTCATGAATCCCAACATTAGGATAAATAAAACGTTCATAACTCTGCGCAATCGTTTTAGCAGTAAGTGCAGTTACTGTCGCAATTATATCTTTTGGATCAGATGGTGCATATTTAAGCGCATTTTCAATATATTCTGGCGAAAAATATTCTCTGCCAGTTGATTTCGGCGGCTCAACAAAATAATATTCATCAGCTAACAAACATTCAAGCCAGCTATCAGAAACTATACCACCTGATGCAATCTCTCCATCTTTATCATAAGATTTTCCAAAAAATTTACGAACACAATAATCAATCATAATATTGCCAAGTCCGGTATCAAATCCAAAAGTATCAAAATCTTTTGACACAACAGTGACATTTGAAATCCCTCCGATATTTTGGATTGCAAAATTTTTCCCCCTGCTTTTAAACCATTTTTCATCAGCAAAACAAACCAATGGCGCACCTTGCCCGTTTTGTGCCATATCAGCTTCTCTAAAATTTGAAATTGTCATGCAGCCGGTTTCCTGAGCTATGACAGAACTTTCACCAATTTGTAATGTACTTTTCAAACTTATTCCGTCAAGCTTTTCATCAAACGGATAATGATAAACAGTCTGACCATGACTTGATATAAAATCAGGTTTTCCAAACTCCGAAATCAAAACATTAGCAGCATCAGCAAAGCATTTACCAATCGCAAAATTCATCATACAAATATCTTTTATTGAAGCATCTCCTCTGAATAATTGGAAAATCTTCGCTTTAATATGCTCAGGATACTGATAATTTATACCATGAATTAATTTAACACTTTTGTCAGGAAAAACTTCACAAAACCCTGCATCAATACTATCACATGATGTTCCCGACATCAAAGCTATAACTTTTTTAACTTCAAGCTCTTCCATACATAAATAATATAAAAAAGCCTGTACTTATGCAAGTCCAGGCTGATTAAAAGTTTACAACTATCCTTACTAACTCTCTTCTATAAGTCTTTACTTTCTCCCGTAATAAACCAGATATACAATATAATATTAAGATGTAAACTAAAAAATATCCCTAATCATACAGTCCCAACTGTACCTCAATAATCTCTTTCCCTTTTGGACTACTTCGCCATCACCTCTGTTTCTTTACGTCCAACTAATCTTATGTCTGTTGTTACTTTACTTCAGTAACTTGTCCTTCCACTTTTGTCTGGCAGCCTTTGATTTTTTAATTCGGCTTTCTTTATGTAATCTACTGTAGCCCTAATTCTGAAGGATTACAAGTAAAAAAAAATTATTATTTTTTTACATTTGACCATGCCCCCCGTGCGCGTAAGCAAAAATTCGTGTTATTAAATCTTAATGAAGATAACTTAATTAAATCTTGTAAAAATTTATCGAAATTTTGTTTGACATTATGAAATCAGGGGAATTTTTAAAAGCATGTATTTTGTAACAAATAGAAAATGGTGAACATTTGTGCTAGACTGAATTGTAGTAACATGAGAGATATTTTATGAAAGAGTTTTTAAAAACAAATACTATTACATATAACCTTATGTCTTTTACCGGATTTAAGTCTATAATCATATTTTCATTACTTGTAGACGGACCTAAATCCTATGAGGATTTACAAAGTTATCTAAAAAATCATGAATATCTTCGTGAGGAGGTTTCTTTTGATACACTTAGGATTTACCTTAATTCGCTAAGAGAAATCGGCTGCAAAATTGTAAGAAAAAATGTTGATGGAGTAACGAAATACGCAATTGATTCTCACCCTTTTAAATTGAATTTTAATGATAAACAAGTTAAAAGTATTATTAAAATTTACAGAGCGATTTCAAAATCAATTGAAGTTTCAGATTTGATGGCGCTATCTCAATTTTTTGAAAAAATTTCAGCATACGTCGCAAATGAAACCCTTAAACAAAAACTTCAAAAAATTTCTCCATTGAATAATATAAATCCTGAACTTGTTAAAGAGCTTATGGTCCATGCTCAGAATAATTCTGAAATTTCAATATCCTATAATTCTTCAAATTCAGGCTGCACTAAAAATATAGTTATTCTTGTTGATAAATTATCGATTAATAACGGGAAATTATACATCTCAGGTTACAATTCAATCAAAAAAACTTACTCAAGTTTTCTTGTTTCAAAAATCGCGGCAATTACTAATGTAAACACGCACAATAAAACCCTTGAAGTGCCTGAACTTACCGTGGGTTATGAATATATAAATGAAACAAATGACGAACTTGAACTTTTAAGCTGTGAGAAAATTATTAAAACCGAAGGCAACAAATCTATTATTGAAATAACTTCAAAAAATAAATTTGAAATAATGCAAAGAGTTATGTCACATTCTTCAAAATGTAAGGTATTATACCCTGAAGATTTCAGAGATTATATAATATCCAACCTAAAAAAAATGAAAGAAGGTTACATTGGCTAAGAAAGGGAAAAAATTAAATTCAGGCTGTTTAAAAATATTCAAGCTCCTAAAACTGCTTTATGAAGATGAGGCTGATTACAACAGTGTTGTTGAAATTTTTAAAGATGAAGTAAATGAAATTACTGCAAATAATATTCAGGTTAACTTAAATAAATATATAAATACTCTGAAAATTTTCGGAATAAAAGTAAAAAAAGAAAACAATAAATTTAAATTGCTAAGCAGCTTATACTCAATGGACTTTTCGATGGAAGATCTTAAATCCATAAGTATTCTGGCAACTTCTTTGGAAAATTTTCCCGATAAAATTCTCACTGATGAAATTAAAAAATTTATTACATCTTTGGAATTTCGAATGAACAGCAATGACAGAAACTCTTTGAATAATTTGAATAATACACTCAATTATGATTTTTCGTTTTACTATTCTGACTTGAGAGAACAAATTGAACACTGCGAAATGATATGTAAAGAGAATTATGTCATCAATCTGATTTACAAAAAAAATAATAAAGAAATTAAATGTAAATGCACTCCAAAAGAGGTAACCTACGATTCTAAAACCGCATTTTTAATGGTTTACGATGCAAGCAAAAGACAGAATTTAGAAATCCCGATAAGTAATATTCTTTCAATAACCACCTTGCCTCAAGTTGCCAATCGTATTGAAATGAGCACAACCGTTGTTTATAAACTCAAAAACAGACTGGCTAAAAATTATCACATCAGAGATAACGAAACTTCTTCTATCGATTCTAACGGAGATGCAATTATTATAAATAAAGGTGAAAGTTTTGATAAATTAATCAGCAGACTTATGAGATACACAGACAGCTGCGAGATTATTTCACCTAAAATTGTCCGCGATGAAATGATAAAAACAATCAACGAAACTCTGAGTAATTATGAAAATCAATAGAAAAAACTAACCTTTACCACCGCGCTGTCTAACAGAAATTCTAATTGGAGTTCCATAGAACCCAAATGCTTCACGCAATTTATTTTCAAGGTAGCGTTTATAACTATCCTTTAAAAGTTCCTCGTTATTAACAAACAAAACAAACGTTGGCGGCTGAATTGCAGCTTGTGTTATATAATAAATTTTTAATCTTTTACCCTTAAAACTGGTTGGAGGATTTAGAGCGTAAGCTTCGTTTATAACTTTATTCAACAATCCTGTTGAAATTCGTTTTGTAGCATATTCATAAACTTCCATACTCTTTTCGAAAATCTGCCCTAAGCGTTGTTTTGTAACCGCACTGATAAAAATTTTCGGAGCAAAACTCAAAAACGGAATATCTACGGCTAATTCTTTTTCAAATTTATTTATTGTATTTGCTTTTTTATCTTCAATCAAATCCCATTTATTTATGGCAACAATCAGACCTTTACCGGCTTCTGTAATAATTGATGAAATTTTTTTATCTTGATCTGAAATACCTTCTTTAGCATCAATAACCAGAAGTGCAACATCACACTCTCGAATAGAACGGATTGCACGATCAACAGCAAATTTTTCAACACCGTAATCAACTTTTGATTTTTTTCTGATACCTGCAGTATCAACGATAATAAATTCATTATCTTTATAAGTTACATAACTGTCTATACTGTCCCTGGTGGTTCCTGACACATCAGAAACAATTACCCTGTCAGTATTCAATAAAGAATTAACAATTGAAGATTTACCGGCATTAGGGCGGCCAACAATCGCAATCTTGATTCTTTTGTCTTCTTCTTCCTGTTCAAGAATTTCAAAGTCTTCAGTCACAATCTCTAGTAAATCCCCTACACCACCTGAACCGTGAAGTGCTGAAATTCCAACAGGATCACCAAGTGAAAGCGCATAAAAATCACTTGTCATCATCAATGATTCAGGATTATCACACTTGTTAACAGCCAAAAATACAGGTTTACCGGATTGCCTTAAAATATTTGCGATATCATAATCTACCGGATTTATACCGCCTTGACCGTCAACAATAAAAACTATTTTATCAGCTTCTTCACAAGCCAATTTTGCCTGATCAAAAATTGATACCATAATATCATCTTCATCACCGGGAATAATTCCACCTGTATCAATAACAGTGAAAGCTTTATTTTGCCACTCGACATCAAAATAGATTCTGTCGCGGGTAACACCCGGTAAATCATCAACAATTGAATGTCTTGAACCTACAAGACGATTCACAAATGTTGACTTACCTACATTTGGTCTTCCTACTATTGCTACTGTCGGTTTTCTTTTCATACGCAAATGATATCATGGATAAAAATAAATGTAAAACGCGGCATTGTATAAACAATGCCGCGTTTATAATAAATAATATCCAATATTTTACTATTTAATTATTTTTGGACGGAAGGTTAATATTACGCTTTTGCGCGAATTCCATAATTTTAGCATCATTATCAGCCACCACAAGCTCTAGCGGTATTCCAAGCTTCATAAGTTCAGATTGCTGTGGATTAAGATGTGCCATGTGGTATTTTTCTTCTGCAACCCGTATGTCCCTTTTATCAACAAAATGTTTTACCATGCCTATTATTGGAGTACAGGCAAGAAGAACCTTTTTAAAAAGGTTTTGTGGTGGGTTTGCTCCGAAAGTTTCCTGGTATGCACTATATGCCATTACTTTAATATCTCCATCTTTCATTTCGGGATGCTGTGCTTTTAGTTCGGTTTCCTTTTCAGCAAGCCAAGCTTTTGCATCCTTTCTTGTCATTTTTACAAAATTGAGCTGTATTTCTGCGCGAACATCTTTTCTCGCTTTCTTCATTGCTTTTTTTAGAGCTCTTCCTTTTGTTCCTTGTGCTCTTAAATCAGCTTCTATTTCACTCATTCGCTTTGAATAGTATTCGCCAATTTGAAAATCGGAAACTTTTTGCTTTTGTGCTTCTTTAAAAGGAGTAATCTCTCTAGAAGATTGAGATTCTTCCGATGTATGTTGTCCGCTCACTAAAGGTAACGGCTACCTAGATGGTACTTGACCTTTTGGAACTAAATTTAATCCGCTTTTTTGTGCATAATTTCTAATTGCGTCATCGCCTTGCGCGATAATATCTTGTGGAATTCCCATTGATTTTAGGTATTCATTGGGATTAAATTCCGGTCTTGGCGGTTGGGGCCCTTGCGGCATTGCAGCATCCATTGTCATTATTTTACCTTTTTCTCTTGTATTATTAAGCACACATTGCTTACATGTACTTAAAGTTTTTCCGCCGAAAAGAATTGCCCCGCCCCGCCATATCATATCATATCGGGCATTATAGCTGGATTTGAGGCTATTGAAAGTCATATTTACATTTCGTTACAATTGCAAGGTTGGACACATTTTATTCTTGGTATCCTGAGGCTTTAGCCGAAGGTTCTCATTACTTTTCCTTTATTTTGAGATTCTTCGCTTTCGCTCAGAATGACAGTCCTCACCGGACGGGGTACTTTGCCACCAGTTACCTTAAACCTTGGATTATTTTGATTTCACCCTCTCCTTTTTGGAAAGAACTATTGTGAGGAGATTATGAATTACAAATTTTTAAAAGATTCTTTGCAGGAGCGTACCCCGGCAAAATCTCAAGGCAGTAATTCAAAGCCTTGCGGCATTTTTCTATATCTTTATCATTATAATAATAAATATACCCTAAAAGATAATGCAGCTCCGGATCATGATAAAACTTATCTTTCGCACGTCTTAAAAAAAACATCGATGCAGACATAAGATTATTTGCCCAAAACGCTCTGCCGATAAATTTGTAGCATTCCGGATTGTAATATGCCATAAAATCGGCATATTTAATTATTTTTTCAACATAATTCTCTTTACAATACAATATGAAAATATTCAAATCCAATTCAAGAAAATTTCTGACCTGAAAATATGTCGGAAAAGATTTTATTTCACCCTTTAACATTTGCAGCAAAAAAAGCCCCCAATCGGCTCTAATATCATTTTCAGAAGCCAGCTGAAAGAGCTTTTCTGCTTTATCTAACTTATCTAAAATTATACAGCAATAACCTGCTTCCACAAAGTATCCGTTATTCTCAAAATATGACCTGCAGCCTTTTATTCGTCCTGCCAAAAAATCTTTTTTAACATTTTGGTATTCATTTGTCATAAGAGATTACCACGGCTTATACAGTGCTGATTACAATGACAAGTCACTCATCATTGATTTCATCATCATTGCCTGAATAACTTCAGGTGAAAGATTTTTGTTTCCTTCTGACATATAAGGAAGCAAATCCATCATATCACTATTATCTTTTGACTTTTCATTTCCAAGAAGCATATTAAGTTCATCAAGTTCTTGCTTTTGTCTGATATATTCAGGATCTTTTGAAACTTCTTCAAACATCTTTGATGGAGTTTCATAGGCAAGTTTTACCAATCCTGAGTCAGATCTCTGGTTATCAAATTTCTTGATTTCCTTCATATCCTTCATTTCTTTTTCAGGAGTGTCTTCTCCGGTATTAACAGTTTCTTGGATTTTTCTTAACTGAATTTGTTTATACGTGTTATTAAATTCAGGTGAGAAACCATTGCCATATGGTGAGTTAATAAATCTATCAAGCTCTTCGTCTTGATCTCCAAACGGTAAATATACTTTATCTTTCTTATCTTTTTCATCCTCTGAAGCAGCATTTTCACTATCAGATCCGTTATTTTCTGCAGAAGCGGCATTTTCTCCATCCTTACCTTCTTCTTCCTCAACAACAGGAGATAATTTATCTCTAAGTCTGGTAAGATTTTTAGTAATCAGAGTTTCAGGATCAACAGGAGTCAAGTCCATAGTCCGAGCCATCTCTGCATAAGGATATAACCATTCCGGTTCATTTACATTTTGATAACATTTTTCATCATCATTACCCATAACACAGTTACGTCCATTTGTTGCATATTTAACAATCATTGGATTAGAGTTAAGCGCGATAACTTTTTCATAGGCCAAAATTGCATTATCTTTATCACTTACTTTTGTATAGCACATTGCAAGGTAATAGAACCCTAAAGTATCACGAGGGTGAAGCCTTACATAAGAAATACATTCTTGCAAGCAGCCTGCAAAATCACTTTTGCGGTATTTTTCTACAATACTATCAAAAGAAGGTTCAGGATAGAAAGAAGGACCAACTTCCCAACCCGGAGTTGATTCCGGATCACCATATACATTTCGTGAAGATTCTCTCAAAGTTTCATTACGAGACAACTCAGGGGTAGGTGTACCCATGCCGGCATCATCACCAAAACCCGGATCCGAATATTCCATAGTGCCACCAGACTGTCCCGCTAACGAGTTATCATAAAATTCACCCATACCGCGTTCTCTTGAACCGTCATCAACACTTCCGCTGTTACCCATAACATCATCCATTAAGCTATACTTTTTCAATGGACTTTCCCATGCAAAAGCCGCTGATGATACTACGTTCAGTACCATAACAGTTGCCAGTAATAACCCTATTTTCTTCTTCATTAATCTGTCCTCTTTTGTATTTCTTATAATAAAAAAATCTTCTTTTTCAAAGATATTATATGATATTATTAATAATACGTCATAATACAAATGGACGATATTATTAAAAATTTTTAGCAAATTTACAGCCGCAATAATTTTGTCTGTATAAATTTAATGATTTTGAAATTTGATTAGTTTTCAAAAAACCGTCATGCTTCCTAAAATTTGTATCCAAATATTTTAAATCATATTCTTGCGCAATTTTATTACCTATTGCTGTCAGTTTTTCGTAATTTTTGTGAGGGCTGATAACCATAGAGGTTGTGAAAATATCTATATTATGTTCTTTTGCATACTCTGCCGCCTTCAAAAGGCGTAATTCAAAGCACTTATCACATCTTGCACCTTTTTCAGGTTCATTTTCTAAACCTTTAACGTAATCATAATATATTTCGGGTTCATATTCACCCTCTATCAATTCGCAACCAAAATAAGCGCACAGCTTCTTTTCCGCATACAACCTGGTGTTATATTCTTCCTGCGGGAAAATATTAGGATTATAAAAATAAACAATAACAGAATATCCCATATCCTGTAATAAAGATATGGGATAACCTGAACATATACCGCAGCAAGCGTGCAGTAAAATCTTTTTATTTGAACAATTTATGTTTTGGTTTTCCGCCATTGTCAATTACCAATTGTTTTAAAGCAGGGTAGCCGCCTCTTGGAATACCCATTTCAAATTTATCACCAATTTGCAAAGTAGGGGTTCCCATTTGGTTATTATCTACTGCAGCTTTGATATCTTCTTGAATTTCCATATAAAGAGTTTTGCTATGTGCATCATCATATAATTTTTCCATATCAAGATCAAAACCTGATTCTTTAAGAACTTTTATAACATCTTCTTCAGTTGCAGGTTTTTTATCAAATAATAATGAACTTACTTCCCAGAATTTACCTTGTCTTTGAGCAGCGTTAGCATATTCAGCCATTGTACATGAACCATGGTGGAACTCCTGTGTCATATACGGGTTACAAGACATATCTAACGGCATATTATGATGTTCAACTCTGACATTATCAAACTCTGTAACAAGTTTGTGAAGCATCATATTAAATACATAACACATCGGACACATATAATCCGTGTAAACATGAAGAACAACCGCATCTTTAGCATCTGAACCCAATACGTTGCCTTTTATAGCATATTTGTTAGTTTTAGCATTTATAAATTCGCCATAGCCTCTTTGAGATTTAAGCGCAGGTGAAAAATGAGCACTTTGATAAGCCCAGCCTAAAAATCCACCGGCAACAATCATTACAATAATAAATGCTACTCTGTACTGAACAGGTTTAAGAGCATCAACAAAATCAAGCCAGCTTTGTTTAATCGCTCCGATAAAGTTTCCTTCAATACCCCAAACCGCAAATAATGCGATACATAAATCAATCAAATATGTAACAGCACACATGACACAGAGTTTATGAATACCAAATAAACTTACACAAAGTAATATCATTGAAACTGTAAATGAAATTATACCTAAAGAAGCAATATAATGAAATTTATTTTTAAATACTTCTAAAAACTTCAATCCCGGAATTTTTTTCAATTTATCAGCACCTAAAAGAACCAAGATAAATGAATACAAGAATAATCCCCAATAAGCAAGCGGTATTCCAAAGAATTGAGATTCCGTAGTTCTTGCAACGCCGTCACAATCTACAAAATCACTTATTGTACAAAAACTTGGCAAAGCATACTGATTAAAGTTAGCCTGATAATATATATATGCCAAATCAACAGTAACAAGCATTCCTAATAATACAAGCAACACTATAACTATAGTTTTTAGTAAATGTTTTCTATCTTCCATATTTTCTCCCTTTCCTTTTTAAATATATATTACCTTTTCAGAAGAAATTAATCAACCGCTTTAATATCAATAATGCTTGAAGTATTTCAAAATTAATGTTAAAATACCTTTAATCAGGGGCTAAACAAAGTGAACAGGGAATTTCTAACACAATTTTTAAATAAGATATCAAATTTTCCAAGCTGGGTTAAAGAAATCATCTACAACAGGCTCTCAGAAGAGGTGGAGACAGATAACAATCCGGGGTATATTTTTGCAACATATAAACCTATTTTGACCTATAAAGGCAGATGTGAACTTGAGTTTAAAAAATCCGGATTTGATTCAAATATCTATAATATTTTAAATGGCGCAGATAAGGATTTCAGCATCTCAGAAATTACCCTGAACACCTATCTTTCAATGGAAGAAATTGCCGGATACTTTCTGTTTTGCGTTGATGAGGGGTATTTTGAGCTGCCCGATAATTCACAAATTCTCAACATTGCAGGATTTTTGACAGGTAAATACAAGATGGGAGAATATTTTGTAAATCAGGGAGCAATCTCTTCAAATGAACTTGATAATGCTGTTAAAACAATTGAAGACAAAAAAACAGATAAAAAATTCGGTCAAATCCTGATTGATTTAGGACTTATTTCTAAAAAACAGATTGAAACTCTGCTTCTAATAAAAGAAGAAGCTAAAAAAAGATTTGTCCTTGATTATAATGAAGTTCCTAAACTTAAACAAGAATACCCAAATAATACAGAAAATTATATTGAAGAAATTCAAAATTTAAAAAATGAAAATACCAAATTAAAATCAAAATTAGAACAGTTATTAATGATGGTGAAAAAAAATGATTAACAAAAACACAGAACCGGCAAAATTAGTAATATCCAACAAAGATGGACTTATTGACAAAGAACATTTCGGATACGTTGTAAGAGGTGACAAAATTCATATTACAGAAAAAATCGGGGAAGATAAAAATTACCCGTTTTATATGTATTCTTGCCAAAAACCGCTTCAAGCAGCATTGATAATTGATTATGAATTAGACCAAAAATATAATCTAACAGATGAAGAAATCGCTATATGCACGACATCTCATGCCAATGAAAAAGTTCATATTGACATTATTAAAAGAATTTTGGACAAATTTGAAATTTCACCAAGCAGATTGAAATGTGAAAACCGTGAACCGAATACAACCGCCCTTCACAATAACTGCTCAGGGGCACATGCAATGATGCTCGGACTATGCAAGCTAAACGACTGGGATATGGATAGTTATGATAATATTAACAACCCGCTACAAAAACAAATTAGAAAGAAAATAAATGAACTCTGCGAAACTAAAACAGACTATCCGATAACAAAAGACAGCTGCAAATTTCCTATATATTCTATGCCTTTAGAAAATATAGCAAAAGGGTATTTAAATCTTTTCTGCAATCCAAAATATGAAAAAATTAAAAATGCATTTTTGAATAATCCACATATTATTGGCGGTAAAAATAAAACAGATACCAAAATAATGGAACAGTCAAAAAAACTTATTTCCAAAATCGACACAAACGGGCTTAGCGTTGTTGTTAATCCGGAAATTGAAGAGGCATTTGTCGTCAAAATTTGTGATGCGGATAAAACTGCCCTGGAATTTGTTACAATAGATTTGATAAATAATCTTCACTGGGCTGAAATCGAAACTCTCCGAGACGATACCGCATGCGAAACCGTTACTTTGTTATAAGTTTAATTTTATTTCCAAGATAACTCTGTACATCTTTATTATAACCGGCAAGCTGGTTTTGGAAATTTTTGCCATCTTTTTTACATTCTGCGCGCAAAAGTTCAATTCCGCGGTTATAAACCTGCTGTGCCGTATTAATATTACTTTGAGGAATTTTGCCATTATACATTTTTACAGCAAGTGAAATATCAAATAACCGGCGTTTACTCAATCCGCTCATCTCTTTACCGGTTTTTGAGGACTTGTTATTTGTAAATTTATTTATTGCAGCCTCATATTTTCCGGCTTTTAAACAGTACAGAAGCCCCGGTGTTTTTTCAATAATAGCAGTTCCTTTATTAAATACCATATCAAGCAAAGCTTCTTTCATTGGCTGAGGAAGCTTTTCAAAATTTTTCTTTCCGCCAAGCAAAACACTAATATTTTCTTCCATTTTTAAAAGATCACTTGCGCAAAGTTCTGCAACCTTTTCTTTTGTTATTTCTCTGGGATCACCCGGTTTTAGAACATGACCTATACCAATTGTCAGAACTCCCGCCTTATCTTTATAAGGAGTCAAATGAAACTCATTAGCACCAAGTTCCCCATTATCTTCAACCCGTTTTAGTTTTTTCACAAAATCAAGACTTACACCCATTGACTTTGCAACATCATTTAAATTTTTAACATTTCTTATCTTGCGGGAAGGCGGCATTTTCAAAGTCTGCCCAGGACGAATTTTTTTCGCTTTTTCAGCATCTAACCCATTTAATGCCATAATGCTGCATACTTCAACATGAAATTTTTTAGCAATAGATTCCAAATTATCGCCGCTTTTAATCCTATAAGGAGGATTTTTAACAACTTTTATATACTTTGAACGCTCAATCTGTTGATCTGAAATATCCGCTCCCATTACAATTTCATTAGGGATTTGGACCTTAGCTGCACCCTTAAAAATCGGCTTTGGTGCTGTTTTGACATGTCCGGCAGGAGCAGGCATAGAGACACCTGTAACCTTAACTTTTATATAATTCCATAAATTTGTAAGCCAATCCATTTTATACATTCCTTTATTTAACTAATGTCTGTTCCAGAGCTTGAGCCAAAGCTGTGGTATATTTGTCCCTATCAGTTTTTGACAGCAGGCTGTTTTTTATACTCTGGCTTTGAATATTACCAATTTCAATCAGCACGGCAGGAACTTCATTACCCATCGCTCGGTGCACATAATATTTATTAAACTTCTTAGCCGGAACCAATATCGGTATATTTTTTGCAACATTACTTATTACTTTATCTGCTAAAGCTGAATCACCGCTATCATTTGCACGTACTGTACATAATTTTTGAGATGAAGGAACCACTGTTGATTCTACATGTAAAGATATAAATGCCATATCAGATTTTTTAGTATTTCGTATCAAAGTTTTTATTTCTGTTGAACCTTTCTGTCCTTGAAGCAACCTTTGAAGATATTTGTCTTCACTCATACCGCCTTTACCGGAATTTTTATCACCAACAAACCCTTGAACAACAATAACAGTTGCACCTTTAGCCTGTAATTTAGCAGTCAAATCTTCCGCATAACTTTTGGCAACTTTCCATTCCTCAATAGGCATATGGTTGCCTTCTGCATTTTTTACAGATAATACCGTTCCTGAATCAAAACTGCCGTTATCAAATCTATAACCGCCATGTCCGGGGTTAACAAATACAATCTTACCTTTCATAGGGCCGCTAGGATTTGTTGGCTGTTTAATTTCGGCAGATGCTTCAATTTTACCGTTAGCATCAAGATTCGGTAACGGTCTTTCAATATACGGATTTTTAACTTTACTAAAACCTTTATCTTTTTTAGCTGAAGCTATTGCCCATTGTTGAAGCTGGGCACTGGTACAAAGATTACCAGACTTATCTCTGACTGTCGTTAATTGAGAATTATCTTTAGAAATTTGTCCCGATTTAGATTTTTTGGGCTGCGGCTGAATTTTAGTTTCAAGCATTTTATTTACAATTTCATCTAATTTTTTAGTATCCACCATTCCAAAAGAATTAAATTGATCATCTAATTCTTTTTTAAATTCCGCACTACGTTCAGAATTTGCACCTTTTGCTGTTTCTAAAGCATTATAAATGTGCATTACAGCTTTTTTTCGATCTTCTTTGCTGCTTCCAATTTCACTTGTAATGCCTTCAAGCAAAGACTCACCTGTTTTCAAATCATTATAAGCCTTAATAACTTCAGAAACATTTTTTGAATCAACTAATGAAATTAACTCATTAAATGACTCCTTGCCAACTGCAGGAAACTTATGAGAAATCTCATGTTCCATTTTTGCCGCTAATTCTTTTGGAGTTGCCATCATTCTTTTCATAGTTTCATCAAGTTTATCGGTATCAACCATTCCGTAACCGTCAAACTCTTTATCCAATTCTTTAACAAAACTTTCACGAATAGAATCAGGGGTGCCCATTTCTTTTGCTAATGCGTCATAAACCTTCATAACAGCCGCTTTTCGCTTGGTCTTATCACTTCTAACTTCACTTGTAATTGTATTTATTAAACTTTCTTTACCTTTATTATTCGGATTGTTTAAATACTCCTTAATAACACTTGATGCATTTTTGGGATTAATTTCATTTACAAGAGCATCAAAATCCGGCTTACCCACAGCTCCGTAGTATTCTCCGGACTTTTTGAAGATTTGCTGCCCAAGTTCGGCAGGAGTATATGAAGACCCATATTCGGCTTTGTTTTTAGCGGCAGGTGTAACCGCCGGTTGAACAGTTTTTTTAGTCACAGGTGTAGGTTTTTGTTTAGGCTTCTTAGTCTTTTCAGTAGTTTCAGTAGTTTCTACAGGTTTTTCCGTTTTCCTTTTTACATAAAAAACTTCACCTTTAGCCGGAGAATAAGTTTTAGAAATATTATTTAACTTGCAAAACTCATCTAAAGTCATGCCGTAAGTTCTGGCAAGAGCTATAATACCTTTACCTTCAGGAACCTTGGCTGTTGGGAGTTTAATTTTTTGACCGGCTTGAATATTTGAACTTTTTAACCCGGTCCATTCCATAAAAGCTTTCGTATTCATACCAAATCTTTTAGCAATATTTGATAAATTCTCACCGGATTTAACAGTAATTTCTTCACTTCGTCCGGTCTTAACATTCTTGCCGCTGCCGGAAGCACTTACACTATTAACACCTTGTGTCATTTTTATTTCTCCATATAAGTACACACATAAAAAATAACGGCACCTTTTAAATAATTCTTTAAAAATACTGTTAAAATTATTAAGAATCTTTACGATTTAAAATTATGTATTAAATATTCTATCGCCGGCATCACCCATACCAGGGACAATATAACCTTTCTCATTCAAGTGATCATCTATTGCCGCTGTTATAATCTCAATATCAGGATAGTGCTTCTGAATATTTTCAATCCCTTCAGGGGCTGCAATAATACAAATACATTTTATATTTTTAATAGGAATTCCCTTATTTGCATACAAATCAATTGCCGCGAGCAATGAATTTCCAGTCGCAAGCATTGGATCCGTAATATAAATATAAAATTTTTCAGGCTCAGGAGCATCCATAGGAACCTTGTTATAATACCATACAGGTTTTAAAGTCTTCTCATCACGATACATCCCTATATGACGAATTGTTGCTTGAGGCAGAATATCAATAGCTTCATCTGTAAAAATCAAACCGGCTCTTAAAATCGGCGAAATTATCAAATTAATATCAGGCTCAACAGTTTTCGCGGTAAAAGTTGTTAAAGGTGTTGTAACCGGACAATCTACCAGCGGAAGATTTTTAGCAGCCTCATATAAAAGACATCTGGTAATCTTTCTTGCGGCAATTCTAACCCCTTGGCTATCGGTATCTTTATTTCTCATTGTACAAAGATTTAACAAAACTACGGGATTATTTATAACTCTAACATTTTCGCTATTCATTTTATTCCCCCTTTTTCTTAAAATTCTTCATAAAATTTTTCTCAACTTCAATAATTTTATCCAAAGATTTATCAACCTTATCAAGTCCTGACATTGCATCTTCCGGCATAACAACATTTTTAGGCATCTGACCCGAAGAATGGAAGTCAAAATGACTTGCAGAATGATCCAAGGTAGTAATAATAGAGTCTAATTCCCTAAATATACTGTCAAACAGCCCCATAACTTTACTTAACCTCGTAGGGTCTTTTGCCATAATGATTTTATCAGTAGGTTCATTAGGATCAGGCGGATATATTTCAAGAGACTTCGACCCCCCCAAGCCGGAGGCCTCAACTGTTGCGATAGACCCTGTTGGAAGTACTAAATCTTTCTGGGTTATTACAAATTTTATATAAACTTCGGTTGAAATAATCTGTATCTTTTTCACATACCCGACCTGAACCCCTAAAAACTTAACAGGAGAACCTGTGATAAGCCCATCTACATCTTCCATAAATATTTGATAATTTTTAAACTGTTTCTGAGTCTTGTAATGCTGATAACGCAAGCCTAAAACAATAGCCGCAACTATAATCAACCAAATTACAAACTCAACCCACGCATATACTCTGATATTATCAAATCTCTTCATATCTTTTATTATACACAAAATTCTTCTATAATATAGTTGTAATAATTTATTTTATGTATTTTTGTAATGAATAAAATGTTAAACTTTATCAAATCAATAATCTATGAATTTCTTTCAAATTTCGTCCCGGAACGCGTATCCTACGAAATAACAGGCGAATGCAAAAAATGCGGCAAATGCTGTAATTATATGTACAGCATCGATACATACACAGAAAAAGAATTCAAAATCATGCAATTTTTATACCCGAAATATAAAAGATTTTATATTAAAGGCAAAGATGAAGAAGGCAATCTGATTTTTGCCTGCAAACTCGTAACCCCTGAAGGTTTATGCTCTGATTACAAACACCGCCTTAAAATGTGCAAAAACTATCCTGCCAAAAGAATTTTCTATCCCGGAAAACTTCACGAAGGCTGCGGTTACAAAGTAAACATCAAAAAATTTGATGATTATTTGAAATAATTAATCTTTCTTCAACCAATTTCAAAGTATCTGCAAATACATCACTAATTGATCTTGTAGAATCAATAACTTTTACCCTTTGAGGCTCTGCAGAAGCAAGTTCTAAATATCCGCTTCGAACCCTGTTAAAGAAATCTTTTCCAGCACTTTCCATTCGGTCCTTTTCGTTCCCGACACGCTTCATAGAAGTTTCAATATCAACATCATACACAAGCGTTAAATCGGGAAAGACTCCATCAACAGCCAGATTATTCAAAGTTTTTATCCTATCAATGTCAAGCCCTCTGCCATACCCCTGATAAGCCACAGAGCTATCAGTATGCCTGTCACATAACACAATTTTGCCCTTATTTATTGCCGGTTTTACAATAACATCAATATTTTGAGCCCTATCTGCCAAAAATAAAAACGACTCACACCGATTTGAAACTTCTCCGTCATAATTCAACAGAATTTCACGAAGTTTCTCGCCAAGCCCTTTTCCCCCAGGCTCTCTTGTTACAACAACCTCAAACCCGTGTTTTTCAAGATAATCTTTTAACAGGTTTAACTGAGTAGTTTTTCCGCAGCCGTCAGCACCTTCAAATGTTATAAATAAACCTTTTTCCATAATTCCTCTTCTTTTATTTTATTATAACGCAAAAAAGCCTGAAATTATAACATATTTCGACTTTTATAAAAAGAAATAAAGCAGCCCGTAAGCCGTGTTCTGTTTTAGATAATCATCTGTCTGGTATCAGGATTGCTCCTGATCTCTAGCGATTTTTCCGAAGTGGGCGAACAACCTTTATAACCTTCGATTCAATCTTGCATCCGACCGGGGTTTACCTAGCTGATACCTTCCGATATCACTGGTGAAGCTATTAACTCACCGTTGCACCATCGCCTGTGACAAAATTGTCCATCGGCAGTCTTCATTTCTGTGGCACTATCCGCCGACTCACATCGCCCGGAGTTTCTCCGGCGGCCTGTTCTTGGATGCACGGACTTTCCTCACTTAAAATTAATTTTAAGCGCGATTATCCGGCTACTTTATTCTTTAATCATCTTCAGCATTTGAATTTTTATCACTTGTAATATTTCTATCAACTTTTACAGCTTCTTTTGCCCAGTCATCTTGGATTTCAATCTGACCGTTACCCTTGATTTCCATACGGAATCTGTCAAACCCATTTGTTCTTGTATTGCAGCCGGTGCCGTTTTCGTCAAATATAGCATAAGCGTTTGCCTGACCACAATTCGGCTTACTCTTACCATTGACATCTACTGTTAACATTATAGATCCGCCTTCTCCGGATGATGAAAAGTTAGCATTTGAAAATACCCAATCTAAACCATCAGTAGTAGAAAATGAATTCTCGGGAGCCCCGCCGGAAACCGGCTCATGAAGATTTAATTTCTTTTCAAATAAATACTTGAATTTTTTTGCAGCGTTAGATGTACCAGTATCATTTATATGACCTTCATCCCAATCCGTACAATTTACAGAACCTGCAGCATCATCAAATCCGATTCTTGGATTATTTACCGCAGATTTATCAGGATAGCAAGCTTCATCATTTATCAAATCACTTACAACAGATTGAACAGTATAATACGCTCTTTTTGCCATAATGGTATTTTGGTTAGGCATTAAGTTGAAAATAACCGGAAGTAATATCGCACAAAGTATGCCAACAACCCCCAAAGCAACCATTAATTCTGTCAAAGTAAACGCATTATTCAATCTTTTCATCTTTTAAAATCCTCTATCCTAGTAATTAATAAATATATTCATATTATATCATGTATCCTTGTATTTTTCAACACGATATGTTATAATAGTAGTAATAAACACGTTAAATAAGAGGACAGATTTTATTACAGATTGTAAAAATTTATTTACATAGTAGCAAAATAATCCGTTCAGATGAGTTAATAACACATCACACATTTTATAATATGTAGGATATAAGAACACGGATATTCAGCAAGAGAACAACTTTGGGGATATTCGTAAAGGGTAGAAACTATGGTCGATAACAGGTCTGCGGGCTTTTTCGGTATAGGCGGCGCTTTCAATTTCAAAAGCGGAGATATATCAGGAACAGCGGCAAAATTATCAGATGATAAAATGGGACAAGGCGGTGAATACTTCTCTCAACGAGGACAGGAGGAAGAAGCACCGGCACCTGCCAACCAATATATGGATCAAAGTGCAGTCCTGCGTGCAACACTAAACTCTCTTGCTATGATGAATGTTGCAAATGTCTTAAATGCAAAAAAACGTAAACCTGTATTAGACGAAGAAGATAAAATTACAGAAGATTTAAAAGAAATTCTGCGGGTAAAAAAACTCCAAAGCCAAGCACATCAGCAGCATGATGACAAAGAAGAACCAGAAGAAGAGTAATAATTTCCTTAATTTAGGGCACTTATATATCGAATTCCACTAAATGCGGAATACCCGTCACTGCTAGTGTCAGCGAAGCAGTACAAAAGATTTTATACAACACAAACAACTTACTGGATTGCCACGAAAATCTGCGATTTTCTTGCAATGACGATACGTTAGTGGAGAACATGTATATAAATCCCTAATTTAGACTATTGCACTTTGGGAAAAACTGTAGTTTAATTATGGAGAAGTAAGATACTTAGGAATTATTACGATGTTGGAAATATCAAAAACTCAGGATAACGGTGCATTGCAAAAATTAAACCTGAACGAAGCAGTTTCAGGTTCCTGGTTTAATTTGATTAACCCGACACGTGAAGAAATACAACAGGTTTCACTTGTACTGGGGCTTGATGAAAGCTTTTTAAACAACTCATTAGACGCAGACGAGTTATCTCGTATGGACTTTGAAGACGGAAACCTTTTAATCATCACAAACGTTCCGGTTATGGATGAGGAAGGAAATTTTGACACTTTGCCTTTAGGTTTAATTTTTACACCCGAAAGTGTTATTACAGTATGTTCTCACGAAAACAAAATTATAAATTCATTTAATGCTGATACCGCAAAGTTTTTTGACACAAGAAACAAAGCTAATTTTATGTTGAATATCTTATTTAGAGCCGCAAAATTTTATTTGAGATATTTAAACGTAATTAATAAACAAACAGAAAACATAGAAGAATCTCTTAGAAGAACCACCAATAACAAAGCGCTATTCCAACTAATGGAAATCCAGAAATCCTTAGTTTACTTTACAACAGCGCTAAAAGACAATCAACTTGTACTGCAAAAACTTTTAAGACTAGTTAATGCACCATCGCTACAGAGAATTTTAAAATTCACAGAAGATGATATTGATATGCTTGAAGACGTAATCATTGAAAACAAACAGGCTGCAGAGATGGTTGAAATGCACAGGACAATTCTTGAAAGTATGATGGACTGCCTTGCATCAATTATCAATAACAACCTTAACCTTGTGATGAAATTTTTAGCGGCGATTACAATTATTATGTCAATACCGACAATGATAGGCAGCTTTTGGGGTATGAACGTTCCAATGCCGTTCGGACAAAATCATTTTGGATTTCTAATTGTAATTACAATTTCTGTAGTTGCAACCTGCATTGTTGCAGTATTCTTTAACAGAAAAGGCATGATGTAACCTCATGTTAAGTGCAGTTCTGCCATTAGGCTTGAGGATTTTGTCAAATCCGGCTGCTAATATGGTACAAAAATTGCTGTCTAAAAGGCATTCAGCAATTTTAATAAACCTCTATTCGTACTTAATGCTGAGTTTAATATGTATCCCATCAGCAACAATAAACAACTGGACCCAATATGATTTAAGCTACTGGGGGTATGCCGCACTTGCAGGAATATTATGCACCTTAGGTTCGGTTTGCCTTATTAAAGCACTGCAAATAGGCGAGATGTCTGTATTAGGACCGATAAATTCGTACAAATGTATTGTAGGACTTGTAACAGGGTTCTTATTACTAGGAGAAATCCCATCTATAGCAGGGGTTTTAGGGGTAATTTTAATAATTGCGGGAAGCAGGTATATTTTTGATACTGAACCTGAAGGGTTTACTTTCAATCTATTATTGAGAAAAGACATAATTTTAAGATTTTGTGCATTATTCTTCACAGGGTGCGAAGCAGCAGTCTTAAAAAAGATTATTTTATTATCATCAGTTGCGGAATCCTTTATGCTATGGTGCTTTACGGGTTTTATATTTTCAGTAATATTACTTCTTATATTCAAAATCAAATTCCGGCTGTTTTCATTAAAAGATTTTCTTTATACCGGAGTTATTGCACTTTGTTTAGGGGTAATGCAATACACAACCAACATTGTATTTTCAAAGCTGAATGTAGGATTATCACTGGCTTTATTCCAGTTATCAAGCATAGTTGCAGTATTTTTTGGCTGGAAAGTATTTAAGGAAAAACACTTATTGAAAAAATTTATCGGAACATCAATTATGATAGCCGGCAGTTGTCTAATTTTGCTGATAAAATAAACCTTGTCAGGGCTGCAACAGAATATTACTATTATTTATACCTTAAAATTTTTCGGCAACGAATTCCTGATTTGTATATGATGGTTCATATTGAGGGAGTTCGGAAAAATCTATTCCGGAGGCTATAAAATCAGCATTCGCCCCATACTCATCACCTGCTCGTTTCTTTGCCCAGCCACGTTCTGCGTATATTGATTTCAATTCTTTTGCAAATATATCCTTATTCCCCTCTGCGTATGAAATCAAAATATTATAATCATTAATTGCAACCGAATAATCCTCCATCAAATAAAGCATATAGGCTTTATCACAAGAAATATAAAACTGGTTTTTTAAATCTTTTTCACTCAAAGACATCAACAAGTCTTCATAATTTTGCATTACATCTTCGGCAATATTATTTTCAATTTTGAATATTGACTTCACCCATAACATTTGAGAAGCTTCCAAAACAGACATATCTTTTTTGGTCACATATTCATTAAACACATCAATAGCTTCCTGCGCTGTAGTTAATTTTTTCTGCAGTAAAAGCAAATTTGCCAACCTTGAAAAATCTCTTTTTGAAAACTTTCTACCTGACATATTAAGAACTGTCTTATAATCGTTTAAGGCGCCTTCATAATCTTTTACCATAAATTTTGCATAAGCCCGCATATCATATATTTTTTCAGATTTTGGATAAAGCAAAAAATACGTATCTGCAAGTTTCACAGCAGCTTTATAACTATGGAGCTTGGATTTCAAGTTAAAACCTATTCCCCACTGGATAAAGAATGCAGGAGTAAAAAATACAACAAGCGCCACAATACCCGCTATAATTTTTGACTTAAATACTGCAGCATATTCATCAAATTTTCTTTTCGGGACGGGAGGCGTAAAATCAACTATTTCATACTTACCAAAACTTCTCATCAAATAAGAACTATAAATATATGAACATAAAAGCCTTGCTCCGTTAACTATCAAAATCCATAGCAATTCAAAAAATAACAAAGATAATAGTGCGAATTTCAGATGTATGAAAATAAAATATAATACTACAGGGGTTAAGAAATAAGTCCATTTTAGATATTTATCAAGCCTAAATCGGAACTCTAAAGCCTTACCCACATTAGCTTTCGGTATAGAAACATTGTAACTGCAGCCGGTACCGCTCAACAAACAATAATTTCTAAAAACAGATTTTTTTGACTGGTCAACATAATATAATAACGGATCACTTAAAATTTTAACAATCTTCTTTAACATAACACCAACACTATATCCTAAAATCTATATTATACCAAACTTTTTTCAAACTCATAGACATCTGTTGAGATATTCAAATTATCTTTGATATCAATAACATCAAGCCCTCTAAAATAATAAATTTTACTAATCTTTTCAGGATTATTTGAATACTCTTTTGCAAGAATTGCACCTAAAATAGCCTCAAGATGTGACATCGGCATCATATTAGACGGCAAATCTTCAAATCCCCATTCATACTTCAGCGCCTGCTGCAAAAACTTGCAATCTGCAGGTGAACGATCTTTATAGCAAGAGTTCAAATGCAGACTCTGCCTTGTCATATAAATATCAAAACGGTTGACAGAAATTCCACGCTCAGTTAATTCTCTAAAATACTCTGAGCCTCTGTTAGAGTGTCTTTGAGTCCAATTATCACGATTTGGAATATTTTCATTTGACGCAACAAGCTGATACGGCTTAGATAAAATTCGCCATTTACCATCAAGCATTGTTCTATCTGAAGGTACAGATACACAAATTTTAGAATTTTTTAATGATGAAAAATTTTCAAAAAAGAAAATTATATCATTCATTTTATAAAGCTTATCAATAAAAATAATTTTATTATCTTCATCAATAACAGCCACTCCCGAATCCATACTTGAACCTGAAGCCAAAGACAGACCTACATAATAATTCATTAATATCTCCTAATTCATTAATTTGGTTGTAATTAATGGACCGTCGTCAGTTGCAATAACCGTATGTTCAAAGTGCGCGGAAGGTTTACCGTCTTTAGTGCTTACTGTCCAATTATCATCAGCCACAACAACATCATCGCAGCCCAGATTAAGCATAGGTTCAATAGCAATCGCAGTATTGGCTTTAATCAAAGTGTTATCTCCGACACTGTAATTAAACAAGAACGGATCTTCATGCATTTCATGCCCGACTCCGTGACCGCCGTACTGCCGAACTATTCCATAGCCTTCGCGATTTGCAACAGCTTCAATTGCCTTTGAAATATCATCAAGAACATTTCCCGGGCACATCTGCTCAATCCCCGCGTATAAGGATTCTTCGGTAACCTTCATCAACTTTTCTACATCAGGAGAAACTTTTCCGACACAATATGACCAGGCACTGTCACCTACCATACCGCCAAAAGTTGCCCCAACATCAATTGCAATAATATCGCCTTCTTTTAATATAACTTTATTTGAAGGGATTCCATGAACGACTTGCTCATTAATTGATGTACAAATACTCGCAGGAAAACCGTTATACCCCAAAAATGTCGGTATAGCACGGTTTTCTTTTATAATTTTCATCGCAATGTTATCTAATTCTTTTGTAGAAATTCCGGGTTCTACAACCTCTTTCATTTTTTGATGAACAAGAGCTACAATATGACCGGCGTGGCGCATTCTCTTGATTTCATCTCTGGATTTTTTGTTTATCATATTCCTACCCTCAAGTTAAGAATAGCACAAACGATGACAGAAAATCAAATATTTAAGTTAGCCAGGTTAACCCATCTATAATCCAAAAGATATTCAAAATAATACACTTTTTTATAAATGCCACCATTGAATAGGTGCATCAATCGGATAATCTTGAATTCTATCAATAATTTCACTGTTATAATCTTCGGTTGATCTTATTTCTTTTTTCAAAGATTCTGCTCTTGCATTATTTTTATCTGCTAAAACTTGATAGATAGGTTTTTGGGTCACTTCCGCTTTTTTCAAGTTTGATGCAGCAGATTTTTGAACATGTTCCAGTTCTTTCTTCATACCGCTGACTTTTGGCTGTTGTTTTGAATTGAATTTCCCAGATTTAAAAATTCTTGTCAAAGATTTTGCAATCTCATCAACTGAGCCAATATTAAACCATTCTTTAAAATCTCTTAAATAGATTATAGATGCAGGATTTTCATCACCTACCATAAAATCTGCAATATGGAATGAACGTCCGGCATCGCCATCTTCTTTAGTACCTAGAATGACTTTTGGACTTACTGTAAGCGTATCGTTTTTATACTGTTGTGTTAATTTAGAAAATTTTTCCTGAACCGCTTCCAATTTCTTAGGGTTTAGTTTAATCCCATTAGAAACAAAGTTTGCAGTAAATGCAGGCTGTGCTGCGTTATAATTATTATACATATAAAATTACCTCCTGCTTTTTATAAAACCTGACAAAATTTATTTTGCTATTAAAAACATATATTTATAAAATTTTACATCTAAATTCTTTTGTACTAAAATAAAAGCACAGATTATAATACAGAATTAAGAGGGAATAAATAAATGCAAGTATCTTTAAATTGGTTAAACGAATTCGTAGATTTGTCAAATATTGAAGCTTCACAAATTGCCCATGAACTTACTATGAGCGGGCTTGAAGTAGAAGCAGTTGAAGACGTTAAACCGATGTTTACAAATATAAAAACTGTTAAAATCGAAAAAATCGATGCTCACCCAAACTCTGAAAAATTACACCTTGTAACAGTTAACACCGGTTCCGGGCTAAAAACAGTTGTATGCGGTGCACAAAATATTCAAGAAGGTCAAATCGTCCCGTACGCAAGCGTTGGCTCACAAGTTTTAGACAGGAAAACAGGTGAAATGTTTACTCTTACACCTGCCGTAATCCGCGGGGTTGAATCTCAAGGTATGCTTTGTTCCGCTGATGAACTGGGAGTTTCTGAACGCGGCTACCAAGAAGAGGACGGTATCCTTATTTTAAATAGAATCTTTTCAAATGTTGAACTTGGTGCTGATGTAAAAGATGTTTTAGGGTTTGAAAAAGATACGGTACTTGATGTTGCACCAACCGCAAACAGAGGCGATCAAATGTCTGTCATCGGGGTTGCCAGAGAATTAAGTGCATTGTTTAATACCCCGTTGAAATTAAATAAAATCGAATGTACAAAAGACTTGACAACAGATAAATTCAAAGTTGAAATTAAAGATAAAGATGTTTGTAAATATTACTCAATCGCAGTTTTGAAAAATATTAAAATAAAATCTTCACCTGAATGGATGCAAAAACGACTTACTGCATCGGGTGTTCGTGCAATAAACAACGTTGTCGATATTACAAACTACGTTATGCTTGAATACGGTTGCCCATTACACGCATTTGATTTTGACAAACTAAACGGCTACTTATGTGTAAGACGCGCGCAAGACGGTGAAAAACTTATCACTCTTGATGAAGTTGAAAGAACTCTGACAACAGATTCCGTACTGATTGCAACAGAAAAAGAAGGAGTATGTTTAGGCGGAGTATTCGGCGGTGCAAATTCTGAAATTGATGATAATACAACATCAATTGCTCTAGAAGCTGCATATTTTACTCCGGCAACAAACAGAAAATCTGCAAGAAGTGCAGGCTACAGAAGTGAAGCAAGTGCAAGATTTGAACGCGGTATTGATATCGAAGCGGTTAAACCGGCACTGATGCGCGCTATGCAATTACTTGTTGAATATGCTGATGCTGAAGTTGAAGGAATGGTTGAAGATGGTCAAAATACACTTGAGCCTACAGAAATTACTCTTCGCTATAATCAGGTTAAAAGAATCTTAGGCTGTGAAATCTCAGCTGACAGATGTATAAACATTTTAGGAAACTTAGGATTTAAAAAACTTGGCGGAAACGACGCTGCAGCTAAATTCTTAGTTCCAAGTTTCAGAGCATACGATGTTACAAGAGAAATTGACTTAATCGAAGAAATCGCAAGAATCAACGGTTATGATAAAATTGCCCCGACTCTTCCAAATAAATCTCAAACTCCTGTAATTTCACTTGGTGAAAAAGTTATCAAAAGAGTTCACGAATTGATGTTATCAGCAGGATTAAACGAAATTCAAACAAGTTCGCTAATCGGAAAATCTCTGCTTGATAAATTCAAAATTCCTTATGATGATGCTAATGCTGTAAAAGTTCAAAACGCAGCAAGTGAAGAATACTCAATGCTTCGTCAAACCCTGGCAGCAAGTGTTCTAAACTGTATGAAATATAACTTTGACAACGGACAGAAAGTCTTCTGGGCGTACGAAATCGGCAGAACATACCTTAAAGTTAAAGAAGCTGATGAAAAAACTTCAGGGGTTAAAGAAACTTTAGTCCTTGAAGGAGTTTTAACAGGGGAAGTTCAAAATTCAAAATGGCAGGTTAAAACAAAAACCGATTTCTATACCGCAAAAGGTATTGTTGAAAACTTATTTGAAGATTTGGAAATCTCAAGACGTATAAAACTTGTTCCATTAGAAGAAACTGAGCTTGCAAAAACTCACAAAATCTTCCATCCGTATAGAACTGCAGTTATTATGCTTTTAGGCAAAAAACCGCAGCCAATCGGATATTACGGACAATTACACCCAACATTACAGGATAAATTAAAATTAAATCAGGAAGCATTTTTATTCAAAGTTGATTTAGATGAAGTTATTTCAGCAGTAAAAGAAACAACTCCGAGATTTAAACATCTTCCGCAATATCCTGAAGTTAAAAGAGATTTGGCATTTATTATAAATGACACAATTTCATCAGATGATATTCAAAAAGTAATCAAAAGCGGTGTAAAACAAAATATCTTCAAAGGTTCTGAAATTTTTGACGTATATCAGGGTGAACACGTTGAAGAAGGATTCAAAAGTGTTGCTTTCAGAATAAAAATGCAAGATGAAAATGCAACCTTAACTGATGAAATCATTGAACAGCAAATGACATCTGTCAGGGAAAAATTACAAAAAGCATACGCACAAATTTCATTCAGGGAGTAATCTTATGAAAAAAATATTGTTATTCTTCGTTTTAACACTAATAACCTTTTGTAATATAGGTTTTAACAGCACAGCCTATTCAAAAGATGTTGTTCCCGCCAAACCAAATATTAATCAAGTCGGAACAATAGGTTTGTATCAGGTTGGAGATGATATAACAATCTACAAAGAACCAAATGAAGAATCACAAATTTTGTATCGCGTAAGATGGACAAATGACGAATTTTTCCCTGAAGAAATAGGTTTTGAAAAGTTTTTTGTACTGTTTTTATCTAAAAAATCATTGGCTTTTGTCGGGGTAACAGATATGACAGATGATTGGGTTGAGATTATGTATGACAACGCTAACGGAAAAACCGGTTGGATAAAACAAGATGACCCATATAAATTTATGACCTGGATTAATTTTTATAATACTTATGGTAAAAAATACGGGCTTATGATTTTAAACGGAGCACCCGAATCTTGTAAGGATATAAAAGCATCAACAGAAGACCTTGCAAAAACTATTTCAACAATGAATTACCCGCAAAAAATCAATCTTAATGTAATTCGCGGAAACTGGGCTCTGGTAAGCGTTATGGATTTAGACAGAACTCCAAAAACCGGATATATCAGATGGAGATCAGATGACGGGGTTCGTTATTTCTTTCCTGCACTTATAAAAAAATAATATTATACAGACTTTTCTAAATCATTAACAATACATTCTCTGATATTTGTTTTTGTATAGTAAAGTTTTTCCGCAATTTGTTTATAATCATCTTCCAAAACAAATCCGTTTTGAACATAATACCGGATTTTTTGAACAGCAGAAGCTTCGTCATAAAATGTATTAAATAAATAATTATCCATAGATTTTGCAGAATTAGCATTGAATTTATCAAATTCATCAAGCGTTGAGTCTTCAAAATCAAGCCTGTAAAAGATTACAGGAGTATTCAAAAACAGAAAATCAAATGCAATACTTGAATAGTCCGTCACAAGCAAATCTGAAGTTTTGATATACCAATCAAGATTATTTGAATCCGCAAGCTCTATATTTTCACCTAAATCAATACTGTCTTTGCAAATATCCAAAATATAATGGTGAATAGAACATACAAGCTTTATATCACTTTCCCTCAGAAATTCTTGTAATTCGATATTATTTAAAAACGATTTGAGTTTTTTAACATATTCGGTATCATTTAAAGGGATGTTATAATCTTTATCATTAAAAGTCTGGCGCCACGTAAACATAACAAGAATTTGTTTTTGCGCGGAATGTTCTTTTCTCAAAAAATCCCATCTGCACAACCCGCTTTTTATAACAGAATTATCATCAAACCCCGCTTTTTTAACAACATCAAATTCTGCATCACCTGAAATTAGCATTTTATCAAATATATCAGGATTATACCAGTCTAGAACACCTTGTTTCAACATAGTCATACCATGCTGCAAAAAGATATATTTAAGTTTTGAATTAGTTCTATAAACATAATCAAACTGCCCGCTTGGAGAAGATGTTAAAACTGCCTTGCAGGTAAAGATATACGGCAAAATTGCCAAAATATAACCCAGCGAATTTTTAACAATACTCCTATTCACAACTATGACATCTTTTAATTTATTTTCTGATTTTAATTTTTGATAAAGCGAATTTTGTTTTAACAAAACATATTTAACCGGAAGATTTTTTTCCTGCATATACAAAAACAAAGAATAAGCATCTATTGCCTGGGCTCCCGGCTCACAAAGATTATCACTCAAAATATAATTTTTCTGTACACAAAATAACTGCCCTAATCTTAAAATACAGCTATACATATAATATCTACAAAAAACTATCCCTAAGAAATAAACTGAAACCGCAATTAAAATATAATGCAGAAAAAATTTACCGCCCGGAATGAGTCCTGAGCCGATTAAACCACTGCAAAATAAAAATATAACAGCTAATACAACTAATTTTTTGTATTTCTTTTTAATATTCAATTTTAACATTCTTAATTCCAAATAAAATTCCGATAAAATAATCGGTATAAATACTTAAAAAGGCTCGGATAATTTCCAAACCTTTTTACTAATTCTTAACTAAAACGGTTTTGTTTGATTTAATTTCAATCTCAAATCTCTAAACCTTGCAATATCTTCCTGAGTTTTTCCTGAATCCTTGAACACAGCCTGAGATGTCGGGTGAACCATTAAAACATAATCCATGTGAATTTCTAAAAAATTATATCTTCTTGGAGATTGGTTACCGACTCTTGGGTAAATCTCAGCATTTGTTACTGCCAAAAATCTTCTTTCTTTATCGTTCAAAAGATCCGTCAATTCTCTATTGGTATTTGTGTATTTTGAAACATGAACAACACCTTTTATATCATGATCTGCTGTCAGAATAGTTACCTCTATAGGAACTGTATCACTATGTTTTGCCATTTCTTTTTTCCTTATAACCTCTTCTTATAAGTTTAGTATATTATATTTTCCCAAAATTGTCCAGATATTAAGATATTAAAATTTCCCGACTAATTCAGAGTAATAATACTAAACCTTATCAATCTTTTTTCTAAATCGACCGCCATAAGTTTCGTGAACATCTACAACAGAAACAAAAGCATTAGAATCAATTTCTTTAATAATTTCAATCATCTTTGGCAGCTCAAGTCTTGAAATTACACAATAAATCAAGTCCTTATCCTGACCGGAATACCCGCCGATACCTTTTAAATAAGTTACACTGATATCAAGCCTTTCAATCAATGCATTACCGATAGCACCCGCATCGTCACTGATAATCCTGACAGATTTTGAACTGTTCAAACCTTCTAATACAATATCAATAACTTTTGAAGCTACAAAATATGTCAGAATTGAATACATCGCGCTTTCCCAGCCAAAAACCTTACCTGCAACCAAGTATATAAAAAGGTTTAACCCCATAATAAATTCGCCTACTGAAAAACCAAACTTTTTAGAAACAAGAAGTGCCAAGATTTCAGTACCATCTAAAGATGCTTCATTTTTCAAAATCAAACCAACCCCTGCACCAAGCGTAATACCGCCAAACACAGTTGCCAATAAAATATCACCTGTTACTTTATAACTGTGGAAAAAATTCAACGAAAGTGCCAAAATAACGTTTGCATAAGCAGTTTGAAAAACAAAAAGTTTTCCCATTTTTTTATAAGCTAATATAATAAACGGCAAGTTCAAAATAATTACCAACAAACCTAAGTTAAACTTAGAAATATGACTTATAATCATTGAAATACCGATAATTCCACCGTCAATAACAGAGTTTGGAACTAAAAAAGCTTCCAGAGCAAACCCCGCAACAACTGATCCAAGTGTTATAAAAAAGAAATTTTTTATAATCTTTAACAAAAATTCTTTTTTAGAAATTTCAGTATTTCCAGCCATAAATTATTTCCTGTCTTTATTAATAGTAATCAATTTTTCAAGATTAAATATAGATTTTTTCTCTTGCTGTTCAATATTTTTATAGCCGAGAATATTTTCTAAATCGGTTTTAAGAGTCGGGATATCATCATATTTTTTTAATGAACCATCTAATGTTACAGAAACATCACCGGTTTCTTCTGATACAACAAGACAAGCAGCATTACTTGATTCAGTCATACCAATTGCTGCTCTATGACGAGTTCCGTATTTCCAACTAAGCTTTGGATCATCAGTCAAAGGCAGCAGCACCCCTGCTGAAATAATTTTAGATCCGCTTATTACAACCGCACCATCATGAAGAGGGGTATTTACATGAAAAATTGTCAACAACAATTCTGTTGACACATCAGCATTTAAAACAGTTCCAACATCGTGGTAAGTATTACTTAAATCATTTTGAAAAACTATTAAAGCTCCCGTGTGAGATTTTGATAAATATTTTACAGCCTCAATAATTTCTTTTATAACATCAATAGATTTGTTTGCTTCGTTTTTCTTATCATTTTCAAAAAGCTTTTTAAAAAAATCAATCTGTCCCAAATATCCAAGAAATCTTCTAAGTTCCGGCTGAAATATTACAATCAAACTCAAAGCAATAAGGGTTACAATAGATCTTATAAATACACCAAGAATAGTCAAATCAACCGCAACTAAAATTTCACTCAAAATCCATAAAAATACAAGAACAACTGCACCTTTTACAAATTTTTCAGAATGAGTGTTTTTGATAAATTTTTGATAGAAAACAACTAAAATTGTCGCAATAATAACTATTTCAAAGATATTTTTCCAGCCGAAAGTATCTTTAATATAAATATGCCAATTGCCTATGAAATTTTGAAATAACATTAATAAATTTTCTATCATTTTTTCAACCTGTCAGGAATTATATCGTGCGCAATTAAATCATCAAGAGTTTCTCTGTCAATAATAAGTTCGGAGTTACCGTCATTAACAAGTACCATTGCGGGTTTTCCCACTCTGTTATAATTTGAAGCCATTGAATAATTATATGCACCGGTATTATAAACACATAAAATATCTCCGGCTGCAGGAGCAGGCAACTCAATATCTTTTATTAAAATATCACCGGACTCGCAAAATCTACCGGCAATCGTAACTTTTTCAGTTTCAGTTGTATCTTTTTTATTTGCAATTTGAGCACTGTATTCAGCCTGGTACATAGATGGACGCGGATTGTCAGCCATTCCGCCGTCAACTGCAACATATTTTGTACCGTGCGGAACCTGTTTTGAGCTGCCAATTGTATATAAAGTTACACCTGCTGTTGAAATTATACTTCTGCCCGGCTCTAAAAAGATTGTCGGAGGTTCAATATTATATTTTTCAATAACCTCATTCAATTTATTTATAATAAGTTCACCAATTTCATAAGTTGAAGGCGGAACATCATTTTGCGTATATTTAACACCTAAGCCGCCGCCAATGTTGATTTCGTTGAGCTTAATCCCGTGTTTTTCTTCAATTCTTGAAATCTCTTTTGCCATAATTTCAATTTCATCAGGATAAATTCCTGTTTCAAAAATTTGAGAACCGATATGAGCATGAAGTCCGTGAAGATTTATATTTGTATATTCGCTTTGAATAAGTTCAATCGCATCATCAATCTGGGTTAAATCAAACCCGAATTTTGAATCCAAATGCCCGGTTTGGATATATTCATGAGTGTGGCATTCAATTCCCGGAGTGATTCTCAGCAAAATATCAACCGTTTTATTTTGCACTTTGGCAGCCTCATTTAATAGTGCCAATTCAAAAAAGTTATCAACCGAAATTCTCCCCACCCCTAAATCAAGTGCAAGAGAAAGCTCATCATAAGATTTGTTATTACCGTTAAATAAAACATGGCTCATATCAACACCCGCTTTATAAACAGTATAAATCTCTCCGCCGGATACGGTATCAAATCCAAAGCCTTCCTCATCAAGAATTCTTGTAACAGCGCTTGTACAAAGAGCTTTAGAAGCATACATCATATGAGTTTTTGGATATTTTTCAAAAGCTTTTTTATAATCATTACAAATAGAGCGAATAGTAGCTTCATCAAGTACGTACAACGGAGTATCATATTTTTCAGCTAAACCAACAGCATCACAGCCCCCGATTTCCAGATTACCGGCTGAATTAATCCCTGCCGTTAACGGTTTTACAAACTGATTTGTACTTGATGTCATTAATTGCTCCTTCTACTGTAATATTTATTATTATAATAGCATAATTTTATCAAAATTTATATACTGTATATTTTGTATTTAATAGGAAAAATACTTATCAAAATCCACATCATCAAAGCTGCATAAAAGCCTAAAAATATCGTCATCATCATCCATTCGTTGAAAATTATATTCATTAAACTTCCAATACTTTGGATTTATACCCTTAACTCTCACAATATCTTTTTCTTTAAGGATATTCAGCTTTTTTTTAACAATATCTACCGGAATATTAACCAATTTTGCAAGTTCAACAGCCGTAATGCCATCTTCTGAAGAGCACTTTTCAGGTGTCAGAAACATTAGTTCCAACCCTACGGATTTCAACTCTTTATCTTCTTCTATATAGTCATAATTTTCCATACTATTATAATAACCTAAATATATTGTCAGGATATCCTATATTTAATTTATCTTTCAAAAAATAAAAAAGGTTAGATTTTATACCCTCTAACCTAAAAACTCTCATTAACCGAATTAACATATTACCCCTTAATTATCTTCTCCAGAGTTCCTCCGTTTTGGCTCAACTGAAGTCTTTGAACAGCCAAGCTGGGAATAGCCGCTGCCGGAGCAGAAACAGGCTGATTGTTATTTTGCTTGTTTCTCGGAGCAACTTCGTATGATTTTATTGAACGCTTTCCTGTTAAACGCTGCATAAAGTTATAATAACTCTTCATAAAACCTGTTGAATTATTCTGTTTTGTTTCAATATCAATAAGTTCATCTCTTGTATGAGCCTTAATCGGTGTACCTACAGATGACCTTGTAAGCATTTCACCTAATGTTGTATCAACAAGAGTTACCCAGCTCATACCCATCAAAGATGAGTTGTATTGATTTCTGAATGTTGAATTGAACAAGTCAATTAACAGTGTTTGATAGAATAATCTTGATCCTTCTTGAACAAATCTTTCTTTGAATTTAGTATTAGCACCATCTTTATCATTACCGTTTGATTTCAGCATAACCATATTGTAGTTATCTGTCATCAAGAACCAGATTGTAGCAATTGATGCTGCTGTTTTTGCAAGATTTGATAATTCCGCATTTGATACGTTTGATAATGAGTCTACGTTGAAAGCTTTTAATAAATTAACCTGAATATAATCCTGGAATTGTTCTTTTGATATACCTTTTTCACTTAAAGCTTCGGCTTTTTTACAGATTTTATCAAAACTTTTTGCTAAAACATCAATATCTTTAGCCGGACTTGATGGTTTTGCTTTTCTAAAAATACTCATTAACTTTTCATCAATCATCCAATATGGAAGAGTAATAGCATTCCACATGAATTTGAATGGCGCAATAATAAAGTTCACAAGCGGTTTGACATTGATAAATATATCTTTTAAAAATTTACTCTTAGCTTTTGGAAATAATTTAACTTTTTTATCCTGTTCTTTCAAGTCTATAATTGATTTTCCATCAACAGTTTTTAGTGCTGTCTTACCAACTTTGTCATATTTTGCAGCTAACTCTTCAAATCCGTTGTCTTTCAATGTCTGAACAACTTTGTTAAATTTTTCTTCCTCTACGATAAACGGTTCACTTGTCAATTTTTTATACAAATCTTTAAATGGTTTAAAGATTACTTTATCTTCAAACATTTTAACTGATTTATCAAGATCTAAGTCTTTTATACCTAATTTACTATATTTTTCAGGGTCATTAATTTTTAGATTTTCAAAATATTTCATTGCAGCTTTTTTCACGGCAGGAATATTTTTTATACCTTTAATTCCGTAACCGGCTGCGATAATACCTACTGAAGCTTTTAACACTGTATCAAATGATAATAATGGTTTTTGGGCTTCTTTTGTTTTTTGTGGAGTGTTATTAGCACCTGTTGAAGATACTTGTTTGTTATCAACCGGTTTAATTTTTGCCTCGGGAGCGTGTAATTTCTCATTTTCTTTTCTGGCTTCTTCCGGAGTCAATCTTGAAATATGTTTACCGTTAGACAAACGTGAAAACATTTCTGTTATCAATACTGTTACCCCGGTTGTTATTACAATACCTGCTTTTGATTTATTGATAAATTTCTGGAACGCACCCATTGTAATCAATGTTAAGTAACCGCTTGTCAAAATTCTGCTGACTTCTTGTTTAAATCTGACTTTTCTTTCGTGTTCGGCAGCTTTTGAATCATCATCCATCATTCTTGACAGGTTATAAGCATCTGTTGCCAAAAAGATTGCGGGCGGAAGACCTGATACTAATCTGTTTAAAGCTCTTTCATGCTTTGTATCATAGTTACCGGATTTTGGATCAAACATTTTCAATTCACTTTGGAAAACACTGGATTCCATATTCTTTTCAACTTTTGCAGCAAGCTGTTCTCTTATTTCTTTGCTGACCGCTTTTGGATTAATACCATTTTCTTTTGCATAAGCGTTTACTGCATTTTCAATTTTTGCATCTTTGTATGTAATCAATCCAACCAAAGAGTTAACTTTTGAATCTATTTTTGAACGCTGTCTGATATTTTTAAATAACGGTTTTTCAAGAGTTTTTGCTGCCCAGTTTTTTAATCCCGGAATTTTGCCCAAAAGTTCAACAATTCCATTTAGTAAATCACCCGGTAGTATTTTAAACGGATACAAAACACCTTCCAAAGCCAGGTGAGGAATTGTCTTCTTTTTAATAACAATATTATCGCCTTCAAGTGCTATCAGTTTATTTGTTCTTGATCTATTTGTCACCGTGATATCTTCTAAAAGTTCACGTCCCATTTTACCAACATATTTATCAGTAAATTCAAAAAACTCTTTTACGCTATATGTCCTGTCAAGCTGCTTATATAAACCTAAAGAAAGACCTTTAAAACTTAAATCTGAATGATTTGTTTTTAAAGGTCTCTTAATATCTTGATTATTATATTGTGAATAAAAATTTGAAGTCGCTAAAGGAGCTTGTGATTTTGGGGACATGTACTCCTGCTTGTATCGTTGTTTATCTATTCGAAATTTTGTTACACTATCTACTATCATTTCACACCTGTTTTTCATGTATTTTCATTCATAATAAAACAAAACACAAGTAAATTTTGCTAAAATTTTACGTAAATTTACAATCTTAAAGAAAGATTACAATCCGACCGGTTATTTACAACTTGTCAAATATACGCTATAATGCAGGTAGAGGAACTTTATGTTAAAACAGGAAAATAAAACAGATGTTATAGTAGTAGGAGCGGGACCAAGCGGAGTTGCCTGCGCAATTACTTTGGCTAGAGCCGGTAAGGAAGTTGTTCTTATTGAACGAGGAGTGTTTGCCGGAAGTAAAAATGTCTTTGGCGGAGCTATTTATACAAAAGCTACAAAAGAGATTTTTCCGAATTTTGAAACCGAAGCTCCTGTAGAAAGACGCAATATTGAACATAATTTTGCAATTCTTGGAGAAAACGATTCCACAACTATTACCTATAGAAAACAAGATAATTCCAGCTATTCAATCATTCGTGGCAAATTTGACCGCTGGGCTGCTAAAGAAGCTCAAAAAGAAGGAGTTTATCTTGTTGAAGAAACCGTTGTAAGAGAACTTATTAAAGATAAAAATCAAATAATCGGAGTAAAAACCGAACTTGAAGAATATTATGCAGATATTGTAATTCTTGCAGACGGGGTTAATTCACTACTTGCAAAGCAGATAGGATTAAGAAAAGACATTGACACAAAAGATGTTGCACTAAGTGTGAAAGAAGTTATAAAACTTGATAAAGAAACAATAAATCAACGTTTCCGCTTAAAAGATGATGAAGGCTCAATAGTTGAAATCTTTGGCGGACCGATGCTTGGTATGCTGGGACTTGGGTTTATGTACACAAATACAGATTCTGTAACAATAGGACTTGGAGTTACATTAAATGAACTTGCCGAAGCTAATTACAGACCGTTTGAACTTCTTGAACAACTAAAGCAGCACCCGACTATTGCACCGCTGCTTGAAGGCGGAATTCTTAAAGAATATTCCGCTCACTTAATTCCTGAAGGCGGATATAAAAAAATCCCAAAACTTTGTGATAACGGAGTTTTAATTGTCGGAGATGCGGCAATGCTTGTAAATAATCTTCACTGGGAAGGAACCAACCTTGCTATGATTAGCGGAAAACTTGCCGCTAAAACAGCAATCGAAGCTTTAGATAAAGGAAATTTTTCTAAAAAAATACTTTCAAATTATGAAAAGAAACTAAAAACTTCATTTGTCCTTAAAGATATGGAAACCTATAAAGAACTTATGGATGTGATGCATTCCAGAAAAAAAGCGTTTCTATCGTACTATATGAAAAAAATTAACGCATTTTTTGAAATGTTTACCTCCGTTGACGGAATTCCTAAAAAAGAACATTATCATAAATTTATAAAAAGCATTTTTACAGACCGAAAAATCACAGAACTATTTAAAGATGCCTGGGCAATAATAAAACTATTATGGAGTATTTTGTTATGAATATAGATAAAAAATTATACACACTAAAATACTCTCCGGACACAGAATCCCATCTAAAGCCGGACAACGAGCAATGTAAACTTTGTGAAAGCAGAAACTGCACCTACATTTGTCCTGCTCAAGTTTACGAATGGAATGAAGAAAGACAAGAGCTGATAGTTAACTACGAAAACTGTTTAGAATGCGGAGCATGCAGAATTGCCTGCGAAAGAAAAGCTATCGACTGGCAATACCCGAAAGGAACAAAAGGCGTAACGTTTAAACAAGGATAAATATAGTTTATTAATAATAAAAAAGGAGACTGAAAGTATGAAAGAAGAGTATTCAAACCAATACAGACGCTGGTATGACAAAGATCCTGTGTTATCAGAAGCAGTAAAAACTCTGGAAGAAACAGATGACCAAACCCAAATTCGTGTAGCTTTAAATTTAATCAAAATCATTATTGAACATAATATTGAAGATGAAAAATTTGAAGCAGTTGATGATATCATAAGTGCAGTAGGTTCCGGGCTTGATGATAATCGCCGCGGCCGCTGGTACGATATTGATACAACACTAAGAACTGCAATGAATATGCTTCAAAATTGTCCGACTGATACCCAAAAAGTTATCGCAAAAGAAATGGCAAAAATGGTTGTTGACGCAATTAAAAAAGATGATGATGATTCTGACGAAGAAGAGTAATCTAAAAAGTTTTTAATAATACTAAAAGGCGCGGACAAGAAAACTTGTCCGCGCCTTCTTCTAAAATCCCTATATTAAAATCATTATATCTTACGTATCAATATTTGTAGCATAAACCGCATTAGACTCAATAAAGTCACGTCTTGGTTCAACCTTATCACCCATCAACACGTCAAACAATTGATCACACAACATTGCATCTTCTACATTAACTTTTAACAATGTTCTTGTCGCAGGATCCATTGTAGTTTCCCAAAGCTGCTGCGGCATCATTTCACCAAGCCCTTTAAAACGTTGGATTTGTAATCCTTTTTGACCTCTATCATCAATAATTTTTTGTAATCTTTCAAATGAATCAATTTCATATTTTTCAGTATCTGTTTCAAGCAGCAACCCGTTAGATTCCTCAATCAAGAAATCACGAATAATCGGATATGAAGACTTCAATTTTTTATACTCAGAACTTTTGATAATATTTTGGTTCAATACGACATGCTCTTCTTCATTCAAATGCAGCATAAATGAATATTTAGCATTTTCAGGATTATATTTAACCTCAACTTTATAATTTTCAGCTTCCTGAATATTATAATTTTTAGCATGGTCAAGCAAGTAGTGATTTAAGTAATCACAAACTTCGTTCATTCTTGACTGGCTGTCAAAATCTTCCAATTTGATATCCGAACGCGCAAGCCCTCTTAAAAATACCGCAGGATATAAGTTCAAAATCGGGTTGTTATAAGAACGATAAAATTCTGACATATTTCTAATCAGTTCTAATAATTCATCACCGGTTTTAACATTTTTCTTATCCTTATCAGAAAGACTTAAATTCTTAATACCGCGTTCTTTAAGCATTTTATCCAAAACATGTTCATTAAACAGATATTCTGAAGTTTTGCCCTGAGTAACCTTGAATAAAGGCGGCTGAGCAATATATACATAACCGTTTTCAATCAACGGTCTGGCATAACGGAAGAAGAACGTTAACATCAATGTTCTAATATGAGCGCCGTCAACATCAGCATCTGTCATGATAATAATTTTATGATATCTTAATTTATCAATCTCAACTTCTTCTTCGTTGCGGCTAATTTTAATGCCAAAAGCCTGAACCATAGACTGAATTTCGTTATTAGCATAAATTCTGTCTAATCTTGCTTTTTCAACATTTAAGATTTTACCTCTTAACGGCAAAATTGCCTGAAACATTCTGTTTCTGCCTTGTTTTGCAGAGCCGCCCGCTGAATCACCCTCAACCAGATAAATTTCGCATTTTTCAGGTTCGCGATTTGAGCAGTCAGCAAGTTTACCGGGCAATGTAGAATTTTCAAGAACAGTTTTTCTTCTTGTTAATTCTCTTGCTCTTCTTGCTGCTTCTCTGGCTCTTTGAGCTTGCAAGGTTTTTTCAAGAATCATTTTTGCAATTTTAGGATTAAACTCAAGCCATTCCTGCAATTTATCGCGAACAGCATCTTGAACTGCACCCATAGCTTCTTGAGAACCTAATTTTTCTTTTGTCTGACCTTCAAATTCAGGGTTCGGAATCTTAACAGAAACAATAGCGGTCAAGCCTTCACGAACATCTTCCCCCGAGAGATTTTGTTCAGAATCTTTTAAGATATTATTTTTTCTTGCATAATCATTTAATACACGGGTAATTGAGTTTCTAAACCCGGTAAGGTGTGTTCCGCCTGAATGAGTATTGATATTATTGGCAAAAGACAAAACACTTTCTGTATAAGAATCAGTGTATTGCATTGCAACTTCAACCTGCAAATCTCCAACAACTTTATCAATATAAATAGGTTTATCATGAAGAACGGTTTTATTTTTGTTCAAAAATTCAACATAGCTGCCGATACCGCCTTCATAATGGAAAGTTTCGACTTCTTCTGAATCATGACGAGAGAAAATAATTTTTAAACCTTTATTCAAAAATGCCATCTCTCTTAATCTGTTTGCAATAACATCACAGTCAATTTCAGTAGTTTCCGTAAAGATTTCAGGATCCGGCCACCAAGTAGTTTTTGTACCTGTTTTTTCGGTAGCTTCACCTTTTTCAACAGGAGCAAGAGGCTCCCCTCTCATATATTCCTGACGCCATACAAACCCTTGACGAGAAACTTCTACAATATATTTTTCAGATAACGCGTTTACAACAGACGCCCCAACTCCGTGAAGACCGCCTGAAACTTTATATCCGCCATCTCCAAATTTTCCGCCTGCGTGAAGTACCGTATGAACAATTTCAAGAGCGGATTTTCCGCTGTCAGGCTTGATATCAACAGGAATACCACGACCGTTATCTTCTACAGTTATACTGTTATCTTTGTGAATAGTAACATATATATCAGTACAGAAACCGGCTAAAGATTCATCAATAGAGTTATCAACAATTTCATAAATACAGTGGTGCAAACCTCTTTGAGAAGTTGAACCAATATACATACCCGGTCTTATACGAACAGCTTCAAGCCCTTCCAAAACCCTGATATTATCTGCACTATACTCTGCAGAAGTCTTAGTTTCTATTTCTTCATACGAACCGGACGGCTCGACAACCGGAATACTTTCAACTGCTTTTATCGCTTCCAAACCTTTATCATTAACAATGTCTTGTGTGTTTTCTGACATATACATCTCCCTAATATACTGAAATATAGTAACAGTATAGCACAAAAGAATTTACTGTGCCAAATATGTTTACTTTAGTTTACTATAATAAATTACGTTATCAAATCCAAACTCCCCGGTTTTAAATAAGATTTTACCCTCTTGCCATATAAAAAAAGGTATAATAAAATAGTAATGTAATAAGTGAGGAAGATATGACAAAACATGTTATAAAAGTTTGTATGGGCAGTTCGTGTTTCGCGCGCGGAAACCTTGAAAATTTAAAATACTTAGAAGAATATATTAAAAATAATAAGTTGGATGCTGAAATTGAATTAGTTGGCGGCTTATGCCAGGAACAATGCAGTTCGGGTCCTAATATTTATATAGACGATGTTTTATATAATGAAATCAATGAAGACAAATTAAAAGAAATATTATCAACAGCTTTAGTGTAAAAATAAAATTTAGGGGTTTAAAATGAATAATCAACATCCGGTATATACTCTTACTAATGAATGCCACGACTGTTACAAATGCGTAAGAGAATGCCCGGTTAAGGCAATCAAAATCGAGAACAACCACGCATCGGTAATTCCTGACAAATGTATTTCATGCGGAACATGCGTTAAGGTTTGTCCGGCAAACGCAAAATGTGTAAGAAATGATCTGGAAAAAGTTAAAAATCTTTTGATTTCCGGCAAAGAAGTTTATGTTTCACTGGCTCCGTCATGGCGCGGAGTTTTTGAAATGTCTGCTCAAAAAATGATTGCCGTCTTAAAACGATTAGGATTTAAAGATATTTCCGAAACAGCGCTTGGCGCGCAAGAGGTTTCTATAAAAACAGCAGATATGCTTAATAACATGGAAAAAGGGCTGTGGATTTCAAGTGCCTGCCCTGTAATCGTTGATTATATCAGGCTTTACAATCCGGAATTTTCAAAATATATAACCCCGATAGGCTCACCTGCAAGAACTCATGCTAAAATGCTCCGTGAAGAATTTGGCAATGATATCGCGGTTGTATTTATCGGACCTTGTATCGGCAAGAAAAAAGAAGCCGATGAACCTGATGGTTTAATTGATATTGCCATAACTTTTGAAGAGTTAAAAATCTGGATTAATGACCAAATCCCGGATATTTCGGAAATTCAAAAAGATGAAAGCTATACATTTGTTCCAAGAAGTGCCCATGAAGGTTCTCTTTACCCGATAGACGGCGGAATGAATGAAACAATCAGGCGCATAGGAATAAAAGATAACGTACAATTGCTTGAAATCTGCTCAATCCCTGCTTTTGAAAAAGCTCTAAATAATCTCAATCCAGAAACAATAAGCCGCCCAATTTTTGTGGAAGCTTTAGCTTGTGAAGGCGGCTGTGTTGCAGGCCCTTGTATTTCAACAGACAAAGCAAGCATAAGTATAATTTCAGATGTTTTGGCAAAAGTTAAAAACAGACCTATAATCCCTAAAAAACCGGAATTTGTAGTAGATTATGAATATAAGCCGTCAGGAATTACCGAATCAAAATATTCAATTGAAGAAATTACCCAAACTCTGAAAAAAATCGGTAAACACACAGTTGATGATGAATTAAACTGCGGAGGCTGCGGATATTCTTCATGCAGAGAACTGGCAGTAGCGTTACTTGACGGAGTTGCAGAATCTTCAATGTGCGTTTCTTATATGAGAAAAATAGCTATGAGAAAAGCTGCCGCAATGCTTCGTTGTATGCCGGCGGCAATCGTTATGGTTGATAATAATATGAACATATTAGAAGCTAATGACAGCTTTATGAAAATGTTCACAGGTGATATGTACGAAATATTCAAAGCAAGACCTGACGGTTTAACAGGAGCGGCAATTGACAGAATTGTCGAATTTTCAGACATATTCAGAACAATTTTGAAAACAGGTAAAGACCTTCATAAAGAACATTATAATATTAAAGACAGATTATATGATATTAATGCATTTACAATTGAACAAAACGAAATTGTCGGTGCGATTATAACAGATGTAACCCAAACAGAAACCAACAGAGAAAAAATTTCTGAAAAAGCTAAAGAAGTTATATCAAAAAACATTTCTATCGTACAGGAAATTGCCTGCCTTCTCGGGGAACACATGGTTGAAACAGAAACATTATTAAACTCTATCGCAAACGATTATGATGACAAAATCGAAGGAGATAGCAAATAATGTTTATTGATATCGACTGCAGCCAGGTAAAAAAATATAACCAAAACGCTTACGGAGATTATTTTATTTCAAAAAGATATCCAGATGAAGCAAAATTAATTGCTGTGCTATCTGATGGCTTAGGCAGCGGAATTAAAGCAAATATTTTGTCTTGTATGACAGCAACTATGCTTTTAAAATTTGTTGAAAAACAGGAAATTCCAATCCGCCACGCTGCAGAAATTGTTATGAACTCTCTGCCGGTTTGTAAAATCAGAAAAATCAGCTATTCTACTTTTTCAATAATTGATGTTAACGATGAAGGAGATGCAAGAATTATTGAAGAAGGAAATCCTGAATTTTTATGGATAAAAAATAACGAAGTTTTAGATCCGCCATACGATACTATCCAATCAAAAACATTTAAAAACAGGTGTATGAAAAGTTACAAAATTCACCTTGAGCTGGGGGACAGGCTGATATTTTGCTCAGACGGTGTAACCCAATGCGGGCTTGGCAACGGCAGATTAAAACTCGGATTACGCAGAGAAGGATTGATTAATCTTGTACTTGCAAAGTTAAAAGAAGAACCTGACATCTCCAGTTCTGAACTTTCGGCATACATAATCCGCCAAACCAAAAATATTGAAACCGACAGGCTGCCAAAAGATGATATCTCAGCCTGTGTACTATATTTTAGAGAACCGCGGACATCTTTAGTTTTCACAGGTCCTCCGTTTAATCAGAAAAAAGATGCCGAATATGCAAGAATGTTTGATGAATTTCAGGGTAAAAAAGCAATCTGCGGCGGTACAACTGCAAATTTAATCTCAAGAGAATTAAACAGACCTATTACTATGGATAAAGAAATAAGTATAGGCAAACTCCCGAGCTGCTCATATATGGACGGAGTCGATCTTGTAACCGAAGGTATTTTGACTTTAACTGAAACTTTGGAATGCCTGGAAGCAGGGAAATTAGATATTGACAATGCCGCTGGAAAGCTGATAAAATTTTTACTAGATAGTGATTGCATAAACTTTATGGTAGGTGCAAAACTCAATCAGGCACATTACAATCCGGCACTGCCTGTTGAAATTGAAATCAGAAAAAATATCATCAAAAAAATGGCAGCAGTTCTGCAGGATAAATATTTTAAAAAAGTTAGTGTACAATATATGTAAAGAACTACATATAACAAGAGGAAGATGAAAATGGAAAAAATCAGCGTAAAAGTATGCTTAGGAACAACATGTTTTGTAATGGGTTCCGCAAACCTTCAGGAACTAATTGACATAGTTCCCGAAAAATACGGAGATAAGGTAGATGTTTCAGGTGTACCGTGTCTTGGTTTATGTTCAACAGACTGGGAGTTTTCAAAAGCACCTTATGTAAAAGTGGACAACGAAGTTATCAAAGAGGCAACTGTTGAAAAAGTTCTATCAGCAATCAATGCAAAGTTAGAAAAATAAAAGAAAAGGATTGAAAAATGGCTATAAATACCCCGAGACAAACTTCTCACTTAAAAAGAGAAATTCTCGTAAGACTTATCAAAGCATATTTGAGTGATAATTTTGAAGAAAATACAAGAAAAATTCCTTATGATATGCGTCCAAAAGGCAGTGAAGTGCCTTTTAGATGCTGTATTCATAAAGAGCGTGCAATCTTGAGAGACAGAGCAATCGCAGGTCTGGGACTTTCTATTGAAGAGGCCGAAGACAGCGAATTATTATCGACACTTGCAGATAAAGCAGAAGAAAGAAAAGAACCGGAAGAAAATCCGCTTACGGTTTTACAAACCGCTTGTAAAGGTTGCGTACCCTCAAGAATTTATGTAACAGATCTTTGCCAGGGCTGCGTTGCAAGGCCTTGCGAATCAACCTGCCGCTTTGGCGCAATAAAAGTCGAAAACGGTAAATCTGTTATTGACCCGTCTAAATGTAAAAATTGCGGAATGTGCGCTCAGGTATGCCCTTATCAGGCTATCGCAAAAATAATTGTTCCTTGTGAAAATGCCTGCCCGGTAGGTGCGATTGCAAAAGATGAAGAAGGGTTAGCACATATCGATTTTGAAAAGTGTATTTCTTGCGGGAAATGCGTAAGTGCCTGCCCGTTTGGCGCAGTTCATGAAAAAAGCCAAATTATTGATATACTAAAGGCAATAAAAGAAGGTAAAAAGTTAACAGCAATGGTTGCTCCGGCAATCTTTGGACAGTTGCCTTGCTCCCCTAAACAATTAAAACAGGCAATTCTGTCTTTAGGATTTTCTGATGTTGTTGAAGTTGCAGAAGGTGCAGATATTACAACTAAAAATGAAGCCGCTGAATTCGTCGAAAGAATGGAAAAAGGTGACGGCTTTATGACAACTTCTTGTTGTGCAGGCTACAATGAACTTGTAGAAAAACATGTTCCAGAACTAAAACCTTTCCGTTCAGAAACAAAAACTCCTGCATACTATACAGCTGAACTTGTAAAAAATGAAACACCTGACGTTATTACAGTATTTTTCAGCCCTTGTGTTGCAAAAAGACGTGAAGCTCTGCAAAATCCAAACATTGATTATGTTTTGAATTACGAAGAATTAGGCGCATGGTTCATTGCCCTAAATGTTCAGGTTTCAGCATGTGATGAATCCGAGTTTAGAAAAGAATCATCTGCCCAAGCCAGAAATTTTGCAGTAACAGGCGGAGTTGCAGGTGCGGTTAATTCTCTTCTTGATGAAGATGAAAAAGCTAAACCATACGTAATTGACGGATTAAACAAACAGTCAATCAGGGATTTGAAAAAATTTGCCAAAAACGGAACATGCGAACTTGGTAATCTTATTGAAGTAATGGCTTGTACAGGCGGCTGTTTGGGCGGTTCCAGCACTATTAATGCATATAAACCGGCTTTAAAACAGTTAACAACATACGTTAGCGAAAGTCCGGAAATCAAAGACGTCGTAAAAAAATAATAAAATAAATAATTAATTACTAAAAAGGAGAAATATAAAATATTTCTCCTTTTTTATAACCTTAAAATTTAATCTCAACAAGCTGTCCTATTGTACCTTCCATCGTTACACTGTCTGATGTTCGCTGCTGTAAAAACGCATTAACTTTCGGTATCATTTCAATTGCAGTATCAAGTCGAGGGTTTGAACCCGGCTGATACATACCAACATCAATCAAATCCTTATTTTCTCGATAGAGTGACAGTATTGTCCTTAATTTTGCAGCTGCAGCTTTATGCTCAGGAGCTGCAATAGCACTCATCAAACGGGAAATACTACCCAAAACATCAATCGCCGGATAATGGTTAGACTCGGCAACCTTCCTTGATAAGAAAATGTGCCCGTCAACAATACCACGCACAATATCAACAATAGGATCAGAAATATCATCACCTTCCATTAAAACAGTATAAAGCGCGGTAATTGAACCTTTTGGACTATTCCCCGCACGTTCAAGAACCTTTTGAAGCCAGGAAAAAATTGACGGCGGATACCCTTTCATTGTCGGAGGCTCCCCTAATGACAACCCAACCTCACGTCCTGCCATCGCACAACGGGTTACAGTATCAGTCATAAGAAAAACTTTTTTACCCTGATCCCTAAAATATTCACAAACAGCAGTTGCTGCCTGAAGTGCTTTTTGACGGATTAATGGCGGCTGGTCTCCCGTAGAACAAACCAAAACGGATTTTGCCATACCGACTTCTCCTAACGCATCTTCTACAAATTCCTTAACTTCACGACCGCGTTCACCGATTAAGGCAACAACGTTAACATCAGCATCGGAATTTCTTGCAATCATACCAAGTAATGTACTTTTGCCAACGCCGGATCCGGCAAATAAACCAAGTCTTTGTCCGCAGCCCATTGTCATACACCCGTCAATCGCTCTTACACCTGTTGAAAACTGTTCAGTAATAATAGGACGCTCAAAAGGTCCAGGAGGCGGACCATCAATAGGCCGCCACTCAGCATTTGTAGTATCTAGCGGCTTGCCATCAATAGGGTTACCGAGCGGATCAATTAATCTTCCCAATAAAAAATCTCCAATAGGAATTGTTACCGGCCGACGGGTTGTTGTCACTAAACTGCCCTGCCCGATACCGCTGCCATCTAATAAAAGTGATAATTGTGCAACCTCACCTTTGAATGCCGCAACTTCCGCCGGTTTTTGTTCACCTTGGAAATTTTCAATATAACACAAGTCCCCAATCTTCAACCCAGGAAGCTTGACCTCAACTGTCAATCCTAAAAGCTTTGATACAGAACCCTTAAAGGTATATAGTTCTGTTTCATCAAGCTTGGATTTAACATTTTGCTTTAACTCTTCAATACTACTTTTATCAAATGCTGTCATATTTTTATTATAGCAATATTTGCGCAATTATCAATTTATTAACACAAAAACGCCTTTTAAAATATATAATTTCAAAAAGCGTTTTTATGAAAATTTATTTAATATTGAATACTAGTCGTTTATTACTTCCAAAAGTCTTTCCCAAACCTCATCAATAGAACCTTCTGCATTAATAGTTCTTAGCTTGCCTTTATTTTTATAATAATCAATTAACGGTGCTGTTTGTTGGAAATATGTTTTAAATCTTGCTTTAGCAATTTCTTCGTTATCATCTTTTCGTTGGACTAATTTGCCTCCGCACTTATCACAAACACCTTCAACTTTTGTCGGCTTATATTTTAAATTATAAATTTCACCACAAACAGGACAAGAACGGCGATTAACAATTCTGGAAATCAGAACATCTTGATTAAGGTCAAAATAAACTGCTCTGAAATCAACTTCTGCAGAGCCATTAATATCTGAATTAATTACCTCAAGCATATCAGCCTGCTCAACACTTCTCGGATAACCATCTAGAATGTAACCATTCTTGCAATCATCTTCAGATAATCTGTCTTTAATAATTGAAGCTACAAGCTCAACAGGAACCAAATTACCTTTATCAATATATGTCTTTGCAATTTTACCGTTTGGTGATTCTTTTTGAATTTCTGCCCTTAGCAATGAGCCCGTATCAACATGAGGCAAACCTAAAAATTCAGCCAATTTTGTTGTCTGAGTACCTTTTCCACATGCCGGAGGTCCTAAAAAAATAAGTTCTTTTTTCATGATATCACTCTTTTCTATATCTGTATAAATTTTTTTATTTTCAACAATATTCATATTAAATACTCTTTTCTATTCTTAATTTTAATCACCAGCTGTATTGTACATCAATATCATTTCTATTTCAACCGCGAAAAACAACAGTAAAGCTACTGTCGCCTTTTTCGCAATGTTAATCCTGTAAACTTAAACTTTTACAGCTTTTGACTTATCAGCCAATTCACTGTCAACTCTTAAAAATACAGGGTGGATTTCATCTTTTGAAATCAATTTGCCTGCTTTTATATTACCAATTTTAATATCATCAAGTTTTACTGACAAATCATAAGACAATTGTTTTGCCATATCTGCAGCAATATTTGGACAATATGGATAAATTAAAGAAGAAACTACACACATAACCTCCAGAACTGTAGCCAAAACCTGACCGCATTCTTTCATTTTTTCTTCTTTTGCAAGTGTCCAAGGTGCATTGTCTGTTACAAATTTATTTGTGGCATCAACAATGGAGATAATTTCCTGCGCAGCTTCTTGAATTTCAAAATGGTTAAAATGATTTTCAACAATTTTAATAGTTCCTAAAGCTGTCCTTATCAAACTTTCAGCCTCTTTTGAACGATTAGTTATAAATTCTTCTTTTACTTCACCATCAAAATATTTAACAAGCATTGAAAGTGTTCTATTCAACAAGTTGCCCATACTGTTTGCAAGATGAGCATTCACTTTTTCTTTGAAATCCTGATCGGAATAATTGCCGTCACGTCCGCAAGGAGCTGATGTTGCCATATAATATCTGAATGCATCCGGCTGAGCTAATTCAAAATTCTCCAAAACAGATGTAGGAGATACAACATTACCTAACGATTTTGACATTTTGGTTTCATCTATAGTAATCCAGCCGTGTGCAAAAATGTGTTTTGGAAGTGGCAGCCCTAATGCCATCAGAATTCCAATCCAGTAAATACTATGGAATTTCAAAATATCTTTCCCAATAACATGGACATCAACCGGCCATAATTGTTTATACTGTTCTGACGGATTTTCGGTATCATAACCGATTGCAGTTATATAATTTGACAACGCATCAATCCAAACATATATTGACTGTTCAGGATCATCCAATACATCAATACCCCAGCCGACATTCGCCTTATTACGAGAAACTGAAATATCTTGAATATCTTCCAGTTGATTTAAAACCTCGTTTGCCCTGAAACTTGGAACAATAAATTCCGGATTTTCTTTGATATGTTTAATAATTGCATCTCTATATGAAGATAACTTGAAAAAGTAATTTTCTTCTTTTACAACTTCAGGTTTCTTCAAATGATCAGGACACAAACCGTCTTCTGTTAAATCTTTTGGATTTAAAAAGCACTCACAGCCTGAGCAATATAAACCTTCGTATTCATGTTTGTAAATATCACCTTTTTCAACAAGTTTTTTAAATATCTTTTGAACAATTTTTTTATGATCTTCATCAGTTGTTCTGATAAATCTGTTATAATTAACGTCCAGCGCCTTCCATGCATCTTTGAACTTTTGAGCATTTTCATCACAAAGCTGTTTTGGTGTTTTCCCTTGTGCTGCTGAGGTTTTTTGAATCTTAATCCCGTGTTCATCAGTACCTGTCAAGAAAAACATATTATCAGTCCTTTGAGAATAGTGTCTTGCAATAATGTCTGTCAATATTTTTTCATAAGCGTGCCCAATATGAGGAGCCCCGTTTACATAATCAATAGCCGTTGTTAAATAAAATTTGTCCATTTGATATAGATTCTGTTTTAGGCTTATAATCGTAAATTTCTTTTATTGTGCAAGGCTCATACCCCTTAGAATGGTCTATTAAAAATTCTGCATTTACTCCAAATTCCTTATACAAAATGCTTTCGTCCATATGTGCAACACCATATAAATCCTGAACACCATATTTTTCAAGTCGCTTTGCTATACCCTTACCTACGTTCCATATATCTGTAATAGGTCTGTGATGCCATATAGTTTTCTTAAACTCATTTTCATCAAGAAAACCTATATTGTCTGAAACGTGTTTTGCTGTTATATCCAAAGCCACTTTTGCCAAAAACAAATTAGTACCTATTCCGGCTGTAGCACAAACTCCAGTATTTTTCATAACAGCCTCCATAAGCATAACAGCAAATTCTCTTGGTGTTTTTCCATAACTGGATAAATAAGGTGTAAAATCGAAA
>URYF01000005.1 GCA_900551965.1 uncultured bacterium
ATATCAAGGGTTACAGTTCCGGTTTTAGGGTTTGGCATCAAGCCTTTTGGCCCTAAAACTCTACCTAATTTACCCAGCATACCCATACAGTCTGGAGTTGCAATCAATGTATCAAATTCAAACCAGCCGCCTGCAATTTTATCGATAATATCTTCTGTACCGTAGAAATCAGCGCCTGCGTCTTTTGCTTCATTAACCTTAGGGCCTTTAGCAATAACACATACACGAACTTCCTTACCTAAACCTGCTGGTAATACAACAGTAGATCTGATTTGCTGTTCAGCGTGTTTAACTTCAATACCTAATCTCATATGACATTCAACTGTTTCATTGAATTTAGAAAGCTCTTTTGAGATTTCCTGAAGTTTTTTTATTGCATCAACTGCTGTTGAAGGCTGTTCAAAACCTTCAAGCATTTCCTGCATTTTCTTTTGTTTTTTAGTTAATTTTGACATTTTAAATTTCCCTTTCGTGGTATTAGCGAACTTTTACGTTCTTCCATCTAATTAATCTTTAACTGTTACACCCATTGCTCTGCAAGAACCTGCAATCATTTTAACTGCAGCTTCCATTGTTGTTGCGTTCAAATCGTCCATTTTAATTTTAGCGATTTCTTCTAATTGAGCTCTTGTAATTTCAGCAACTTTATCTTTATTTGGAGCAGCTGAGCCTTTAGAGATATTTAAAGCTTTTTTAATCAATACAGGAGCTGGAGGTGATTTGATGATGAATGTAAAACTTTTGTCTTCATAAACATCAATAACAACCGGAATAATATATCCTGCTTTATCTTGAGTTTTAGCGTTAAATTGTTTACAAAAATCCATGATGTTAACACCATGTTGACCTAATGCCGGACCAACCGGAGGTGACGGATTAGCTTTGCCTGCTTCGATTTGAAGCTTGATTTTTCCTACTACTTTTTTTGCCATTTTTTTCTCCTTTTGTGGTAATAACGGTCTTTTTTTGAAAAAAGGGTCCTTCCACAGTTTTGTACTAACTTTGTTGTTATAATTTTCAGGGCTTGCTGCGCATCGCCCTAGTGAAAATCCGCTATAATTTATTGATTTGTTTATATTCCAATTCAACCGGAGTTTCACGGCCGAAGATGGATACGTTTGCTCTAAGTTTTGATTTATCAGGATAAACTTCAATAATATCTGCATCAAAGTCTGCAAACGGTCCTGATATAATTCTGACTTTATCGCCTGCTTTAACGTCAAGTTCAATTTTTTCAACTTGAGATGTTGATCGGTGAAGAATCTTTTTGATTTCACTTTCTCTTGCAGGGATAGGTTTTTTGGCGGATCCGACAAATTTTGTAACACCTGATGTGTGTCTTACTACATACCAGCTGTCTTCATCCATAATCATTTCAACAAGCACGTATCCAGGGAAGATTTTTTCTTCTTTTTCCTGTTTTTTCCCGGCTTTCATTTGAGTTACGGTTTTTTGAGGAACTTCAATTCTGAAGATTTTATCGCCCATATTCATATATTCAATACGTTTCTCAAGGTTAACTTTAACCTTGTTTTCGTATCCTGAATATGTGTGAACTATGTACCATCTTTTTTGGTTTTTCTTAGCTTCTTTAGCTTCAGAAGCAGCAGCTTCACTAGCTTCAGCTTCGGCTTGTTCAGCTAAGATATCTTCATTTAATTCTTCTTCCATAGTTTTTTCTTTTTTAGTCATAAGCCACCTTTATAATTCTGCTTAAAAATTTTACTTAATTAGACCAAGTAATCCTTTGAATAAAAGATCCATTAAATATATAGCTATAGTGAAGACAAAAACAATCACAACAACAGAACATGTTTCAAATATAACTGTTCTTTTTTCCGGCCAGCTAACTTTGCCCCATTCTGTTTTTACACCTTTAAAATATGTTTTTATTGCTTCTAGTGCTTCACTCATATTTGTAATCCTTTATTTTAAAGTTAAATCCGCGCCCTGAAGGACTCGAACCCTCGACATCCGGTTTTGGAGACCGACGTTCTACCAACTGAACTAAGGACGCATACACGGGAATTTCCCGTGATAATTCCATTATTTTGCAATAATGTTATTTTGTTTCCTTATGCGCAGTGTGTTTCTGGCATTTTGGACAATATTTGTTTAATTCCATTCTTTCTTTAATGGTTTTTTTGTTTTTTGTTGTTGTGTAGTTTCTTTCTTTGCATTCTTCACATGCAAGAACTACCATTTTGTCATTTTTTCCTTTGATACCCATTGTTTTATTTCCTTTTTGTTTATTAACTTGTTTCCTATTTAAAATAGAATGTGAACATTACACATTCTATCTATTTCGGCTTATACCTCTATCTTATATCAAAAAAAAATAATTGCAAATGGTATGTTAACAAATAATACAGATTTGACCATTATAAACTTGTTATAATATAAGACAAAATGCAATTCGATTATACCGAATTGCATTTTGTCAATCTTTACTTATTTAATTACCTGCGGCTAAGTTCTTTTTGAGAAGAGTATTTGCCTACAGAATCAGATCTGAGTTGTTCCATGTAAATTTGACCGTTTTTAACAACTTGCTGAAGCTGTGTGAGGTTTCCTTCAAGACTTGTTAGTACTTGTTCTGCGTATAATTCCGCGCCTTCTCTGATCTTTAATGCTTCATCAGTTGCTTGCAGTCTGATATTTTCAGCATCTTGAAGAGCGATGTGTTTGATTTTTTCACAATCTTCAACTACTTCATTTTTAATTCTGATACCTTCGCGTTCAATAGCTTTAATTTGGTCGGATTCAGATAATTTTCTGTCAGCTTCTGCCTGAGCTTCCTGGACAATTCTTGTTGCTTTTTGATGAGCTTCGTTTTGCAATTCTTCTTTCTTTTTCAGAAATACTCTTGCTTCTTGAACTTCTACAGGCAATGCTGAATATATTCTATCTATTAATTCTTCAATTTCTCTTTTGTTTACTACAGTGTATTTTAGTACGGAATATCCTTCATCTAAGGCTATTTCTAACATCTTTAGTAAATCATACACTCCATTTTGCGGCATGTTAAATATCCCTTATCCCTTTCAACATTTTATACTATATATATTACATAAGCAAATTTTAATTGTCAAATAATATTAAGTCATGTAATTACATAGCTTAACATGTGTTTACTGATTGTTGACATTTTGAGCTTTTAAAATTTCTTCCGGTAAGGTGTCACGAACTTTGTCTAGTAGCTTTTCTATTTCTTTTATTTGTACGATTACGTATGTTGGAAAAAATGAAGGAGCTTTATCTATTTGAGTTTCAAGCAGCTCCAGTGAATCATATATTCTGGATTTCCGCTTATTACTAATTTCAAGTTGCCTGTTTTGAAGGAATTCTCGGGCATTTTTAACATCCATAGGTAGGTTTGCATATATCATATCAATAAATTTTTCAACACCGCGTTTGTTTATTGCTACATACCCTGAAAATATTGGGAGTTTATAGCCCTGTTGAATGTTTTTTTCAAGTTGAGATATAATATCAAGCGATCTAAATTCCATTGAATTACTCCTTGACTAAGTATTTAAAAACGGGTTCAGGGACAAATTTTGAGATATCTCCGCCATTTTCAAGAATTTCTCTTATCGTGCTTGATGAGATAAAGTTATATTTAGGTTTGGTTGTTAAGAATACTGTTTTAATATCTTCACAAAGGGCGCTGTTTGTTTGAGATAATTGCATTTCGTATTCAAAATCTGACACAGCGCGTAACCCTCTTATCAGAACTTCTGCCCCTCTTTTTTTTGCATATTCAATGGTTAACCCTTCAAATGAATCCACTTCGACATTTTTAAGATTGGGAATACTTGCTTTAATAAGTTCTACGCGTTTGTCAACCGGTAAAAATCCTTTTTTTTCACCGTTTCTGGCAACAGCGATTATAACCTTGTCAAAGATTTCTGATGCATTTTTTAAAATATCTAAATGTCCTTTTGTTACGGGATCAAAGCTTCCCGGATATATTGCAATTTTCATAATTTCCTCACGATACGTTGATTATAATGTAGAATTTCTTTTTTTTCAATATCTGTCTAAAAGCATGTTATAATGCGAGGTTTGCCATGTTAACAATTGTAAATTTCTATAGAATTTCATGCAATTCTGTATATAAAAAATACTTTATAAGTATATAAGAACGATATATAAATCTAATTTATATATACATTACTACCTTCTACTTTCTACCTACTAATCTTTTACACGAGGAATTGTAAAAAATTCCAAGGAAGCTTCTTCACAGAAGCTTTTTTTTTGGACTTATATACCAAACTCTACTAAATAAAAAATACACGTCACTGTGCGCGATAGCGAAGCAGTCCTGAAAATTTTACTCAATCCCAAAATGATACCGGATTGCTTCGAAAATCATAGATTTTCTCACAATGACGATAATGTTGGTGGAAACATGTATATAACTTTCTTTTTTTTGCGGTTGATGATTTTACAAATTTACTGTAGTATATATATTACAGATGAGGGAGATGTTATGAGCGAACGCGATAAGATGATTGCAGGGGAAGTTTATCAGCCATTTTGTGAAGAACTTGAGCAAGACAGGTTTCGGGCTAAAGAACTTTGTAGGAAATATAATTTGCTGGGGGCAGATCAGCCAGAAGAAAAACAAAAAATCTTATCGGAATTGTTGGGAAATTCCGGAGAGAATAGTATTATTGAGCCGAATTTTTTCTGTGATTACGGATATAATATTGAATTTGGCGGATTTGTGTATATAAATCATAACAGTGTTTTATTAGATTGTGCAAAGATTAAAATCGGAGCAGATACTTTTATTGGTCCAAATTGCGGGTTATATACGGCGATTCACCCGATTAATGCAAAGGACAGAATTGCGGGTGTCGAGTGGGCTAAGCCTATTACGATTGGAAAAGGTGTATGGCTTGGCGGCAATGTAGTTGTGCTCCCGGGGGTTACTATAGGTGATTATGCGGTAATTGGAGCCGGCTCGGTTGTTACTAAAGATATTCCGCCAAATGTTGTGGCGCTTGGAAATCCTTGCCGGGTAACAAAACAACTTGATTAATTATTTTTCAGTAGAGAAGGAATAAACTATTTCGCGGTTATAAGTTTCGCCGGATTTTAGAATCCCTTTTTCTTTAAAGTTTTCTGTGTTGACTGCGTTAGGATAAAATTGTGGTTCCACGCAAAATGAGGATCGTTTTTCGTATCGGCTGCCGCTTTTTCCGTTTGGCTGAGCAGATTTACCCAGGTGGTTTGCGCTATAGAACTGAAATCCCGGCAGGTTGGTTGAAACATTTAAAACTATTCCGGTTTTTGGGGATTTTACATTTGCAACTTTAATTAAATCTTTTCCGTTGTAGTTATCAATACAGTAGTTTTGGTCAAAGCCTGTGCCGATTTTCAATTGGTCTGAGTCTGCGTTTATGTCTTTGCCTATAGTTTTTGCTGTTCTGAAATCAAACGGGGTATTTTCTACTGATTGAATCTCGCCTGTTGGTACTGCCATTTCATTATTCACCGTGAAAGATGATGAATTTGGCAGGGTTACGATGTGGTCAAGAATTGAATTTTCTTTTGTATTTTCAGCACCGTCAAGGTTAAAATATGTGTGGTTTGTCATATTTATCAGAGTATCGGCATCAGATTTGGCATTATACTTGATATGCAGGTTGTTATCGTTGTCAAATTTATATGTAACGCTTGCATCTACATTCCCGGGATAACCGCTTTCTCCGTCTTTTTTAGTGTAGGTAAATTCAATTCCGTCCGGTAAAACTTTTGCATTCCAATTTTTTGTGTCAAATCCTTGGGTTCCGCCGTGAGAATGGGTTTTGCCGCCATCTTTGTTGCATTCAAGAGAATATTCTTTATTGTTTATTGAAAACTTTCCGTTATTGATTTTATTTGCGCAAGGTCCGATAGTACCGCCGGCATGCCCAACTGGTGATTCTTCATAAGGAGCTACGTTATCATAACCTTGTGTGACATCAATAATTTTGCCGTTTTTGTCAGGAACTTTTATCCCTGTAATTGTTGCTCCATAAGTTGACAGATCAACGCTTGCACCGTTTTTATTGGTGATTGTGTATAACAATGCTTCTTCACCTGATTTTTTTATTGTGCCGAAAGATTTTTTGTTAATTTTTATCCCGTCATAATTTGTATCGATATTTGCATTTTGGACGTTAACACTTTTAGTAAAAGTATCTTTTACAGGTTCATTTGCTACAAAAGCCTGCTGGGTAGATACTTTCTGCGGAATATTTATATTATAATTGAACATTAAATGCGGGTTAAAATCTATCGGCATAGTTACTCCTTTTTCCATTATTATATGTTAAAAATAATAAATATGAGGAATATTAATTATTGCGTAATTTAGTTGTTATTGTAATTTTTCTTTAACTCATCTAAATTATCAGAGCCGTACTTTAACAAAATTTCGTTTGCTAACACCCAGGCAATACGAGCCTCTGCAACAATAGAGCATGCTTCTACCGCACAAACATCTGAACGCTCAAAGTGTGCTTCGGTTTCTTCCAGGGTTTGTGAATCGACAGTTTTGAGCGGAGTTTTCATTGTTGGAATCGGTTTCATTACTCCAAAAACTACTAAATCTTCGCCGTTTGTCATGCCGCCTTCGACACCGCCTGCGTTGTTTGTTTTTCTTTCGATTTCACCGTCTTTTATAAATATTTCATCGTGGTAAGCACTGCCTTGATAACCCAGCGGATTGGTGCCGATTTCAACTACTTTTACTGCCGGAATGCTCATAACTGCCTGTGCTAATTTCCCGTCAATTCCTCTGTCCCAGTGAACATAAGAGCCTAAACCGACAGGCAGATTTTTATAGATAATAACAAACTTGCCGCCTATGGTGTCACCTTTCCCGCGCATTATGTCAACTTCTTCGCTAAAGTCTGCAGGGCAGCAGGCTGATCCGATTTGCAGAACCTTTGACATTCCTGTTATGTTTAATTCTTTTAGTAATAATTTTGCAATTGCTCCTACTGCAACTTCAATGGCTGTTTTTCGGGCGCTTGAGCGTTCAAGGATATTGCGCAGATCTTTCTGGTTGTATTTTACACTGCCCGCATAATCAGCATGTCCCGGGCGGAAAGTTGAAAAAGCTTTTTCATCTGTTATATCTTCCGGAGCTGTGCTCATTATTTTTTTCCAGGATTCAAAGTCGCGGTTTTTTACAACAAGTGTAATCGGTGAGCCTAAGGTTTTGCCAAATCTTACTCCTGATGTGATTTCAACGGTATCATTTTCGATTTTCATACGCTCGCCGCGTCCGTAACCCTGTTGACGTCGTTTTAGCTCATTATTGATAAATTCTATATCAATTGTTATTCCTGCCGGAACCCCTTCTATTATTGCACTTAGGCATTGTCCGTGGCTTTCGCCGGCTGTTAGAAATCTGAATTTGTCCATTAGTCACCTTTATCTTTGTGTCTTAGAAATGATTGAACTTTTGTCTGCATCATTTCTTCTTTTATTTTAAATCCTGAATCTGTCTCTTGTACAATTTGATACATTTTCAGCCAGTAAGTTTCTTTAGATGGCTGGCGCTCAGCGCTTATTTTTATACCGTCAGGTGTTTCTTTTGCGATAATATTTCTGTATTTATTCTTGTACTTTCTTAGTTTAGCAGTTTTTTGCCCGATTTTCAATTCTTTAAAATATCTTTTCGTAGGAACGACAATTTCTTCGGTTTTGCCTGATGGCTTTACGACTTCACGGATAATTTTTGCATCGGGTGAATATAGGTTTAAAAGTTCGTTATTGTAGGTGTTTGCGTAATTTGTATATTTATAAAAAAAGTCCACAGCTTCTTTTGGAGTTTTGGCATAAGCGCTTGTACTGATTACAAGTATTCCTAATATCGGCAGAATTATTTTTAGTCTGTTCATCTAAATCTCCTTTGAGATTTAATTTAGAAAATGATATTAAATTTTACACTCCCCGATGAGGTAGAAATATTTTATGATTTTATGTAGAATTAACTTATTATGAAAAGAATTTTAATAGTTGATGATGTTCCGGGCTGGATAAGATTTCATACAAATAATCTGAATTATTTGAATATTGAAGGTTTGGAAATTGATTGTGCGTATAGTGCAAAAGAGGGTGTGGCTAAGATTGAGTCATCTATTGATGAACCTTATGATATAATTTTTACGGATTTGCAAATGGAGAGTGATTTTTTACCGCTGTTTGCAGGTGAGTGGTTTGTAAAACAAATTAAAACCTATAAAGAATATAACAATACCAAAGTCGTGATTGTTTCTGCATCTCCTTCAATTCAAAGGATTGCAGAACGCAACGGGGTTTTATGCCTGCCAAAAACTGTAGTGAGAAATTCCGATGCTGAAGTTTACAGGCAATTTATTGTTTAATTTTTAGTGAATCCAGGAGTTCAGTTCGGTTCAAATTTCCGCCGCAGCGCCCTATGCCATCTTCTGTAGTATCTATTGAATGTGCTCCAAGTTCTATGGCTTTTAGTGAATTTTGCAGTGCCATTTGAATATTATTGTGCCCATGGAAACTTATTTTTTTATACCCTAAAGATTTTAGTTTATTGTAATATTTTTCGATATCTTGCGGGTAAAGTGTTCCATAGCTGTCTGCAAAATACAAGCTTTCGATAATGTCTTTATACTGCCAGCAGTATAGGGCAATAAGACCTTCTTCTGTAATATTTGATATGTCCATAAGTTGGACAAATATTCCGTAGCCTCTATAATGTAAATTTTTTGCTATATCAAGAGTTTCTTTAATCCTATTAGGGTGGCAGGCTATTCTTATGTAATCTATATAATCTTTTTCGCTTCCGGGAAAATCTTCTATTAAAAACCGTTTTGTATCTGTCATTATACAAAGTTTCAGGTTTCCTTTAACGCTATAGTATTTTTTTAAAAATTCCGGGCTGCAATTATAAAACTGCCCTTTGCCACTGTTATCAAAGTGGTTTCTGTAACCTATTTCATAATAAGTAATTCCGGATTTGTTGAGTCTATCCATCAGATTAATTATGAAATCAGGGGTAAATTCCCAGTTTGTATTGTGGCCGCCGTCTCTTGTTGTGCAATCTAATATCTTAATCATACTGATATTTTATCATAAGAATAATTTTTTCGTTTTAATCTATGCCGGGGCGGGTAATTTATTTCAAACTCTTCATGGTTAACATGGTCATGTCGAGAGGAGTTTAAAATTATGAAGAGTAACATCTATCAATCAGAAGTTATAAATATGAAATCTTTGAAGAATTTATTTATAGAAATGACTGCTAAAAATTGTAATCAGCATTGTAAGCATTGCTATATTGATTTTCCTAAATTTGGCAGGAAAGAATCGGATTTTATTGATATAGATCAGATAAAACAAGCCCTTAATGATACGACAAAAGAAGATATTGAATGTATTTACTTAACAGGGGCGGAGCCGATGACTCACCCTGATTTTAATGCCATTTTAAGGTTGTGTTTAAAACGTTCTAATGTTTGTATTTGTACAAATGGTTCTTTTATTAATGAAAAGAAAGCAAGATTTCTGAAAAAAGTTGAAGATGAGTCTGATAATGAAATAATTTTTAAAATCAGTATTGATCACTATGAAGAGGTCAAAAACGATGATATTCGTTATCGCGGAGCATACAGGCAGGCAGTTTTTGCTATAAAACATCTTGTTAAATACAGTTTTAATCCGATAATAACAATCACTAATTACTATAATTTGAAGAATGATGATTTGCTATCCGGTTTTGAATCTGTTTTTGAAAGAAACGGTTTTGATATGGATAAATCTAATTTGCAGGTAGTTCCCTGGCATGATAAATCCGTAAAGTTAGAAGGTGAAATTTGCGACAGGTGGGATAAACTGGATTGTGAATACGGTCGTATTCTGACTGTATCAGGGGTTTATACTTGCCCGTTTTTGGCAAATGATTATCGCGGGCGCTGTGGCAGTTCTTTTGCAGATTACAATAAAAAAAGCTCGCTGGAAACGAGCTTTTGTAACACTTGTATTAAATCTAAAAAACAAATATTTTCAATAGATTTTTCTCAATTTGAATAATTATTTTTTAGCATATAATTTTACTTTGAAGTTAATAAGAAGAATTTTCTTATTTTTCTTATATGGAACGATTTCAGCAGATTGAATATCAAGGAAATGTTCGTGCTTATACATTTCTTTTAAGAAGTTATCATAATCAGTATAATTACCGACCATTTCCATATTTAATCTTGCAACGTTATAAGTTTCTTTTGCACCTTGAACAAAAGCATCATCTTCGGGATCATATTCATATTTGATACCTCTGACTTTGATTTTATTAGCACGGACAAGCTGTAAAATTTCTGCAAATTCACCGGCAATAACAGCTTCAGTGTTCATTCCAGCCATAACCGGTTTGTAGAAAGGTTTTTCACTTTTTGCGTTTTCAGCTTCTTTACGTTTTTCTTCTTCTTCCTTGCGTTTATACTCATCAAGTTTTGTTTGTTTTTCTTGAACGGTTGCTTGTTTTTGCGCAATTTCAGCTTCCAACGCTTTATAGCTGTTGAAATTATCTATAATTTTAGGAACTGTATATCCAAGTCCTACAATTATAAGAATGATTAAAGCAATCGGTATTAAAAACTGTTTTAATTTTTCGCTGTCCATTTTTTATCCTTTTATCAATATTTATTGTTGCGGTTGTTCTTGTTGTTCACCTTCGGCCTTTTTATCTTTTGAATCTTTAGCATCATCTTTAGGCGGTGTTGTTAGTCTTTTCATGAAAGATGTTAATTGTGCTTCGTTCATATTTGTGATTTCAAAAATATAAGGTGCGGTATCAACTGTTGAAACTGTACTATTAATTACAGTATCTAAAGAGCCTGCTTTTAAATCCAATTTGCTTAAACGCAATTTTGATTCAACCAAAGAATCTTTCAGGTTCTGATAAAATACATATACGTCTTCAACAGAATCGGCACAGCCTTTAACGTTAACTATTCCGTCATCTCCTGTAATAAAATATGTTAAATACAGACCTCTTGGAATAGATTCGCCTAATGCGGCGTATGCCATAATTTTGGTTCTGTTATTTTTCAAAACTTTTTCGATTTCAGCAACAGCATTAAATCCGGTATCACCGGTTTTTGCTTCGTAGGCTTTAATTTGTTCATCAAGTGATGTTATTTGAGTATCTAATTCAGCACTTTTGGTTTGGTTTTTAGTTACCATATTTTGAGTAAAGTAAAATCCTAAACCAACCGGTGCCATTATTATTACACCCAGAACTATAGCAAGTATTGATGCTTTTGTCGGAGTGAGTTCACCCAGTGGAGTTTCGATAGTTGCAACTGCAGCTTTCTTTTTACCTTTTGTAGCAATGAAATCTACATCAACAGGCATAACTCCTGCCGGTGCCATGTGACCTATTGAGTGTAAAGAAACTTTAATTTGGTCTTCAGGCATAATGTTCAAAGACATTTCCATTAAAGGTTCTTTTCTGAATTGGTTTTCTTCCACAAATACTGTTGCACCGCCGAATTGCAAGCGCCCTGCAAGGATTTCCGCTGAAACAAGGTCTGTTTCTGAGATTACAAGTAAAGAACTTGAAGGAGTACTCATAAGTGCGATTTGTGCTGCATTTTCAATTGCGGAGTATATTTCTTCCCCTTCGTAAGATTTAATAGGTAGCGGTTCTTCGTAGTATTCAAGGATTCTTTTACCTTGCAGACCTATCATTTGGAAACCGCTGTTATTTACAACCATTAAGCTCCAGGAATGACCGTCTTGCAGTTGTGTTGCACCTATTCCTGTAGCATATAAACCTTTTAAGTATGAGAATAATGAACATTCAACACTTGCAAGATTTGCACCCATTGATGTTAAAATATCTCTAATTTGGTCAACAGCTTGTTTTTGAACTGCTGTATAAAAAACGTTTCTTGAATCAGAGTTAGAAGAAGCTAATGCATCAAACCAAAAAGAAAGCGGTTCTTTGCGTTTAAAGATAAATGATTGTTCTAATTCACCAAGAATAACGTTTGAAATAGCACTATCGTCTAATAATAGCGGCAGACCTTCTTTTAATCCAAACCAAACAGTCGGAACACTAAGGTGAATATTAGCCTTTTGCGGGTTAATATTACGCATTTGAAACAATGTTTCCAAACCTGCTTTAAACTCATCGTAATTAGCAATTTCCCTTTGAGCTTCGTTATATTCCAATGGGGTTTGTGCATAAGATTTAACATTTCCGTGTTTGTCAATGACAATCATTCCCAATCCGCACGCAGGCGAAATTGAAATACATATCTCAGCGCCTCCACCCATTCCTAATAAATTACTTAATGACATATCTACCTTTTTACTCTTCTTACTATAATCTTATTTTTATTATACAATATATTTTATAAATGGGAAAATCTTAACATAAATTTACACCGAATGGAGGATTAAATTTTAATGAATTATATTAGCGAGATTCAAAAACTTAAAAAAGAAAAAAATGCAATAGTTCTGGCACATTGTTATCAAAATGTAGAGATTGATGAGGTTGCAGATTATGTTGGCGATTCATTATTTTTAAGCCAAAAAGCTAAAGAAACCAATGCTGAAATTATTATATTTGCGGGGGTATATTTTATGGCGCAAACCGCCAAGCTGCTAAACCCTGCTAAAAAAGTAATTTTGCCAAATCTCAAAGCCGGATGCGAAATGGCAGATATGATTGATTTAGAACAATTAAGAAATTTTAAACAAAAATATCCAAATATACCTGTAGTTTGTTATATAAATTCAACTGCAGAAGTAAAATCAGAATGTGATATTTGTTGTACAAGTTCTAATGCCATAAAAATTGTTGAAAGTTTAAAATCTGAAAAAGTTTTATTTGTGCCTGACAGAAACTTAGGAAGATGGGTTGAAAAACAGCTTGGTAATGTTGAAGTAATTACATATAATGGTTTCTGCCCTATTCATAATAATTTAGATCTGCAAGGTATTAAAGATACTAAGTCAAAATATCCTAATGCTTTAGTTCTGGCGCATCCTGAGTGTAAAGAATCCTTCCTTGAGTTTGCGGATTATGTCGGAAGTACTACAGGTATAATTAATTATGTCAAGAACAGTAGTGATAAACAATTTATCATTGCAACCGAAAAAGGGGTTATTGATAGATTAAAGAGAGATTACCCAAATAAGCAGTTTTATAGTATATGCGATAGACCATCCATTTGTCCTAGTATGAAACTAAATACCGTGATGGATATATATTATGCATTGAAAAATGAAACTCCTGTGATTGATGTTGATGAAAAAATAGCTAAAGAAGCTGTAAAATGTATTGATAGAATGCTGGAGGTTTCAAAATAGTATGGAAAACCTTGATGTAATATACGGTAAAAACTCTGTAATGGAGGCTTTGATTGCGGGTAATAGAGAAATTAATAAGATATTGATATCTAAAAATATTCACTCGGATAACAAAATCAATAAAATAAAAGAACTTGCACAAGAAAGAGGGATAATTTTTCAATTTGTAGCAAAAGAAAAATTTCAGCCGTATGCAGAGTTTAATCATCAGGGAATTATAGCGCAGGTTTCGCCTGTAAAATATATGGAGCTTGAGGACTTTCTGGAGTTAAAAAATCATGAAAATTCTTCACTTGTAATATTAGACGGAGTTGAGGATTCTCACAATCTTGGTGCTATAATAAGAACTTGTGTCTGCGCAGGAGTTGACGGGATAATTATTCCGTCGCGCAGAAATGTTCAAGTAAATTCAACGGTTGAAAAAATTAGTGCTGGTGCAGTTAATCACATTCCTATAATAAAAGTAAATAGCCTGGTTAACGCTGTGCAGAAACTAAAGGATAACAACTGGTGGATAATTGCAACAGATGCATCAGCAAAAGATAATTATTATGATGTTAAATATAACGATATGAACTTTGCAATAATTATGGGTGCTGAGCATGCGGGGGTTTCAAAATCTCTTTTAAAAGCTTCTGATTTTGTGGTAAAAATTCCAATGCAGAATGATTTCAATTCTTTAAATGTTTCAAATGCTTTAAGTGCTATAATTTTTGAAACTTTAAGACAAAAATTAACAAAAAAATAAAAATAATAATACAATCAGATGACCCCAAATTTTATTCTTAGTTATATCATACTTATAGTAAGATTGGAGCATACCGTGAAAAAAGAGTTTGAGAGTTTTGGTATATTAACTGATGAAATTTCTGATGAAAATGTAGATTTTAAAAAACTTCAGGAAATAGAGCATAATACCGAAGATGATGAAGACGGAGAAGACATCTTAAAATCTGTGGCTGATCCTAAGGTTCAAGAGAGCATGGTGTCTGTTAATTCTGATGACAGCGTAAAAATTTATCTGCGTCAGATTGGGAAAATCCCTCTTTTGTCTTCTGAAGAAGAATTGGATTTGGCAAGAAAAATTCAGGAAAATCGTGATGAGTTTGCGAAAGATGTACTTGTAAATGCCAATTTAAGACTTGTTGTAAGTATTGCAAAAAAATATATCGGACGCGGCTTATCTTTTCTTGATTTGATACAGGAGGGTAATGTCGGTTTAATTAAAGCCGCAGGACGTTTTGATTATAAAAAAGGTTATAAATTCTCGACTTATGCAACCTGGTGGATTCAACAATCCATCACAAGAGCTATTGCAGATAAGGCAAGAATTATAAGGCTTCCGATACATATGATTGATTCTATTGGTAAAATTAGAAGAGCAACAATAGATTTAACTACAGAACTCGGGCATCCGCCGACAAAACAAGAGATTGCTTATCGTTTAGGGCTTCCAGTTTCAAAATTGACTTCAATTATCAAATCTGCCCAATCAACAGTGAGTATGGATACTCCGGCAACATCTGATGAAGATTCGTCAAAAATTGCAGATTTTATTGTTGATAATTCTACAATAACACCTGACGGTAAAGTTACGCATGATAATTTGTTAGAAGATATAAGAAAAATTTTAAATCAGTTAAGCCAAAAAGAACGAGATGTTTTGATTTTGCGTTATGGTTTGGATAATAACGGAATGAAAAAGACTCTTGATGAAATTGGTTCACAATACGGAGTTTCAAGAGAGCGTATCCGCCAGATTGAAAACCGTGCGATTTCAAAATTGAAAAAACTATGTAAAAACGAAAAACTTCATGATGGTTTAATGAATTATTTCGGCGGTTAATATATTTATTAATTATCATAGGTGTGCTATAATCAGTTTATGAGCGAAAATCAAAAGATGAGTTTTACAACTCAAAACAGATTAATTATTTTCGGGTTGGTTCTTAGTACATTGCTGATTATGGCGATTGCTGTTTTCGCGACTGTTAATATTCAGAAAAATCTTAATGAAAGTTATCAAAATTTCGGGCAGGTAATCTCAAAAATTCTTGCGATTGAAAGTGTTGAGATTACCAAAAATGCTCCCCAACAGGAAACTTTCAATATTTTAAAAAGTCATTCTGATTCAATTTTGAAATCTCATCATGATATTGTTTATATTGAATTTCGCGATTCTGACGGGGACTTGATATACAGAGCACAAAATAAAGAGCATCAAAGCGCTAAGCGTCCGAATATTTCTGTATCTTCGCCGATGGTAAATGTTTTGGATAACTCAAATATGGGTTCTGTAACTGTTGGATTATCCGGTTCTATTGTCGGGAAAGTTTCATCAACTACAAGAGCATCTATACTTTTTGTTTTTGTAATTGTTTGGCTTGTCTTTGCTTTTGTAATCTTGATAAATACCTATTTAATAACACGGGAATTAAGAATTTTACACGAAGGGGTTCGGAAAATCTCAACAGGCGAATTCGGCTATAAGATTGAAGAAAACGATGTCAGTGAAGAAGTTTTGGGCTTGTTCAATGCGTTTAATGATATGTCAATGAGGCTAAATCTTTATGATGAAAAAAATATAGAACAGTTAACTCTTGAACGTAATAAATTGGAAGCGGTATTGATGAGTATTGCAAACGGTGTTGTTGTTTGTGATAATAACGACAATGTTGTGCTTATAAATAACCATGCAAGGGAATTATTAGAACTTGAGGAAGAACAGCTTTTGAATACTGATATTCAGCAGTATGTGGATACCGAGGGTGAATATTGTTTTTCTGAAAAGATTGATGAGTATAAAAAATTATCACTTGAGGATAGATCTGCAAAACCTGTTGTATTTAATGTTACAATAGGCGGCAGAATCTTAAAATCAATAATTTCTCCAATGTTTACGAGAAATAATGATTATGTGGGGTATATTATTGTTTTGATTGATGTTACCCGCGAAACAGAAATGGATCAGATGAAATCTCAATTTATTTCAAATGTTTCTCATGAATTGAGGACTCCTGTTACGGTTTTGAAAAGTTACATTGATACTTTGTATAACTATGGTGATGAATTTGATTTTGAAACCCAAAAAGAATTTATTGGAACGTTAAATACCGAGATAATTCGTTTGGGCAGTATGGTTAATGATATTCTGGATTTTTCAAGATTGGATTCCAATGCAAAAATAGAAAAAAGTGAAAATGATATAGCACAGCTTGTAGATGCATGTGTTTCTCAAGTTGAGGTTTTGTTAAAGGAACATAATTTAAAGATTGAAGTTGAAAAAGATGGAGATATTCCGCTGTTAATGTTTAATTACGATAGTATTGCAAGGGCTTTAACAAATTATTTATCTAATGCAATAAAATATGCTCCTCAAGATTCGACAATCACTGTGAAGCTTTACAAGGAATCTGAAAATAATCAGGTTACAGTGACAGTGAAAGATGAAGGAATTGGGATTGCACCTGAATTTCAGAAGAAAGTTTTTGAAAGATTTTTTAGGGTTGAAAATAAAACCCATAGTGTTAAAGGAACGGGATTGGGGCTACATCTTGTAAAAACCACAATCGAAAAACATCATCAGGGACATGTTTTTGTATCATCACAACCGAACCACGGTTCAACTTTCGGATTTTCATTGCCGATTGATTTGTCATTGGTTGAAGGGGCAATGGATGATAATTTAGTATAGGAGTGAAATATGTTTGAGGCAATACTTGTTGTAATATTTGGTATAGTTCTTTTGACACATCCTATATATAAGCATTCAGCGAATGATCCGCATAATGTTAATGTTGTTGCTGCGGCAACTTTGATAATTGGTATTATATACGTAATTTACTCATTTATAATAAATAGATTAAAAAAATAGTTTATTCGTTTGTAAGCCAGGAAATCTGGGCGGCTCTTTTTTGGAAAGTTTCATAAGGAATGGTGTATTCTATAGATGTATCCCACGGATTTTTATATGAAACTGTTGTTATTTCGCCTGCAGGGTTCTTTTTTACATTTGTTATGATGTATTCGTGATTTGACATTTGTTCATTTTTTGAGGTGTTATTGAAAAGCTTCTGCATAAATGAAGGTTCTTTAAATGCGCAGGTCATTGCGGTTTTAGAAGTGTCATCAGCATAATTGCCGAGTACTTCTTCTAAATTGTCGGTTGTTAATTTTTGATAAACATCTTTGTATTCAGGATTAATTCTTGCAGTTGTTAATCCTTGTCCTTCTTTGCCTATTAGCAGGTAATTTATGGAATATTTTCCTGCCGCAACTCCTCCGCCTATTGGGTCATCAATGTTTTTATCCAGTCTTCCGGCTTTTATTTCTGTTGTGAAATACTTTGCAATTCCTGCTTCTAAGATATTCATATCAATATCGCCTTCAGAGTATGTTAGCTTATCTTTTCCGTAGCTGCTTAAATCTTCTGAAGTTACAGGTACTTGTATTTTTTTACCTTCAGAATTTGTCAGTGTTACGAGGTAAGGATCATCGGTTTTTCCTGTATGGTTTGTATCAAGAGCTTGTTCGATGGCTTTTGAACCCCATTCTGTATTGGATAGTGCCTGAGTTCCGCTCAATAGCCAACAATCATTTGCTTGTCCCTGCTTTGTTTCTTGAATTTTACTATCCGGAATTATACCCAGTTTTTGTCCTGTTGAATATAAAATATCATCAGAAATTTTTTCATCAGCTAAAGATCCGTCATTGTTTGTATCTAAATGCTTGTAGTTATCCCAGATGCTGGATTGCGAATTAATCCCTGATAGTTGGGATTTAATCTGAACTTTCTGGTTATCTGTGATTGCTACAGGTTTTGCCGTGTTATTTGTAATACTAAAATCGGTCATTATAAAGCTCCTAATATTTAAAACAATGTTTATCAGGAGTAATTTCAAAAAATAATAATTCTGTTACAAATATTTAGATAATTTTTTAATCAAATAATGCGTTGATTTTATCGGTAATATCCTGAGGGTCTATTTCATTTGTAATCTTGTTAACATCTTGAGCAATTTGGTATAATTTAGCGGCTTCAATTTTATCGCCAGTAATTGCGATTGAGCGTGCCAGATTAAAGTGTGCAAGTGCATAATTCGGATTACATTCAACAGATTTTTTAAACATTTCCATAGCTTTTTGTACTCTGCCTAAATCATCAAGGTAGATTACCCCGAGGTTGTTGTATGCAATGTCATAATTAGAATCAAATTTGATGGCTAATTCGTATTCGCGAATTGCTTCATCAGTATCTCCTTTACCCCAGTATAAAAATCCGAGATTACAGTGGATTTTTGCATTTTCAGGGTTAAGGTCAAGCGCGTTTCTATATACCGCAAGTGCGTTTTCGTAATCCTCTTTATCATAAAAAGCACTGCCAAGATTGATGTAAATATCAATATCTTCAGGGGTTAAAAGATAAGCACTTTGATATGATGTAATTGCAGCATCGAGATCTTGTTTTGCTTCCTGGAATACAAATCCTAAAGTCTGGTTAACAACACTTGTCCATTCTTTCCCGGGATTCAGGGTTACTGCTGTTTGGAAATGTGATACTGCACCGTCTACATCACCTTTAACATATAAAATGTTTGCAAGATTTGAGTGAAATTCCGGCATGTTCGGCATAATTTGGATAAGTTTTTTATAAACTTCCACCGCGTTGTCGTAATCCCCTAAATCTTCATAGGCTTTACATAAATGGCGGTAGGCTGGAATGTTAAGATTATCAAGCCAAATTGCCATTTTATATTCTGTTATGGCGCTTTCAAACTGTCCGAGTGATGAATAAATATCCCCAAGCAGACAGTATAACGGAACAAAACCCGGTGCTTTATCTATTGCATCAATGTAAATATCTAAAGCTTCATCTAAACCTTTTGTTTGGATTTGTACGTAACCTTTAAAAAGAATCGGTATAAATTTAATATAAGTTAGTGATTCTTTAACCTTTTTAAGTGCATCACTATCAAATGGCAGGGTTAGTACTGACATTGTGTATTCATATAATGATTTAATTTTATTTTTGAAAATCCTGAAAGATGAGATTTTGTATAAATTATGCAAAAGATAATGTGAGCATGAGCTTGCAAAAGGTGCATATTTGATAGCTTTTTTTGCATTCATTTCTGCATCTAAAAATCTTGCTTTTTTTGTGTAAGTTTCTGCAAGCATGTGATATGCTTTTGCAAATTTCGGATCTTTAACTGTAGCGTTATCAAAATAGTTAACAGCTTTATCCAAATCACCTTTATAAAACTGTGCCAGACCTATTTTATAGTAGATTTCAGCAGAATCCATATAGGTTTCAAGCGCAATTTGGTATTCTGTTATGGCTTCATCAATATACTGGCATGATGAATAAATATCTAAATGCCACGCAAGGTATAAATCCCCGAGTCTCAAATGCAGGTCTGCATTTGTCGGATCTTTTTGTAATCCGATTTGGCATAATTCTATTGCTGATTTAACATTTCCGGTTTTAACTTCTTTGTTAATTTTCTTATCTAAAGTTTTTGTATCATTTTTCATATTCATAAAATAGCTCTTTATCACTTATTCTAATTAATTTTATATAAAAAAGCAAGTTAATTAATATAATTTTGTGTATAATAGAATTTATTAAATGAGGAAAAATATATGACAGACAACAGAATTTACTTTGTAGATGTAACAAATAGGGACGGGGTGCAGACTTCCAGATTAGGGCTTGCCAAATTGCAGAAGACTATTATCAATCTAATGCTTAATGATATGGGAATAACTCAATCGGAGTTTGGTTTCCCAACAACTCAGCACGAACTTAATTATTTGAACGGAAATTTAGAGCTTGTTGAGCGCGGAGTTATTAAGACTACAAAGTTGTCAGGATGGATGAGGGGTATGGCTTCTGATGTTGAACAATCTTTCAAGAGTGTTCCTAATCTTAAATACGTGAATTTATCCCAATCAACTTCTGAGCAGATGATAAATGGTAAATATTTAGGCAAGAAAACGCCTGATGATATTATCAAGATGACAAAAGAAGCTGTTGAATGTGCTAAAGATAAAGGTGCAAAGATTATCGGGGTCAACGCCGAAGATGCTTCACGCAGCGATATTGATTATTTGATAAAATATGCTTCTGAGGCTAAAAAATCAGGGGCTTACAGATTCAGATACTGTGATACTTTAGGTTATGAAGATCCTCAAACAACTTATGATAGAATTTACCGTATTGCAAAGGCTACTGAAATGCCTATAGAAATGCACTTTCATAACGACCTGGGAATGGCTACTGCTTGTTCTGTAATGGGTGCAAGGGCTGCAATAGATGCAGGGGTTGATGCTTATATAAATACTGCTATAAACGGTATGGGCGAACGTGCCGGGAATGCTGATTTAGTATCTTGCCTTCTTGCCTGTTTAAAGTCTGCAGGATTTAAAGGTAAATATAAAATCGATGAAAATATCCGCCTTGATCGTGCCTGGAAAATTGCAAAATACACAGCATACGCATTTGGTGTTCCGCTTCCGATAAATCAGCCGGCTGTTGGAGATAATGCTTTTGCGCACGAATCAGGTATTCATGCTGATGGCGCGTTGAAAGATAGAAGAAATTATGAACTTTATGATTTTGAAGAATTAGGACGCGGAGAGCCTGAAATTATTGAAACAGGACGAATGATTACAACCGGTGAATACGGTGGAATCAAAGGGTTTAGAAACGTTTATAACAATCTTGAAATTGAATTTAAAGATGAACATGAAGCTCGCAATATTTTGGAGCTTGCAAGATATGCAAACGTTCATACCCAAAAACCTTTGACAACAAGTGAGTTGAAATTTATTTACTATTTCCCTGATATTGCAGCAAAAGTAATGACTGTTTCTCCTTATTATGAACCGCTTGGAGCAATAAAGGAACGTGTAGAAGCGCAAAAAACGACTCCTCCGCAATATTCTATTTAGGGAAATAAGGGGTTAAATTTCGTAATCAATTCCGTGTTTTTTGAATAAAGCGTTGAAAAAATCTTTGTTTTCAAGGATTGTTTCGCGCGTAAGTGTCATGTCCATTCCGTAATCGAATGGGTGAGTGTTCCTGCTGCCTTCGGTTTTTAAAACCTGTTGAAGATATTCTCTTGTTAAAATATTTGTATCGTTGCGCAGTGTTCTTTGGAGTTCCGGAGAATCCGTATTTTTTATTTTTTTCAAAATTTCAACGGCTTTTTCTACAAAAGTTTCAAAACCTTTTTGCGGGTTATTTATTATTGATTCTAATGCTTTATTGCGTGTGTCAAACTGATGTATATCAGGTTTGAATTTGTATTTTGAATGGAAATAAATTGCGGTGTCTTTTGAATAAATATTAAGAGTTTTGATTTTGTTTTCAATCATTTCTATGATACTTGAGAGCCTTAGAATTTCTCCAAATCGGAAGTTTTTATTCCTGTATTCCTGTCCGACTTCCATAAAATATCCGAACATGTTGTCGGAGTTTTGTTCAAGTGAAAAGATTTCTTTGCCAAAAAGTTTTCCGGGTTTATTTTTTAATTCTGTAATAAATCTATTAATTCCGTCGTTATATTCTCTTGTTGTAACTGTTAAATCTCCGAATAGTTCATTGTGAACGTTAAAAGAACACAATTTTCTTGTGTCGTTTGGGTGGACTAACGTAAAAATCGGTTTTGACATTTGACAGAGTTTTACCATATTTTTAATAAATCATCTGAATAAAAAATTTGCTTTTGTTATGTAAAATATTAAGAAGTATAAAAATATTAATTTACTGATTGATAAAATTTATACATTAACCGGGTTAATTTTTCATTGGATTTCATAGAATTTGTCATAATTTTAATAAGTTCATCCTGGGGCTGCAGGTATTCAAAATTGAATAGTTCTGCGGGGGTTATATTTAAAATTTTCATTAATTTTTCAAGATTTTCAGATGTCGGGTAATATCTTCCATTTTCAATATTACTCAAGCTGGTTGTTTCAATTCCCATTTTTTCTGCAACGGTTTCTTGGGTGAGATTTTTAGATTTTCTTATTTCCTGTAACCTTTTACCTAGTAATTGTTTTATGTTCATAATTATTCTTATTATCCTGCATAAGTTTTGAAATGTAATTTTGTAAAACTTAATATTTTACTTGATTTATTATGTTATACATGGTCTTATAGTTGTAAAACATTTATAAAAAAGAAAAAAGTTAAGTTTTACAAATTAAGGGATTAAGAAGTTGAGATTTAAGAATATTGAATTTTTAAGGTTTATGTTTGCAGTTATAACTGTGTATTTTCACATATATCATTCAAACATTGTTAGATTTGTTGGGGAAAATCAGCTCTATAAAACGCTTTTAGATGGTTGCGGGCAGGCTGGTTTGGCTGTTGAAATGTTTTTGATAATAGCCGGATTTTTCTTTTTTCAGAGTATTAATAAAAGGAAAGAACAAAGTTGTTTGGATTTTGCATTGAATAAGATTGCAAGATTATGGCCTGTTCTGGCATTTTCTGTATTATGTGCAGGTATATTATCTATTTTTGGGATTTTGAAATTTAATTTTAATACTCAGTTAATCAACCTTTTAATGTTGAATAATATAGGTATAAATCTTGATTATAGAGGGATTACATGGTTTATTGCCCCATTTTTCTGGGTAATGGTTTTGTTTTTCTATTTTTTGAAAAATTGGAAAATTGAAAAAGCAGATTTTATTATTGCACTATTGGTATATTTTTCTTTAGTAGTAAAAATAAATTATGGACATGGACACATTGGGGGCAGAAATACTCTGTTTTATTTTCTTAGCGGAGGTGTGATGCGTTGTATAATCGGGCTTGGGCTCGGTTATTTTATTGGAAAATTTTATAACAGAGTTAAGAATTGTCCGGTAATTTTTAAGACAAAAGTTTCAAAAATTACAAAATATGTATTGGTTTCGGCAACAGAAATTTACTGTTTTTCGTTCTTGATTTATCGCTTTTTAATCCGCCAGGCAAGTTATCCGAATGATATAATTTTTCTGATAGTTTTTTCTATAATGTTTTTCTTGTTTTTAATAAAACAGGGATTTTTATCTCGATTACTTGAAAATAATATATCTGATTTCTTGGGCAAATATTCATATTCAATTTATGTTATGCAGCAGACAGCATTTTTACTGTTGGGAGTATTTGTGTGGAAGCATCAGGCATTTATATTAAATCATATATGGTTAAATTTATTTATATCTATTGGTTTTTCAGTGCTTTTAGGCGCGCTTGTTTATCATTTTGTGGAAGTCCCTGTGGGAAAATTTTTGAGGGAAAAATTTGCTCTCATTTTTTCACAAAAAGATTAATAAATAACCTGTCCGCCGCCTATCAGATGCCCGTCATTTATGTCATAAATAACGCCGGCTTGTCCTGCAGTGATTGAATTTACAGGTTCATAAAATGTTATTTCCGCTTTGTCTTCTAATATTTCTATCTGAGCTTTTTTGGCAGGCATGTTGTAACGTATTTTTACCATTGCATCAAACTTGTTTTCATTTAGCGGATATGAAAAATTAAGATTTCTGATAACGGCTTTTGAGCGGAATCCGTCTTCATTTTTACCGAGGTAGACAATATTTTTTTCAGCATCAATATCGATTACATATAGCGGATAAGCTGCAGCAATCCCGATACCTTTTCTTTGTCCGATGGTGTATTGGTAATAACCTGTGTGGGTGCCAAGCTTTTTACCTGTTGAAATTTCAATAAAATCTCCTTTAGTTTCGCCGAATTTGTTAAGTAAATATTTTTTTGTTGTATTTGGTTTTTCAATAAAACAGATGTCCTGACTTTCTTTTGAGGATTTTGGCGGCAGGTCATAATCGTAAGCCATCTGGCGTACTTGAGCTTTTTCGTACTCATAGAGCGGGAAAATTGTTTTAGACAGGTGTTTTTGGTTTAGACGGTACAAAAAGTATAATTGGTCTTTATGTTCGTCTTTTGCGGGGTATAATTTATAAACCCCATCAATATTTCTTATATTTGCATAGTGACCTGTTGCAAATACCTCAGCTCCCAGAGTTGTGGTTGCATAATCAAAAATTTCGCCCCATTTTATAAACTGGTTGCATACTATACAAGGGTTTGGGGTTTGACCGTTTTTATATGAATTTTCAAAATAGTCGATAACTTGCTTTTTGAATTTTTCACTTACGTCTAAAATATAATGTTCTATTCCTAATTTATCAGCAACATTTTTGGCATTTTTGCAAACGGTTTCAGCAGCCTGTGTGTTGACCATTTTCCCGGTAATACCGATTACTTTATAACCTTTTTTTTGTAATAGCAGGGCTGTTACGGAACTGTCAACTCCGCCGGATAATGCTACTGCAGCAATTTTTTTATTATCTTCCATTTTGAAATCCTTTTTGAGTTAATTATCTGTTAAATATGGTTGATATTCAAGGTGCATATTTGGTGACTTATATACAAAACTCTACTAAATGAAAAAACGCACGTCACTGCGAGCGACAGCGAAGCAGTTCAGAAAATTTTATTCAATCCCAAAATGGTACCGGATTGCTTCGAAAATCATAGATTTTCTAGCAATGACAATAGTGTTGGTGGAAACATGTATCTAACTCTCCATATTTTATGTTATAATGTTAGTATGAAAAAGTTTATACTATCTGTAATTTTAAGTTTAGCTGTATGCTCCTTCGCTCCGGTTTTTGGAAACGAGGTTGAGGAGGATTATCTTGATATTGCGGCAAATTATTGTGTTGTTGGTGATTATGATTCCGCAATGACTTATCTTGATAAAATTCTTGAGATAAATCCAAATAACAAACAGGTGGCTGATTTGAAACGAGGTTTGGCTCATGTAATAGCGCAGGATAAGAAAACTTTTGTAACCGGGGTTAATCCATACGTCAAGCAGGCGATGGAGTATAAACGCTCAGGTGATACAAAAATGGAGTTCAATGCCCTAATGAAAGGTACTGAGTCTGAAAATGCGTATCTTGCTTATTATTACCTTGGTAATTTTTACAGAGATCAAAATGATTATCTAAAGGGTCTTGATGCATATAATGCGGCTTTATCTGCAAAGCCTGAGTTTGCACAGGTGTATTTATCTTCTGCGATAACATTATATGATGTTGGCAGGTATGATGCTGTGATAAATCCTATTGATAAGTATCTAACTTTTGACCCGAAAGATGATTTAGCTTATGCTGTTAAATCTCGTGCTGAGTTTGAATTGGGAATGCTCGATCAGGCACGTGCTGATAATGATAAAGCTATTGAGATAAATAATTGCCCGGAATATCAATTTGACAGGGCTAAGATTTTGTATAAATCTGAAGATTATAAAGCTGCAAAAGAAATATTTACTGAATTGCTTCCGGATATTCAAACTTCAAAGATTTATGAATATATGGGATACTGCGATTACGCAATGGGTGATTATATGAGTGCATTGATGAATATCGATAAAGCTTTCATACTCTCTGATGATGACGTATATCTGGAAAATAAATATAATGAAATAAAAGGAATGTTGGAAAACAAGCAAGATGAGTAGACGTAAGTACAGAAATAAAGCAGTAAAAGAGAAAAAAGAAGGGTTTTTTACAAAGCTTACAAATGGTGTAATAACCCTGTGTCTTACTGCCGGAATGCTTTGGGGGCTCCAAGCATGTTCTGTAGCGGGTAATCCGGGGTTAAAGTTTGCCCAGGTAAGTGATGTTCATTTCTTGGAAAACGGCACAAATATGACCTTTAAAATGACAGGTGAATCCCCTAGGCTTTTAGATGATGCCATTGCACAAATTAATGAAGAAAATGGTATTGATTTTACAATGTTTACGGGTGATTTGATTGATAAATCTTTTGAAAAAGAACTAAGGGCTGTCCTTCCCCATCTTGAAAAGCTTAATGCCCCATGGTATTTTGCGTTTGGCAACCATGACAGGTGTGTCGGCGGTTATTTAACAACGCTTGTTTATCTTGATATGATTAGAAACTCTAATGCGAATTTTAAGTTCAAAAAGGCATATTATTCATTTGAACCTAAAAAAAGTTACAAAGTTATAGTGCTTGATAATATTATTACAAATGAAATAACTTCAAACGGATATATTGATGATGAACAGCTAAAATGGCTTAAAAAAGAGCTTGATAGTTCAAAAAACGACACGGTATTACTTTTTATGCATGTTCCTGTTGTAGAACCGTTTGCAAGTCCTAACCATAAAATGCGTAACGGTATTGTACTAAAACAGCTTATTGAAAGTTATGATAATCCTATAGGTGTTTTTCAAGGACATTATCATGCGGCAAAGATTACACAGCATGATAACGTTCTATATGTAAGTACACCAGCTTTGGTGTCATATCCTAATGCATTCAGAATTGTTACGGTTACAAATTACAAAGACAAGGTTGTTTTCAATTTTGATTGGCGTGAGACCCGAGAAACAACTATTCAAAAAATGGCAAAAATTTTAGTATTCTCAAGTTCGATTTATACTGGAGAAGAAAAAGATCAATCCGGAGTTTATGAAATTAAAAAATAATTAGAGGGCTTAATATGAGTGAGTTTAAAGTAAAATTCAGAGGTGTAAGAGGAAGTTTCCCGGTAGCAGATAAAGATTTCTTGAAATACGGGGGAAATACATCTTGTGTTGAACTTAATGTTGGCGGGCATGTAATTATTCTGGATGCCGGAACAGGTATTGTCGGTGTTGGGGATGATTTAATGGAAAAGTATATTGCCTCATCTGTTGAACCTGAAAAACGTTGTCCTATTAATTCTACAATTTTGGTTTCGCATATTCATCAGGATCATCTTCTCGGGTTGACTTTTTTCAAGCCGCTTCATGTTAAATCTGCTAATTTAATGATGTTTGGAAGCAGCGTTTCGGATTCTTCTTTGTCGCATGATTTATCAGAACTTATTTTTGGAAAAACATTTCCGCTGGATTTGGGTGATATTGCTTGTAATCTTGACATTCGTGATATATTTGACGGGCAGTGTATTCTTATGAAGCCCGGTCAAAAACCTATGCTTGCTGATTTAGCGCAAGTTGAGGCTAAGGATGAAGATGTTTTAATAACTTTTTATAAATCGTATGTTCATCCGCAAGATGGGGTGATGGTTTATCGCATATCATACAAAGGGAAATCTATTGTTTATGCAACAGATAAAGAGTGTTATTTTGGCGGCGACAAGAAGTTTGTCAAATTTGCTCAAAATTGTGATGTGCTGGTTCATGATGCGCAATATACGACAGAAGATTATTTGAATCCGTATTCCCCAAAACAGGGTTATGGTCATTCAACATTTGATATGGCGGTTGAGGTTATGAAGCAGGCAAAAGCTAGAAAACTTGTATTTTTTCACTATGATCCGTCTTATGATGATACAAAACTTGATAGGATTCAGGAACATTACAGCTCTGATAATAAAAATGTTTATATGGCGAGTGAAGGTCTTGAATTTGAACTTATTTAATCAATGTTGAATATTTTTAAATTTTAATTAAACAGGTTAATGATGAAAAGGTTTATTACTTTATTGGTAATTTTATTTACAACACTTCCGGGAGTCTGCGCTCCGGGAACTACTGCAACTTATGTTATTGATCCTGTAAAAAATGCTTACGAACATAATAATCTTGGGGTTATTTATGTTGAAGAAAAATGCTATTATGCGGCTATTCAGGAGTTTAAAATGGCAATAAGCCTTAATCCAAAAACACAGGCAACAGCTGTGTATTTTAATAACCTTGGAAAAGTTTATATGACAATCGGGTATCCTGATTTGGCGCTTGATTGTTTTCAGAATGCTAAAACCCAGTATAATTTGAATTTTGAATATTATAAAAACCTTGTTGATTGTTATAAAAAACTCGGAATGGTTAATGCTAAACTTCAAGAGTATAAGTCTAAAACCTCAACTCCGCTGGACAAAATAATGTTGGGATTATTGTATGAGCAAGCCGGAGATAAGAAAAAGGCTGTTATTGTACTTGATGAATTTGCGATGTCTGAACCTAATTTGTTAATTACTCCAGCTGTTAAAGATTATATTCAGCAAATAGTAAATGAACTTATATAAAAAAAGATCTCATAAAAAGAACTGACCCCTGTTAAGGGATCAGCTCTTCTTGTATTGTAGATGTAAATTTATTTTTTGTATTTTGCTAACAAGTTTGTTGAACCGGTATCAAAAGACTGCGGTGCAGCAACTTGTGCCGGTTGAGTATTAGAACCTTCCGATTCTTTCATTGCACCTTTCATTGATGGTGAAGATTTATCTCCGGCTTGTTGTACCTGGGTTCCGTTCATTCTTGCTTCTCTTTCGTTCATTTTCTTTTCAACTTTACCTGCAAGAGGGGTTGCTATAAATGGAACTAACATACGTTTTCCGACGATAGTTGCGGCTGCAAGAGAAGTAAGACCTCCAAATGCATCTTTAACGTTATCTCTGATTTTTGCAAATTCTTTGTTGAATTTGTCACCGTGAATATCAGAGAATCCAGGTTGGTTCTTAACAAGAGAGTGGTATGTTTTTCTGATAGGTCTGTCAAATAATTTGCCGAAGAATTTATCAAACATCTTAGTCTGGCAGACTTTGTGAGAAACTGTGAAGAACATCAATAATTGCAGAGCAATCATTAATACCCCGTTTGTTAAGTCTAAAGATGCAACGAATTTACGTTTATCATCCGGGATATCTTTGTTATTCAAACTTTGAGTTACATATAAGTAGCAGCCTAAACCGTCTTTTGCGATAATAGAGGCAACACCCAAGCCATCAATATATTTTCTGTTGTTATTATAAACTTCGGTTCCTGCCTTTTTGGCAACTCCGCTATTTGCAAATGCTTTTAATCCTTTAGCTATCGGCATTATTATTGGGTGAATTATATTACTCATTATTTCACCTCCGCTTTCTTATTGTTTTTTTCGGCTTTTGCAGCAGCAGCTTTGTTTGAAAGGTTCGGGAATGCTCTGTCCATAAACCAAGGATAAATCTTATTCAGCATCCAACAGGTCGCAGGAAGGATTGCAAGAGATACGCCTAAGCCTGTCCAACGTTTCAGACCGTCAATATTTGCTTTGGCATGTTTCTTTTGTTGAGCTCCAATATTTTTAGCAATAGACTTAACTTTATCTCTAAGTCTTGTTCCCATACATTCAAGCCATTCAATAGATTGTTCAATTTCTGATTCTTTAATATTTTGAGCGCGTAGTTTTGTTTTTACTGAGCTTTCTGACACTTCAATTGCTTCGTCAATAATTGCTTGAGCTTCTTTTACCGTGATGCCGGTATTAGAAAGTAATTTAGCCTTAATTTTTGACAATGTATCAATTGTACCATCAATAGCATCAGTTCTTCTATGGATTGCTTCAGCTACGTAATCGGAAATTTCTTTTGTTGATTTTTTAGATTGCATTACGTGAACGCTTTCAATCATTTTGTCAATCTTATCACAAAGAACTCTTATTCCCGGAGAATCAAAACTTGTGTTTTTATCCCTGATTTCTTTGACAATTTTTATAAGTTCTTCATTTACACTCTTTTTAGAAGAATCTTTTTTAATTTCGTCTTTTAATTCTTTAATAATTTGTTTACATTCGTTTTCAAAATCCTTGTTAGATAATTGGATTTTGTTTTCCGGTAACCGTTCAAATTCTGTCTGGGCATAATCTTGAGAAACTTTGCTGCGTATTCTTTGTAATATATTTATAGTTTCGTCAGGGTGATCATGGAAGAATATACCACGGTCAATCTTTTTCGGTAATTTTTGGTTTATTGCCAGACGTCTTTCATTCTTTTCTGTTTCGATAAGAGTATTTAAAGTTTCTTCGAATAAGTTTTTGAAGTCTTGTTTTGGCATTTCCATTGTGGACATTGTTTTGCCATCGGTTGTATTAAATACAATCCTGTCTTCTTCAATCATTTTTGTAAGTTTTGGCTCATAAACTTCTTTGTTATACTTTTCGATAGCATCTTTCATTTCAGCTTTTGTATATTTCTTATCAGGATTTTGTTTTTTAATTATTGCTTTAACATAATCATCAGATGGGAATAATGTTGAATTATGGCTTACCGGGAGGAATCCTACATCTGATAATTTTTTAATTAATGAGTTAAACGGAACAACAATAGCAGCTTGAGTTGCTACTGCAAGAACTGCAGATACCGGCTGTCTCCAGGCTGTATAAGTTCTGGTATTCTCGTCTGTGTCTGAAATAGGGTTGTATTTAATAAACAACGGGGCTACTAAACCTGTACCTACCGCGTTTATTAACTGGTTTTGAACCTCTCCCATGCCTTCATGGATTTTTACCATTCGTTTAATTTTCTTTGGCATAATCTCAAGTAAGAAGTCTTTAAGAGATTTTGCGGCTTGAACGGGTTTTGCGGCTGCGCCGGTAAAACTTGTGCTGTCTTGAGGCATGCTCAAATATGCACGGTTTCCAGCGGGTCTTCCGCTGAGGAGATTTTGGGCTGAATAGCCGTCAATACTACCTTTAATCTTTTCGATACTCATTTTACACCTACTATGACCTTCTATATATATAGAATCCCAAACATTGAAAAAATTGCTAGTAATTCAGCATTTGTAAAGAAATATTAAAATAATACCCTTAACTCTTTTTCCTAAAATGCAGAGAAACGACCTTTGGTTATTTTTTATAAAATAACCGGTTTCCCGCAGTGTTCCCAAAGAGGAAACACTGCAATTATACAAAACACATATTAAAATTGAAAGTATTATATAAAGATTTGTTAATCTTTATTTTTTTGAATCCAGTAACTTTCTGATTCTTATAAATCTGTCTAATTCCGGACTTATTGTTTCTACTTTACCCAATAGAGCGTTAGACAATAAGATTTTGTTATCATATTTTGGATCAAGGATAAATACTGTTGGAAATCCTGTAATCCCGATTTCGTTTACGATTTTTTCGTATTTTTTATCTTCAACGTTAACCTTTGCAAATTCCAGATCATCTTTATATTTTTCAGATAATGCTTGATATACCGGCATAAACTTTATGCAATAATGGCACCAGTCAGCATAAAATAATGCTAATACAGGTTTTTTGCCTTTCATCGCTTTATTATATTCAATACCAATATTGTATTCTGACGGTTTTTTAGGTTCACCTGCCAAATCCATCGGCATTGCTTCTTCGTATGATTCCATTGCTTTTGCTTTTTCTGCTTTAAATTTGTTAAATTGATAGTATTCAAAACCGCCTACAGAACAAATTACAAGTACTAATAGAACCAAAGTTACTATTGCTACATTTTTTTTGTTAGCATTTTGAATTTTTTCTTTCAAATTGAATCCCATTTTAAAAATCTCCTCTTTTCAACATAATTATTATAATATGAAAATCATACGGCTCATGAAGTTAACAAAAGTTTACCTTAATATTTGTTAACATGATGTAATGAATGGTATATATTTGGGTATATACAAAGTATATAATCTCGTGTTACATTACCCACCCCCAGTGATGAAGCAGTGTAAATTCTGCTGCGTATTTCTGATGCAAATAAGAAGGAGTTTAGATTTATGAAAAGAGAGCCGCTAATCGAAATGAAAGTTGGACCGAAGAATTCAAATCCTGCTAAAGATGAAGTTATTGAAGCCTCAAAAGATGATGTGTTGAAAGTATATTTAAGAGAAATTTCCTCTTATCCGCAATTGTCATTTGAAGAAGAAAAGAGACTTGCGCAGCTGATTGAAGTTGGTGATTCTGAAGCTAAGAAGAAATTGATTCAGGCTAATTTAAAATTGGTTGTAACTATTGCCAGAAAAGCTATTCACATGTCTTCATTACCTATGATTGACCTTATCCAGGAAGGCAATATGGGACTTTTGATTGCTGCGGAAAAATTTAATTATAAACTTGGTTACAGATTTTCGACTTATGCCGGATGGTGGGTTAAACAGGCTATGTTTAAAGCGATTTCTGAGCAATCACACTGTATGAAAATTCCTGTTTATATTCAAGAAACATTATCAAAATTTTCAAAAGTAAAATTCCAAATGGAACAGGAAGTTAATACAACTGTTAAGACTGAGGATGTGGCTAAAAAAATGCATATTGCTCCTGATAAGATTGAAATGTTTTTATCTGCTTATACCAAGACTATTTCTATTGAAAACGGGCTTGAAAAAAATGACGGTAAAGAGCTTAATGTTGCGGATATTCTTGCGGATAATACAACTTTAATTTCTGCTAATATTGAATATCAATCTTTAAAAGATGATATTAATAATGTAATTTCTACATTAAAAGAGCGTGAACAAGAAGTTGTAAAGATGCGTTATGGACTTGATGATACTGAACGCTACACCCTTGAAGAAATCGGTAATTTATACGGCGTTACAAAAGAATGTATTCGCCAGACCGAATTAAGAGCTTTAAAAAAGATGAAATTATCAGGTGAAACCTTATTATCTTGTTATATCTGTTAAATAGTTATATAAATTTCTCGTGTTTATTTAGTCAATCTGCCGCAATTATATATAATTGCGGTTTATTATTTTGAAGTTAGGGAAATCTTAATATTCTATACCTTTTCTTGCTGCAATTCCTGTATCCCAGTAGTGCTTTACCGGTTCAATTTTTGAGACAAGATGTGCGATTTCGACAATTTTTGGATGCGCGTTGCGCCCTGTCAAAACGATTTCCATATCGTCAGGTTTGTTTTTCAAAACTTTGACAACCTCATCAACATCGAGGATTCCCATATCTATTGCGATATTTGCTTCATCAAGAATTATTAGCTGGTATTCGTGATTTTTGATGGCTTTTTTAGCAAGTTCCCAGCCTTTTTTTATTTCGATTTCATCATCTTTTGTTTGGTTTGATTTGTATATAACCCTGTCAAGTCCGGCTTGAACAATTTTCAAGTTATTTGAAATTTCCGGAGATAGTTCTCTGAATGAGTTCAGTTCTCCGTAATCGTTTCCACCTTTGGTAAACATTACAATAAGGACTTTCCAGCAGCGCCCGAGAGCCCGCATTGCAAGTCCCAAAGAGGCGGTGGTTTTTCCTTTGCCGTCTCCTGTGTAAACCTGGATATAACCGTGCTGAGCCCAGTTAGGATTTATTAAATTGTTTTTGCAAATATCTGTCATTTTCTCTGGATTTATTATATATTAAAAAGATGGATATGAAAACTGATTTAAGAATTAAAGCTAAGAGTATTCGAAAAAACTTGAATATTTTAGAAATTTCCGAAAATTTGACAGGTAAAATTCGCCAAAATCCTTATTATATCAAAGCGCAAAATGTCATGTTGTTTTATCCGACAAAATATGAAATTGATTTAAGGGAATTGCTGTCAGATTGTAAGAACTTTTATTTTCCGCGAGTAGATGGCGATAGACTTTTGGTCTGTCCTTATTCTGACGGGGATAAACTTGAAAAATCGGCATTTAATATTTATGAACCGTGTTCAGCTGCAAAACCTTCGTTTGTTATAGATTTAGTTATTGTTCCGGCATTGATGGCAGATAAAGATGGATATAGGCTTGGCTATGGCGGCGGGTTTTATGATAGATTTTTAAAAACATTGGATAAAAATAAGGTTAAAACGATTTGCGCCTTGCCAAAAGAATTGGTTATTGATGATTTAGTACATGAAGATTTCGATGTTCCTGTAGATTTTGTTGTGGTTGTATAATATTTGTAACTTAAAAGGACTCATCTGATAGATGAGTCCTTTTTTTTGATTTGGTTAGTTGTTTATTATATGGGGTTGATTGTGTTTTGTTAGCCCGCTGTATATTTTGGAGCCATATCTTTAATGCCCTGATTTCGAGCCGCTTTTGCTTCTTGGAGTTCTTCTGCAATTGATGACTGCAAAGCTTGAAGCTTTTCTATTTCTTGAGCCAATCGATCTTCTTCAAGTTTAAGATTTCTTGTTTCGACTTGCATTGCACGTTCTCTGCCTTGTTGATAAAGCTGACGCATAATGTATTCCTGCATTTGTTGTTGCTGCTGTGCATTTTGCCCTTGTCCCATTTGATTCATATACATTTGCTGCATATATGGTGCATTCTGGTTCATATAAGCTAAAGCACTGTTATGTGCAAAGCCCAGATAATTCATTGTTCTGCCCATCATTGTTCCCGGAGAATTTAGTAAATCACCTATTGAAATTCCGCCGTTAGCAACTGTGGCTGCGTACTGTTGTAAATCTCGTTTCTTTTTAAATAATTTAGATAAACGATATTCATTATCACTTTTCTGGTGAATTAAATCGTGTACCCGAGCTGTAAAAATCAGGAAACCCATTTTCCTACCCTACCTTTTTAATTTATAACTAACCTTTAATCTAACCTACACTTATATAAAAACATGCAATATCAAGTTATTGCATGTTTTTAGCCATTTATTAAGTTTTCTTAACAATTGATTAGTTAGAAGATCTTTCGACAACTTTGTCAATTAGTCCGTAATCTCTTGCTTCATATGCTGAAAGGTAATGGTCTCTTTCGCAGTCTTCTTTAACTTTATCGTATGGTTGACCGGAGTTTTCTGCCATAATTCCGATTAACATTTCTTTCATTCTTAAAATTTCTTTAGCTTCAAGTTCAATATCCGTAGCTTGACCTTGAGCACCGCCCAGAGGCTGGTGAATCATTATTCTTGCGCTTGGAAGAGCCATCCTTTTACCTTTTGTGCCAGCAGAAAGCAAGAAAGCTCCCATTGAAGCTGCTTCCCCAAGACAGATTGTAGAAACATCAGACTTGATAAGGTTCATAGTGTCATAAATCGCCATACCTGCTGTGATAACACCACCGGGACTATTAATATATAACATAATATCTTTTTCTGAGTTTTCGCTGTCTAATAATAATAATTGTGCTACAACAGAGTTTGCAACTTCATCATCAATTTCGGTTCCTAAAAAGATAATTCGTTCTCTTAATAGTCTTGAAAAAATATCAAATGAACGCTCTCCGCGTGAAGATGCTTCGATTACGGTAGGCACATAGCCCATTATTTTCATGTATGTTTCTTGATCCATTTTGGCTCTCCTTTTTTAAAAGTTTATAATAAATAAAAATATTTATCAATCATTCATGTTCGGGATTATTATAGTGAATACTGTGCCATCACCCGGTTTGCTTTCTATTTTAATTTCTCCCTTGTGAAGTTTCACAAATTCTTTGGCAATGGTTAAGCCAAGTCCTGTTGATGTTTCTGATTTTGAGAAGGAATCTTCAACCTGGAAGAACTTGTTAAATATTTTTTTATGATATTTTTTATCAATTCCAATACCATGGTCTTTTATTTTTATAGCTACATTCTTTGTTGATAACTCGGCACTTAGGTCTATTTCGGAATTTTCGGGAGAAAATTTTATAGCGTTTCCTAAAATATTGAATAGTACTTGCTGCAGTTTTATATAATCCGCGCTGATTGAAATCTCATCTGAAATATTTTTTATAATCTTGATATTTTTCTTTTGACAAAGCGGTTTTAAAATATTACAAACCTCATTACAAAGCATATTTATATCGACATTTGAAATATTTAATTTTATCGTATGCGATTCCAGCTTAGAAATATCAAGGATTTCATTTATCATTCCTAAAAGCCTGATTCCTGCAATTCTTATATCTTCAATGTATTCATTTTGTTTTTGGTTTAATTCTCCGAAAATATTTTGTGCTAAAACTTCCGAAAATCCGATTATTGAATTCAGCGGGGTGCGCAGATCATGTGAGACATTTGCTATAAACTGATTTTGTAGTTTTTCGTTTTCTTTAATTTTTTTATTTTGTTTTTGAATGGTTTTGTATGCCTGATGGGTCTCTATTATCCCTTCTTCCATTGCTTTAACCTGCATTTTTAAAATTTTTGAAACCTCTAAATCTTTTATAAGATTAGAGATAATTTTAGAACAGGTTTTAAATATAAGTTTTTCATCAATAGAAAAATCGGTATCTTTTCTTGTGATAACAAGGATTCCCAACACTGCATTTTTTACCGTAAGCCGGCAAGCTATAGAATAGTCTTTTATATTCAGAACTTTTTTAACTTCTTCCGTTATATTTTCAGCTGCTTCATTATAAAATATCTCAGTAGTTTTATCATCAAATTTTACGTCTTCAAAAATTTCAAAATTCTTTCCATATTCAAGGCTTAACGTATTTGGACTCAGATAAAAAATTGCTGCAGAATCAAATTTTATGACTTCATCTAATACGTCAAACATCTCATCAGCGTGGGAATTTTGGTTTAAATCCAAATCGTAAAATTTATTAATTTTTTCGATAGCATTTTTAAACAATTCAACGAACTCCGAAATTTATAATTCCTTGTAACCGATATATTTTAAGTTTCTGAAATAACCGTCATAGTCAAGTCCATAGCCGACAACAAACTTATCATCGACGTCAAATCCGTAGTAATCCGGTTCCACATCGACTTTTCTGGTTATTTTTTTATCAAGAAGTGAGCAGAATTTTAAAGTTTTAACGTTAAAATTTATTCCGATAAAATCTATCAGAAATTTTGCGGTTAAGCCTGTATCAACAATATCTTCAATTATAAGGACATTTTTCCCGTTAAGATCAGGCAGCTTGATGTCAACAGCATTAACTTTGCCGGAAGTTGTTGTTGATGAACCGTAGCTTGATAATCTTATAAATTCCATTTTTAAAGGCATTTTAAGATTTTTAACAAGGTCAACTGCAAATAAAACTGCTCCTTTTAAAACACAAATTGCGATAACTTCTTCACCGTTATAAAATTCGTTCATTTCATCAGCAAGTTCTTTTATTCTTGTTTGAAGCTGCTCTTCGCTGAATAATACCTTCAAATCTTCTAATTTAATTTCCATATAAGCCCTCTTTCTTATTTTTCTTTTTTGTAAAATTTTAACCTGTGAGTCGGTATATTTGTCACTTTGATTTTTTCACTTATTCCAAGTCCTATTGCCCATAAAATCTCGTTTTCACAGGCTAAAAACAGCAAGTTGTCTTTTTCGTGATTTGGAATTTTTTTTGCGTTTAGATATTTTTTTAATTTCTGGGTTCCGTCAAGTCCGAACGGTTTTATTATATCTCCGTCTTGTCTTGAGCGGATTTCAAGCGGCAAGTCAGGATTTAGCCGTGATAGATTTACGTATGCTGTGTAATCTGTATCTTTAGAGAATTTTATCACCGGCTTAGTAAATTTTTCTATCTCAAAAATGTATCCGTTTTCTTCAAAAATCCCTTCTTTTGTAATCTGAAAATGTGGTAAACTTTGTTTATTTTTATCAATAATTTCTATAAATTCTTTATTCGTAAAAACCCACAAATCACTTGTCAGGGAACACGTTTTACCGGATTTTAATTCCGAATTTTCTTTAATAAAATCTAAAATATTTGCTATCTTTTTTCTGTCATAATCCAGATTATTTTTGATAAAAATATTATAAATAATTTTTTTTTGAACAGCTGTGGATAATTTAATGAATTTTTTGGTGTTGATTTTGCCGTCGGTGGTAATTTTTTCATTAATTTGATTCAGGTACTCTTCGCATATTTCATTTTCATCAATCGCACAAGCGGCTAAAGAGTTTATTTTATCAATCGCATCAGGGTGGATTTTTTCAAGCAGCGGAAGGATTTCAGCCCTTATAAAATTTCTTTTATATTTTGTATCACTGTTAGAACTGTCATTATTGGGTTTTAGTTTGAAATCGCTGCAGTATTTTTCAATATCTTCTCTTGAAATATCTAGAAGCGGACGGTAGAATTTGCCGCGGTTTTTTGAAATCCCTTGCAAACCCGGGATTCCGGTTCCTGTACAGATTCTGTATATAAGAGTTTCGGCGTTGTCATTTTTATTGTGTGCTGTAAATATAATATTACTGTTAAATTTTTTACTGCATTTTTCAAAAAATTCATAACGGGCATCACGTGCTGCGGTTTCTGTTTTTGCTACATCAGGTGATAAATCTTCGCTGTAAAAATCAACCCCTATCAAATTGCAAAAATTTTTACAATTTTCTTCTTCTAAATCACTTTCTACCCCGCGCCATTTGTGATTAAGATGAATTGCAGTAAATTTATTTTTGCAGACTTTTCTAAGTCCGTCTAATAAGCACATAGAGTCAAATCCGCCGGAAAAAGCAACAAGATACACTAAATCTGATTTGTTTAAATCGTATTCATTTAAAAAAGATTTAATTGTTTCTTGAATTTTATTCATGATTATTTAAGGTTTGTGAGGTGTTTTTTTATACCTTCTCTAATTTCAACAACATCTGTTCCGAGCTGCTCAAGAGCCTGCATAGCAAGTGAATCCGGTTCGGTTGTTATAGCCCACAAAAGATCTGATGATTCAATCTTGGTTTTACTTTGTTTTTTAGCATAGTCCCAAGCTGTTTCAAGAACTCTTTTTGCACGTTTTGTGAAAACCATTTCATTTTCAAAGTATTCATTACCATAGCCGATAATGCGCTCAACAATAATGCGTGCATCTTTGATATTTATCTCAAGTTCTTTTAATACAACCGCACCAACCCCTGTGGCTTCCCCTATTATGCCAAGCAGAAACATTTCAGTACCTACAACACCTCTGCCGATTCTTCGGGCTTCTTGTTTTGCAAGTCTTAGGATTGTGAGAGTTTCAGGCATTTGTTTTTCTATCGGTTTAATAATTCCATGAGCCAAATCATCATCATTGATATTTAACTCCTTGAATATATTATAGGCAACCCCTTTTTTTGTTTTCAAAAGACCCAGAACCATATGTTCAGGAAGAACTTCTGATGACCCCAGTTCTTTTGCAGTTTGGAGTGCAAGGCTCATTGCAATAAATGCGTTTGGAGTAAATACAATTTGGCGTCCTTCGTATTCAGCCTGGCGCGAATTGATATGAGATAATTTTTCTTCAAAAATATCTTCTGTAATCCCGAAATTTGCAAGAATTTTTGATAGGTCAGAATCTTTATCTTCAAGAATTGAAGAAATAATTTGTTCGGTTCCTAAGATTTCATAATTAGAGGTTGAAAGCTTTGAAACTGCACGCTCAAAGACTTTTGAGGATTCTTTGTTATCAAATAATGCATCGGTTTCTTGTGTCAGGTTAATTTCAGGTTCTTTGTTTTCATCTAATTCAGGGTGAAAATCTTTTTTGACTTTACGCTGAACAAGTTTTTCGATAAGCGGTTTAGACTTCTCGATATCAAATCCGAGATTCTCAAGGTACTGCGGAATCCTTGATGTTTTGTCATTGATTGCCGCAAGAACAAGGTGTTCATAATGTACTGTAGGATTCCCGGATTTTTCAATCAAGTCCATTGTCTCTGTAAGGATTCGTTTGAAATCGTCACTAAAAGGAATCGCCGAAGTCATATCAGCCTCTTCAATATTCAAAGTCAGATAAACTTCTTCTGCTACTCTTTCGTAAGTTATGTCGTAATTTTTGAATATCTTTGCACAAAATCCTTTAGTTTCTTTGACTAAAGCCAGCAACAAATGTTCGGCTAAAACTTTATCCGAGTGATCATATATTGCAATATTTTGAGCTTCAACAATTACATTAACTGCTTTTTCGGTAAACTTTTCAAACAAAATGTTTTTCCTTATTATTCTTCGATTTCTGCGTCTTCTTCAGACCCTTCTTCATATTCAAGACTTTCGATGTATTCTTGAACTTTTTCGAATTCTTCATCATTATCAATAGTTTCAAAGAAAACTTCTTCGCCTTCTTCAGAGTATTTCATCAATACAACTTCAGGTTCTTCTTCTCCTGCGTGGTCAGCTTCAACCAAAAGCGCGTATTGTTTGTCTTCAAATTCAATTATATCGTATAATTCACATTTGATTACAGTACCGTCATCATCAGTAATTTCAATAATGTTTTCTTCATCAATAGCCATGTTTTTTCTCCTTAATTTGTGCGTGCCAGATATTGTTCCAGTATAATACAAGCACTTTCAATATCAACCAGTCCTTTATCTTTTTTAAAGTCTATTTTTTTATTTCTAAGGTTTTCTTCTGCGGCATCAGAGGTTAATCGCTCATCTTCAAAAATTATTTCATAATCCTTGATTTTAGATGCAAATGCTTCGCAGTTTTCTGCCTGAAATCCTTTTGTTCCATCCATATTAAATGGCAGCCCGACAACTATTTTTTTTACGTTGTTTTCTTTTGCAATTTTATATATTGAGTCTAAAGCTTTGGCTTCCGGTTCTCTTGAAATATAGGAGTGACCGGTTGCCATCATTAGCAGATAATCGCTTAATGCGATTCCGATTCTTTTTGTTCCTATGTCAAGTGCCATAACCTTATACATTGTGTACCCACTTATCTTCAATATATTTGATTTTATCGTCTATTTCATCATGAGTCAAGTTATTATTTTCAACATCCTTGTTATATTTTACAAACATTAAGTACTCATAGATACTTCGTTTGAGGATGCTTGTTAATAATTCAGCGAAAACCTCATTATTTTGCGATAATCCGTAGATTTGCAGTGCTTCATCTTCTTTGCCTATTGCAAATTTAATATATGCGGCTGTCAGAAGTTTTTTAAACCAGGACTTTTTTTCATCTTGATAAAATACTTTATCAAGGTTTTCTTTGATTAAATCATCAAGATTTTTAGTTGTTTTTAATTCTTTTAATACAGCCTCAAACTCGTCGCTGTATTTGTAATCCAAAAACCAGTGAGCTGAAATTTTCATATCAGAAAGCTTATCAATAATTGAATTGTCAACTTTTGACGGGATAACTTGTTCTGTTAAAATTTGGTCTATCGGTTCAATATCAAAATCTATATCGACTAAAAGGTTCTTCCAGCAAACATATTCATAAGGCAGTTTCCAGGTGTTTTTGTTATTTTGTATAGTTGTTAGTTCTGCATTATATAAAATTGTTTTGAATGATTCAGGGTTAATATCGACTGTTTTTTCATCACGCAGAAATCTTTCCAGTATTTTAGAACACTCAAATTTTGAGATTTCAAAAAACCCAAAACAATCCCTGATTCCTGTATCTACATTTATAACAATAGACACAAATCTTATTTTTTCATCTGCTGTAATTCTTGTGAAAATAAGCGCCATATCTCCGTGTCCGTCAGGATATGTTGCATAGAATTTGTATGGTTTGCTGTCAGAAAGAATTTTTTTGTAAAATTCTTTTGTATTATCCTCTCTCATTCCTGAAATTTTTATTGTTGACAGACTTTTTTTAATTAATTGTAAAAGCTCTCCGCTTGCAAGATGCTGCATTTGTTCAAGCACATGCAAAGCAAGCTGGGATTTTGTATCTCCAAGAATTTTAAGAGCTTCTCTGCCTGCTGCGCTGTCCGGTTCGGATACAAAAACAGGAATTAAAATATTAGCAAGTGCGTCTGATGAAAAATCCTCACTAAAGGAGTTTAAAAGGGTTATTTTATCCTGTACCCTGATTGAGGCAAGAAAATCCATAAAATCGATTTGAATTTCGGGGTTGATTACGGCTGTGTTTAGCAGCTGTTTTGTGTTCGCATCAAGCAGGCTTTGGGCATCATCAAGATACTCTTCACAGGTTTCATATGACCAATCGGCATCTAGTTCTCTTAATAAATTTAATATTGTTATTTTAGCTTCAGTTTGTAAGGTTTGATTTTTTAGGGTTTCCCATAATTTATTTATCAATTCTTTTTGCGGAACAAAATGCTCAAGCATAAAACATATTACGGGAATCTTATCCGCATTAGCGTTTGCCAGTTCTTTTAATAAAACTTTAGAAATAACTTTTTTGTTTTTCTGCAAGTCAAGCAATTCAAAATCATCTATACAATTTTGTATATCATTAACTGAATTAATCTTTCCGAGTAATTCAGTTATTGCTGATTTCAATTCAAACGGGTTAAGCTGCTTGGTTGTCATTTCAGGCTATCTCGCTTTCCCCCAGAATGCATCTAAAATATGCTGGGCTTCGGCTGATGGCATTCTATCTTGCAATATTAAATATTGAACGGCAATCATTGCGCATTCAGAGCAAATGTTCACCCCCGGGCCTTTGACCATTTTTATTACTTCGGTATTTGGTCTTCCGCAGAAACTGCAGTGTACCAATTCGGAATTTTTTCCGCCGTTTTCATCCTGTTGTTTTTCTTCTGCAATAGATTTTTTCTTTGCACCCAGGCTGACAACTTTGTCATCTGACATATAAATTCTCCTTTTTTACAAATCTATTGTAACTTAAATTAATTAAATTTGCTATATTTTTATTATTAAATTATAATTAGTTTAACATCAGCTTAACATGATTTTGAAGAGGGGTATAAATGAAAAAAGTTGTTTTAATTGCCAGTATTCTGTTTGTAGCCGTTGCATCCACTGCTTGTATAAATAATTTGGCTGTTCAGGATCTGAATAACAAGGCGAAAGTTTACGCGGATAAAGGGGATTACACCCAGGCAATTGAAAGGCTGAAATCAAGTATAGACCTTGATCCGTCTATATTTGAAACTCATTATAACTTAGCGGTTGTCTATACAAAGGCGGAAGATTATATTAACGCGGTTGAAGAATATAAAAAAGTTATTGCAATGAAACCGGATATGGCTGATTCTTATTATTCGCTGGCAACTGCAGAAAATAATCTTGCTGTTGATTTAGAACAAGGTAAAGTCAGACTAAATGAAAATGATGCTTTGTATGTTCCAAAAGCTGATGATATAAGCTTTGACGAGAAAGTTAAGTTAACAGATAAAGAAAAAGATATGCTTGAAGATCTTTATGAGGCTGCGGTTGAAAATTATGAAAAATATTTGGAATTGAGCCCGAATGCTTCTGATAAAGCTGATGTAGAAGCTCAGATTAAAAAGATTGAAGAGCACCAACCAACAGAAAAAAGTCCGGATAAGGAATAATGTTTGTAATACCAGCCCCTGAAGCAATTTCTTTTACTGTTTTTAATATTCCGATATACTGGTACGGAATTACTATGGCGCTTGCTATTTTTACTTCAATGGTTGTGGGAAATAAGCTGTATAATCTTGTAAATCTGCAAATTCGCCGCGATGTAATTATTGAATATGCCCCATTGATAATTGTAACGGGAATTGTTTGTGCCAGATTGTATTTCTGTCTTTTAAATCATAATTATTATCTTTCTCACCTTGGAGAAATTCTTGATATCCGCCAGGGTGGTTTATCTATCCATGGAGCTTTAATAGGCGGGGTTGCAAGTCTTATTTATGTTGCAAAAAAATGTAAAATTTCTGTTATGTCAATTTTGGATGCTATGGGCTGTGCTACAATTCTTGGGCAAAGTATAGGCCGCTGGGGAAATTATTTTAACTCTGAAGCCTACGGTCTGCCTGTAAAAGGTCAAGATTGGGGGCTCTTTGTTCCGGAAAGCAAGAGAGTTTTTGAATATGCGGATTTTTCATTGTTTCATCCTGCTTTTTTATATGAAAGTATATCTGATTTGTTTGCGTTTGGTCTGCTGTTGCTTATATTGCTTAAATTCGGAAAAAGATACCGCGGACTGGTGCTATTTTCATATTTAGTTATTTATTCTGTTATTAGATTTTTTATTGAACAAATACGTGTTGACAGTGCTTTAAATCTCGCTTCAATACCTGTTGCTGAACTTGTTTCTATTGTTTTATTTTTTGTAGGGATTTTAGGTATTTTAATAACTTTATTTAAAAATAAATAATATTCATATACTTTATATATCTTAATAATTTGCAGATTTATGGCAATTAACTTATAAAAAATCTCTTTATATATAAGTGAAGTCTACGAGGAGATTCAAAATGCCTGAAATTAGTTTATGTTTATTTGATTTATCTCAATGGTTCAAGCTTTTTCCAAAAGAGGATAAGAATTTGAGAGAAAAAATTCTTGAATATGAACAAAGAACTCAGCAGGATATGGCTCAAAACCGCTTGAAATTGTTTTCTGAATACGGGTATGACAGCGAGTTTGATAAAGCTTTAACCTGGTAGTCAAAAAAAGGACAAGACCGTAAGGTCTTGTCTTTATTTTTATTAGACTCAATTAATAAAAATACTTTTGTTATTTTTTTACTTCAACTTTTAAAATATCGTTAATTGTAGCGATAACAGCTCCGATAATTGCACCGGTTACGAGGAAGAATCCTGTAGGTCTGATGTGTTTTGTTATCAGATTGTAGGCACTCATGCATTGTTTTGCTGTTTGTTCCGCAACTTCGGATGAGGCTTTGCAAACTCTTTTAAATTCCAAAACTTCAGCCGGATTTTTTTCTTGTATATTCTTTATTGCTTTGCGGATACTTGAGTGTTTTACATGATCACCTTCTTTTAATCCGTCAAACATTTTTACAAACTCATCTTCAGCCAAAGAGCATTTATCTTTGTTTCTGATGGAATTTACATATTTTGCAGTTCTGAAATTATATTCGGTTTTTTGGTTATTAATTTTATTCCGAACTTTAACATATTCATCTGTAGACTTTTCATCAGGAGTCAGCGGATATGCATATTTTGTTACAAAGCCTGCAGCAGCTCCTATTGCGGCTCCTTTTGCTAATGGAGCCAATACGCTGTGTCTTCTATCATTACTTTGTATTGCTTCTACTTTCATTGCCTTATCCTCTATTTTATTTACAATACGGCATTTAATTAAGTTTTTGTACTTAATTCTTTTCTATGGAAGAGTCTGCACTTAAATATTCTAAACGGACATAAAATTGCCTGAATAAAACTGAGTAATCATACTCTTATTTTGTATGTATTGCATTATAAACTAAAGTTATTTCTTTGTCAATACTCTTATTAAGTTTAGTAAAAGCATAACGCCAACAAGTGCAAGGGTTAGGAAAAAGTCATATTTAATAGCATTGTGACTGGCAAATAAGCAAGCTAAACCCCCGGCTAAAATTGCCACTGATGTTAAGATTACAACTGTTTTTTTCTGGGAAAATCCGGCATGTAACAGTTTGTGGTGAATATGTTCTGCATCTGCAACAAAAGGTGATTGCCCTTTACTTATTCTTCTAAGGCTTGCGTATGTGATATCAATAATTGGCACAGCTAAAACTACAAAGGGTAATAAGATTGCTAATGTTGCAACTTTCATAACTCCTGTGATTGAGATAGCCGCGAGCAAAAATCCTGCAAATAATGCTCCGCTGTCTCCCATAAATATTTTTGCGGGGTTAAAATTGAAAGTTAGAAAAGCAAGCATTGATCCTGCAAGAATAAAGCCGATTAGGGCGCTTATAGGGTTTGGCGGGCTTAGCGTGATTGCAAGGATTGCCAAAGTTATAGCGTTAACTGTTACAACAGAACCGGCAAGCCCGTCTACCCCATCAATAAAGTTTAATGCGTTTGAAATTCCGACAATCCATAAAAGGGTAATCGGATATGAAAACCAGCCTAAATCTATTCCGCCGAAAAACGGAACACTGTTTATCTGTACCCCCAGTAAATATACGATTGTTACAATTGAAACCTGGATAAATAATTTGAATTTAGCGCCAAGACAGTATATATCATCTATTAAGCCGAGTAAAAACATTAAAGAACTGCCAAGCAAAATTCCTGACATTAGTTTTCCATAAGGATAATAACTTAGTAGTACCAAACATAAAAAAGTCAGCATTGTACTTGCCCAAATTGCAACTCCGCCAATTCTGGATATTGGAGTTGTATGAATTTTTCTTTCATTTGGAAGATCAACCAAACCTTCTTTTTTAGAAAAATTTATAACCATAGGAACCAGGAATACCCCGAAAATATAGGCTATTATGGTTCCGATAATTTGAGAATGTGCTAACTTAATAATTATAGTAATGCTCCTTGTTTTTACTTACTGTATAATGGGTATTTTTTGCATAATTTAAGAGATCTTTCTCTCAAATTGTTCAGTGCAATTTCATTATCTGATGAAAATACTGCAGATGCAATAATTTTTGCAACTTCTGTCATATCTTCTTCCTTGAAACCTCTTGTCGTAACTGCAGGTGTCCCTAATCTGATACCGCTTGTTACAAACGGACTTTGCGGATCGTTTGGTACAGTATTTTTGTTTGCTGTAATTCCAACAAGTTCAAGAACATTTGCCATATCTTTACCCGTTTTTCCGGTTCTTCTCAAATCTAATGTCATAAGGTGATTTTCAGTCATTCCGCCTACAATATCTAAACCTTCATCCATCAAGCCTTGAGCTAAAGCTTTAGCATTTTTTACAATTTGCTGTGCATATTCTTTAAACTCAGGTTGAGAAGCTTCAAGTAGTGCTACCGCTTTTCCTGCTATAATATGTTCCAAAGGTCCGCCTTGAAGTCCAGGGAATACAGCCTTATCAATATCTTTTGCAAATTGTTCTTTGCACATAATGATTCCGCCTCTTGGTCCGCGTAATGACTTGTGGGTTGTTGTTGTTACAAAGTCACAATACGGAGCCGGTGACGGGTGAATCCCCGCAGCTACAAGACCGGCAATGTGAGCAATATCTGCCAGTAATAATGCTCCAACTTCATCTGCTATTTCTTTAAACTTTTTGAAATCAATTACTTTTGAATAGTTACTTGCACCGCAGATTATGAGCTTTGGTTTATGTTCAAGTGCCATTTGCCTTACGTTTTCGTAATCTATTTCTCCGTTTTCATTGATTCCGTAGCTTTTGACATCAAAATATAAGCCTGAAAAATTAACAGGAGAGCCGTGTGACAGGTGACCGCCGTTTGATAAATCCATGCTTAGAACTCTATCGCCAGGTTTCATTGTTGCCATAAAAACTGCCATATTAGCCTGGGCACCACTGTGAGGCTGAACATTGGCATGATCCATATTAAACAATTCACAAGCTCTTTTTTGTGCTATTTCTTCAATTATATCAATATACTCGCATCCGTTATAATATCTTTTATGTGGCTTGCCTTCTGCATATTTGTTTGTCAAAACACTCCCGCAAGCTTCCATAACAGCAAGCGATGTGCAGTTTTCACTTGCGATTAATTCAATAGTTTCTTGTTGTCTTTTTAATTCTAATTCTATTTGCTGCGCAATCTGCGGATCTATTTTTTTTATATTTTCCAGATTCATACACTCTCCCTTTTTTATTTTAATTATACTTTCAAATCAGATTTGCGCAAGTTTATTAATTTATTTTGGCAGGTGGATTGTTTTCCTTTAATTTTTCGATAATAAAATCAATATTTCTTGACATAACGGTATATGTTCCCTTTTGTGAATCTATTATGCAAGCATTTAGCATGCATTCTTCTGTTTTTTCTAGTAGTTCTTTTAAATCTTTAGGGATACCAGTGTCAAAAAAGCAGGCATCTGCTTTTTGGGCTGTTCCATATTCTATTTCTAAATTTAATTTTTCGTTTTCCCAATTTTTGTAAGGGATATATTTGTAGTTTAAATTTTCGGCTTTTGTGTATTGTTTTGTTAAATTTTTATAAAATTTATTTCCCATATTTTTTTCTACAGTGAGTGGATCGTATCCATATGTAAAAACTTTATTTTTAGAGTTATAGATATCTTCAAATGCATGATATTTTTTAGAAACTTTTTGGATATTTGCAGGTAATTCCTCTGTTTCTATGATTGGTGTATTTTTTATTTTGTCAAGTATTTCTCTGTGCATTTTTTGGTATTTAGATTCATGATTAGCAATGATAACAAGTACCGCAAATATCGCAATAATTATAATTGTAAGTTTTTCCATTATACCTAGTTTCATAAAGCTCTCCTTGTTTTATATTATATGATATTTTTTTTTAAGTTTTAGTATTTTTTCATAAGATTTTTGAATATTATTTTGTAGTTCTTTATCAATTATAGCTTTTTGATAAATTTTTTCAATAAGGTAAAATGTTTTTTCATCTGAAAATCTGTAGATAAACATATTTAATCCGGCTTTTATTCCCATAATGCAAGCATCAATTTCCCCAAAGGCAGCAACCCCTTTCATTACCATATCATCAGAGATTATAACCCCTTCAAAATTCAGTGTATTTCTAAGATAGGATAGGGCATTTTTGCTTAGTGATGTCGGGATTGGTGAAGTTGGTTCAAAACACTTGCAGTGCAGGTGTGCTGCCATAACCATATCTGCCCCGTTTTTTATTGCATATTTAAATGGTCTGATATGAGTTTTTTCCATTTTGCTAAGAGATAAATCAATTTTTGGAAGGGTCAGGTGGCTGTCAGAATCTGCATCACCGTGTCCGGGGAAGTGTTTTACGCAAGGGATAATATTATTTTTTTTGTAAACTGCAGATACAACTTTTTCACCGCTAATAACATCATCTGGATTTGATGAGAATGCTCTTTCTCCGATTATTGGGTTATTAGGGTTTGTGTTTGTGTCGATACAGGGTGCAAAGTTTAAATTTATCCCGTATGTTTTTAACTCTTGTGAGATTTCTTCGGTTTGTTGTTTTAAAAAAGTTTCTCCTTTTTCGTATGCAAATTTTGCAGAAAGATATTTTTTCCCGTTGTGGATATTTTCAGTGCGCTCGACTCTTCCGCCTTCTTGGTCTATCGATAGAAATGGCGGTATTATACTCTGTTGTTTAATTTCTTCTGTTAATTTTTTGAATTGTTCGGGTGCTGCTATATCTTTTGTAAAAAATATAACCCCTCCAAGTCCTGACTTTAGCGCCTGTTTGTAATATCCGCCCTCAAGCCCAAGGATAAACATTTGATATAGTTGTTCTTTTAAATCTGCCATTTTATCCTTCATAAGTCAAGCTGAAAACTTCTGTTAAATCAAGTAGCCTGCCGGTTTTTATAACTTCATTTATTTTGTTATGGATTTTTTCTAAATCTTCACTTCCTGGAATTTTAAAGCCTGTTGGCAAAAGCAGGTCGTTTGTTGTTTTTGTGTTAACAAAACCACAGTTTAGAGTTAAAAATTCCTTGTAAAGTTCTATTATTTTAATATGCAGCGGATTAATTTTGTAGTTTTCTCCAATATAATATTTTGCATCTTTTTTTAGTTTTTCAAAATATTCTATTGAATAATCAGCTTCTTCAACTGTTTCTTCTTTATTATAGGTGTCGCCAAGGCAAGGATTTCCTTCTATTTTTACGTTACCTAATGATTTTATATAAACTGCCCAAAGCAGACTGCCAAGACAAAAACCTGTGTTATTTTCCGTCATTTTTATGAGCTGGGGATATAACATTTTAAATTTTAGTTTTTTTTGTCCGAAATTTTTAAACTGATTTATTGCGGCAAGCATATATTCTACATTTATTGATAAGATTGTTGTATGCTGGGCATATCCGGGGTCAAATAAGACTGATTGTTCTGTTGTATTTGTCATTTATAACACCTCTGATTTTTTATTTTTCTTTTTTAACACTTTGTCTTGATATTTCTTATCATATTGGAATCTTGTTCCGTTGACAAAACTTTTAACAACTCCGTTTGCAAAAGTCCTTCTGGCAGACCAGTATGATGTGTGAGCAAACAGTGCAGGACGTTTTGACCAGATTGATGAATTGTCATAGATAACTCCTGTCGGGTTTTCTATTTTTAAGCCTATTCTTTCTTCTAGTTGTTCTATTGTAAGATTTCTGCTTGATGGGAAACCCAGCGGATCTTCTCTAAAATTAACAGTTAGGAAATATATTCCGTTTTCGAGAATATATTTTGACATATATTTGTTATAGAAATTGATTTCATAATTTGGGTCTGCAATATCTGAATAGAACAGAGGAATTGGGCTTGCAAAATTCACAACTCCACGCACATATCCTTGTGGGGCACAGTATTCATCGGTCATTTCATCCATTTTTAAGTAATTTTGTCTTAACTGTTCGGAGTTCTGGTTAAGAACAAGATGACCTGTATTTGTTAGAACTCCTATATTGCCTTTATCATAGGAAAGTGCTGATAGGCATGTATTTTTTTGTGGATTTTCTTTGACAAAGTTTATAAGTTCTTCGTCTGCTTGTAATACTGTAAATAAACTTTCCAGATTGATATAAGGAAGTTTGTGCAGTAAATATTGATATGTTACAAAGGTTCCTGCCGAGTATCCGTATAGTATAACATTATTACCGTTTTGGGCTTGTTTTTTTACATCTTCATTTAAGCTGTCTAAAATCGGTAACATATTATGAGTTTTTTGAACCCAGATTGCATCGTGCATATATTGGGTTAAAAGACTTCTTATTTCATAGGCCAGAGTTGAGCTGAAAGCTTTTGAAATATTTAACCTGTCTTTAACAAAATCTAAATCTGTTTTGCTGTTATAGCCCCAAAAAAATATTTGCGGGGTTTCTTCTATAACCAGCTTGTTATCTTTTGTCCATTTTTTTATTGTGGAATTTTTATCAAACTTCTTTTTCATAACCGGGTGAAGTTTGTTAACTCCTTTTATATACCAATCTTTCATTTTTTTGTCGTTGTTATTTGAACCGTTGATATATAAAAATGTCAGGTTTGTAGTCTGCGCAGGTACTGTAAGCTGCATTGTTAAAATTGCCAATGCTGTCAATAATATCTTTTTCATCATAGAAAAAGTGTATCACAATCTTTTTTTCTTAACCAGATTTTTACAATATCGTAATTGTATGATAAGCTTTGAGTATGAAAGATTTTTTAATTGGTCTTTTAGACTGGATATATAAGAAAAGGTGTTATTTTTGCAAAAGTTCTCAAGAATCTGTAAAAATGTGTTCAAAATGTTTTGACGAATTGGAATTTTTGCCTGCAGAAATTAGCAGAAGGGTTTTTAAATGTGACATATACTGTGCCGGAGTTTATTCAAAAAATCTTCAAAAGATGATTAGAGGTTTGAAATATCATGGGCAAAGGGATCTTGCTTACTATCAGGCAAAATTTATGTATCAATATTGGCAAAGGATAGGGTTTGAAGGTGAATTTCAGGTTGTGCCCGTTCCGATATTTCCAAAACGCAAGAAGCAGAGAAAATATAATCATATGGAGCTTGTGGCTGTTGAATTTTGTAAAATGACAGGTTATGATGTTAATTTAGATTGTATAAAAAGAATAAAAGATACAAAGCCGCAGTATAAGCTAAATAAATCCCAGCGGATGATGAATTTGTCAAAAGCCTTTGAGGTTGATAAATCAAAGCTTTTACAGGATAAACGTATATTAATAATTGATGATATTTGTACAACCGGTTCGACTTTTGAAGAGATGATAAAAGAGTTTAATAATGCGGGAGTTTTTGATATAACATGTTTTGCGACAACAACACCGTGGGAAGGCTAATTTATTATGATAATTTCAGAATTTGCAAAATATTTACAGGAACATAATGACGAGCTTTTAACACGGAAAACAACTCCGCTGCAATTGCTGCACGAATGGTTGAAATCTGTTATCAATAAAAATCCTAAAAACAATATTGATAAAATTGTTCACCGTGAAATTATGTATTGTGAAAACCCTGAAGGCGATTATTTGATTGTCGGTAAATCTGACAGTGGCAGAGTTTTGGTATCAGCGTTAATAAAATTTGCAAAAAGTTTTGAAAATTATAATCATGCTAAATGGGTTCACATAACAGAGCAAGCTCTTTATAGAGCTGATAGCTAGTTTATTATTTTATTTCGTTGACATTGAGCTTCTTGAACAAATTTTTTTCTTTCGTATTTATTATATAACTGGGTATGCTTCCTGGGAGTACACCGGCAGCAATGATTACAAATCCAAGAATTGTGTAGTCTAATTGAAGGTTTTTGTTGAGATATTTTATTCCAAGACCAAGTGCGACCCCGATACCGGCAAGAGCACTGAGTCCTACTGTGATAAGTTTGTTTTTTTCAGACTTTTTGATTTTTGTTACAAATTCATCGGTATTTTCTTGCGGAACAATAAAGCTTCTGCTTATTTTTTGATTAGATTTTCCATTAAGAGTTGTTTCATTATATAATGAAACTTTGTTATTGTTGCTATTTGGAATTTTTACAATTTCTACCTTTAGAGTCATGCTTACCTATTATTTTGTGTTAATAATAAAATACAAACAAAGTAAAAATTGCTTCTGGTGGATATTTTGTGTTATATATGTTAATATAAGTTCTGGTAAGGGGTTATATGTATGCAAGGAAATCCTAAATACAAAATCAATGGTCAAAATAATGAAATTCTTTTTATCAAAGATGGTAAACCTTGTATTGATGAAATTGTAGATGGTTTAAGTATTACTGTTAATGGGAATAACAATAGGGTTGTAATTGAACTTCCTGTGAATTTTGTAAGTACGGCAGTGGTTATGGACGGTGATAATAACAAATTTTCACTAAAAACTACAAAACATAGAACAATTCGTCATACAACATTTGGAATGGAAGGTGGATCTGAAATTTCTGTTGGGTCAGGGCTTTCTGTATATAGAGATGTTCATATTGTTGCAAAAAACGGTAAAAATATTTTAATTGGTGATGAGTGTATGTTTGCCCGTGAAATTATGATTAGAAACAATGATGGGCATGTTATTCTTGATCGTAAAACAGGTGAGCTTTTAAACCCGCCGGAAGATATTATTATTGGCAACCGGGTTTGGCTTGGAATGCGTGTTATGGTGTTTAAAGGGTCGAAAATCCCTGATGGTTCGGTTGTTGGAGCCGGTTCTTTAGTTAATAAAAAATTTGATGAAGAAAATATTTTGCTTGCGGGTTCTCCTGCCAAAAAGATTCGTTCCGATATTGAATGGCGTAGAGAAGATTTTGCGAAATATATTAAAAATAACGAAGAAGTTTAGTTGAGTTTGTTTAGTCTAATGTAAAGATTATTTTAAAAATACCCAAAAGAGTATGTTTATGCTACAATGAAGGCAAGGAGTACAGACTGGAGGGTAGAGTATTGACTCAGCAAAATATGTTTGATCACGGGAAAATTGTTCCTGTAAATATAAGAGAAGAGATGAAGCGTTCATATATTGATTATGCGATGAGTGTAATCGTGGG
>URYF01000006.1 GCA_900551965.1 uncultured bacterium
TATCAACAATTGCAAAGTACATCAGCACAAGCCGATAAGGGGAATCGAACCCCTGACCTACTGATTACGAATCAGTTGCTCTACCATCTGAGCTATATCGGCTTATTTGTTTCAATTTTTAAACTTCAGCGCTTCCAATAAGTGTTAGAATTATAAATATTTTTATCGCAAAAATTAAACCCAGAACAACAAGTATGAACCATAGTTTAACCCAGTTTTGCTGAGATTCATTAAAACTTTCTATGCTATCCCATTTTTTAGACTGCCAAGCCCATTTGTTCCCGGCAAAACCAAACCATATAGAAATAGCCAAAGGTCCGATTACAGGAATTATACAGGCCACAAAATACAACAGAGTAATATATTTTTTGTGCATAATACCCCAGATCCAATTTAGAAGGAAGGCACCCCAGTTAAAGCGTTTTAATTCTTGTGGAAAATTTTCCTCATCCTGGCAAACCCATTCTCCGCAAAACTTGCATTTTTTAGCATCCGAAGGGATTTCAGCACTGCAAAAAGGACATAATTTATTCTCAAAATTCTCCATAGTAAAGCTCCTCGTACCTATCTACTTTTCCTTAATTCAATAATATACCCCAAACTAAGGGTTGTCAATATTAAAGCCCCAGAATATATTTGTTTAAATTCGCACTTTGATTAAGCATCGAATATATCGAATTTTGAGTTTGAGCTATTGTTTGATATTCATTTTTCATTGACTCAACTTCTGTTTTATAAGATTTAAGATCGGTATTTTTAGAATCTTGGGCTAACATTTGGGTAATTTTTTCAGAAAGAGTTCTCAAAATATCTTCCCCTTTTGCATTTTGAGGAATTACAATCCCTAATTTTTGTGCTATAAATTTTGCACGTGATAAAACCTCAGCTTCACTGGAGCAGGTATTTTTAGAATTACTCTCAGTTTGAGTTTTTTCTATTGCCTGCAATTTTTGCATTTTATTTTCGATAAGCAATTTAGCTTCGGCTTCTGATGTTACACCTGACGGATCAATTCCAAGCGCAATCAGACGTCTGCGGGTGACATCACTCAAGACCTGACCGCCTATAGTAAATTTACCTATATGAACAACATCATAGATCGACATTAAAATACACCTTTCGTTGTTGTTTTAATGATTTATATTAAAGAGTCAACTACTATATTTTTCGGATTTTATAAAAGGTTTCTTTAATAATTTAGAGATTATTTTTACATTCTGTTATGTTTTTTGTAGAATAGTCATGCGGTACTTTTTAAGAAGGAGAACACAATGAAAAAATCAATCAAAGACCTTGGTGATATCAAGGGCAAAAGAGCGTTAATCAGAGTTGACGTAAACGTTCCTCTTGACGCTGACAAAAACGTAACAGATGATACAAGAATCCAAGCAATTTTACCGACTGTAAATTTCTTGAAAGATAAAGGTGCTAAAATCATTTTAATGGCACACTTAGGCAGACCAAAAGGTGAATGGAATCCTGAATTTACATTGGAACCTGTAGCTAAATATATGTCAAAAGTCTTGGGTGAAGATGTATTATTCGTAAAATCTCCTGTTGGTGAAGGTGCTGATAAAGAATTAGAAGCATTAAAAGACGGTCAGGTTGCGTTATTAGAAAATATCAGATACTATAAAGCTGAAGAAGCTAAAGATGATGATATGACTTTTGCAGAAAAACTTGCTAAATTAGGTGATTTCTATGTAAACGATGCATTTGGTGCAGCTCACAGAAAACATACCTCAACAGCTAAAGTTGCTCATATTCTAAAACCGGCGGTTGCAGGTTTATTGATGGAAAAAGAAATCAGATGCTTGTCTCAAGCTCTTGATAATCCGGCAAGACCTTTCACTGCTGTAGTTGGCGGTGCTAAAGTTTCTTCTAAAATCGGTGTTTTAGAAAACTTGATTGACAAAGTTGATAATCTAATTATCGGCGGCGGTATGGCTTATACTTTTGTAAAAGCTAACGGCGGCAAAATCGGTAACTCTATTTGTGAAGACGATCAAATGGAGGTTGCAAAAGCTATTGAAAAGAAAGCTGCTGATAAGGGTGTAAAATTAGTTATGGCTACAGATGTTTTGGCTGCTGATGATTTTTCAGGCAACGGAACAAATAAATTTGTTAAAATTGATGAAATTCCTGACGGATTTGAAGGGGTAGATGCCGGCCCTGATTCAAGAAAAGCTTTTGCGGATGTTTTAAAATCTTCAAAAACTATTTTGATGAACGGTCCTGTAGGTGCTTTTGAAAATCCTAAATTTGCTGACGGTACTAAAGCTGTTTTAGAAGCTATTGTTGAAGCTACAAAAGACGGTGCTGTTTCAGTTATCGGCGGCGGAGATTCTGTTTCTGCAGCTAAAAAATTCTGCAAAGCTGAAGACTTCACTCACGTATCAACAGGCGGCGGAGCTTCTTTAGAATTCATCGAAGGTAAAGTATTACCGGGAGTTGCAGCTTTAGACGAAGCTCAATAAATTCTGAACAATAAAATAAAAAGGGCAAAGTTAGAAACTTTGTCCTTTTTTTAATGAATCTTTATGGCAAAAATATTTTTGTTCATGGTTTGAAACTAACAGTGAAAGGATTATTAAATGAATATACATTTTACCGGAATAAAAAATATAGGATATGAAAAAAGGACATACAACAAATATGATGAAGAATATAAAGAACGAGATGACGAACACTTTATTCACATACAATTAACCGACGATTATAACGGTAAGGATTTAACCGAGTTTAGAACAAAAATGCGCAAAACAGGACTTAGAAATTATACACACCCGGTAATGCCTAATACTCTGTGTCTTATGATATCAAAAGACGTTATAAGTAATAATCTTGGTAAGTCTACCGATTATCAAATTTATATAAATGATGCTGATGAAGAATTAAAAATAAATGATGACAATATTCCAATGATTTCATTTATTGCAAGGTTACTAAACAGGATAAAATCAACTCCGAATAATGAATTTATAGTTAACCGCGATTATTTAACAGATGATGATACCGCAGAATCAATTATTCTTGGTGAAGATTTACGCAAAACCTACGGGGACAGATACGATAGAAAAATTCGTGAAATCCATTCTCCTGAGCTTGTTAAAAAAGGCGCTGAAGATATGAATAATGTTTTACAAGAAATTATGATGGATTATTTTGCATAATTTGAAATAATTCAGATTGACCGATACAGACTTTAATGATTTAATTAACTTATGAATTATATTTTCTATTTTCTGATAGTTTTTTCAATAATAATCGGGGCAATAAACGGAAAACTGCAAGATGTAGTAAACTCTGTTATGTCAGGGGCTGAGTTATCTGTCAAAATTGCAATTTCTCTAATAGGAATTATGGCTTTTTGGCTTGGTATTATGCGTATTGCAGAAAAATCAGGACTTGTAAAACTTATTGCAAAAATGCTGCGCCCGGTAACAAAATTTTTGTTTAACGAAATTCCGCAAGATTCACCGGCTATTGGAGATATTGCGATGAATTTCACAGCAAACGCTTTTGGGCTTGCTAATGCTGCAACCCCGTTTGGAATTCGAGCTATGGAAGAACTTCAAAAAGAAAATATTTCATCAGGAAACAGAAAAGATACCGCATCAAATTCTATGTGCTTATTTTTAGCAATGAATACTGCAGGATTTCAATTGATACCGACAACAGTACTTGCGGTTTTAGTCGGAATCGGGTACAAAAACCCGACTGAAATTATAGCACCAACTCTTTTGGTTACAACAATAGCTTTTATTTTTGCAATATGTATGGCAAAATTTGCGCAGTGGATTAGTAATAAAAAAAGGAGGCTTGTAAAAAATGAACAGTCTTCTTAATCTAATTTCTCTGTGGGCACTACCTGTTATATTAATAATCGTTTTAACATGCGGACTTTTGAAAAAAGTTCCGCTATATGAAGAATTTACCAAAGGTGCAAAAGACGGATTTAAAATTTCAATTAAGATTATTCCGTACCTAATTGCCATCATTGTCGGAATTTCAATGCTGAGGGCAAGCGGAGCTATAGAATCTGCAGCACATATCTTTTCTCCGCTGCTTACAAAATTCAATATCCCGGCAGATACCCTGCCTTTAATGATTGTTCGGTCAATGTCAGGTTCAGGTGCCTTGGGAATTTTTTCAGATATAGCTAATTCTGCAGGACCTGATGCTTATTCAACAAAACTTGCAGCTGTAATGCTTGGCAGCAGCGAAACTACATTCTATGTACTTGCTGTTTACTTTGGGGCTGTTGGTATTACAAAAATCAGATACGCTTTGATAATAGGATTACTGGCTGATATGATTGGAATTATGGCTGCAATTGGTATCTGTAACCTGTTGTTTGCTTAAACTCTTATTGACAAATATTGAAAAAATTCATATAATAACCATTATGAAAAATTTAGTTAAATATATTGTAATATTAGTTTTATTAATATTAAACTCAAGCAGTATAGCATCTGCTCAAGGGTATTGTCCAACACCTGATGAAACAATGGCTCCGTTACATGAACTTGCAAATACAGCTAAAAAATGTGCGTTAAACCACTGCAGTCAAGCTGAAAAACAAAGACTAAATCAGCTAAAACTAACAATCCAAAAACAAAAAAACGAAACCTTCAGTAACTGTCTGCAATATTTTAAAACAACACAAAAACCAGACTGCGAACGCATGAAGATTTTGTACATGGGTTACGATGATTTAGATGAGTCACTAAAACCTGCAGCTAAAAAACAAATCACCTCTATGTATCCTCAATTCGCAAAAGTATGCCCGCTGGATACCAAGGTTTTAAAGAATTTTATGAATAATATGCTTTAATTCTAGCGTAATAATTTTACATTATAATCTGTTGTTTGCATAGCATCAAGCCAGCTTTGAGTATATTCTGAAATCTCATTTTTAACGATTTCACGAACTACGATTGCATAATTTATATTAATACAATCGATTTTTTCTATCTCTTCAACCTTATAAGCCTTACTCCCGCAGTTATGACAGTAACTTTCTTCCGGCACAACTTCACCGTTTCTCACTGTTGCCCTTTCTTTAACTCCACAGCAAGCACAACGTGTTATGTACCAATGATTTTCAACAAGTTCACCGCAATCAGGACAATACCCGATATCTTCTTCAAGCGGCACTTTTGTATGCTGACATTTTTTATTAAAGTTAAATATTTCGCTCCACTGCATAATATTTTTAATAACGATTTTTGCAAAAATGTCAAATAAAATTTAGGAAATAAATTGTAAACAAATGTAACAGAAAACCTAAACATTGAAATCAGACCAAAATAAAATACTTTATATAACTAAGAGAGTTATAAATAAGAGGACAAGAGTTATGGCTATTGCAAATTTACAAGAAAAACTACTATTCTACACACAACAAAAAAGTAGAATTGGACTACAATTATCAGATGTTCAGATGAAACAATTATCAGCATCAAAAAGCGTTCAAACAAAACAGCAGGAATTTAATGCGAAGTTAAGTGCATTATACTATGATGAAGATTTCGGTTACGGTACTGATGAATATTCTCAAATGCTTGTAGAGCTTCAAAACGAACACGAATTTGAACTTGCCAGTATAAATTCCTGGGAATCTCAACTTGAACTTGAAAAAGAAAATCTTGAAACCCAGTTAAACGAAATTCAAGCCTATGAAAACACATGGCAAAAACTGTTAATGACAGCAATCAAAAACGACTTTATTTACGGCGGCATAAGCGGCGGAAAATAATAAACATTAAAGCCAAAACTCTTTATTATAATAAAAAAGAACCACTCATTCAAGTGGTTCTTTTTATTCTTAGTTTTCAAAAACTATGCAGATTTTCCTGATTTAGAAATAATTTCTTCTTCAATATTTCTAGGAACTTGTTCATAGCATTTGAATTCCATAGAGAAGGTACCGCGACCTTGAGTATTTGATCTCAAGTCTGTAGCGTAACCGAACATATTAGCTAGAGGAACTAGTGCTCTAACAATTACGTTACCGGTGTTGCCAACAGGTTCTTGACCTTCAACTCTGCCACGTCTTCTTGAAATATCACCGATAATAGTACCTGTGAATTCATCAGGAATTTCAATTTCAACTTTCATCATAGGTTCAAGGATACAAGGCTGTGCTTTTTTAACACCGTCTTTGATAGCCATAGAACCGGCAATTTTAAATGCCATTTCTGAAGAGTCAACTTCGTGGTAAGATCCGTCATAAAGTTCAACTTTAACGTCGATCATTGGATAACCGGCTAAGATACCGCCTTCAAGAGCTTCTTCCATACCTTTTCTTGCTGGTTCAATGTATTCTCTAGGAACTGCACCACCAACGATTTTGTTTTCAAATACAAATCCGGCATTTTCTTCAGCAGGTGAAATTCTAATTTTAACGTGTCCGTATTGACCTTTACCACCTGATTGACGAACGAATTTAGAATCTTGATCAGCGTTTCCTCTGATAGTTTCACGGTAAGCAACCTGAGGTTTACCGATGTTAGCTTCAACTTTAAATTCTCTCATCATACGGTCTACAATGATATCAAGGTGAAGTTCACCCATACCTGAAATAATTGTTTGACCTGTTTCTTCATCAGATTTAACTCTGAAAGATGGATCTTCTTCAGCCAATTTTTGAAGAGCAATACCCATTTTATCTTGGTCAGCTTTTGTTTTAGGTTCAATAGCAACTGAGATTACAGGTTCCGGGAATGTCATTTTTTCCAAAATAATCGGAGCTTTTTCATCACACAATGTATCACCTGTAGTTGTATCTTTCAAACCAACAGCTGCACAAATGTCACCTGCATAAACTTCGGATTCTTCAAGTCTTTGGTTAGCATACATACGAACTAAACGAGCAATACGTTCTTTTTTTCCGTTTGTAGAGTTCAAAACGTATGAACCTGAAGTGATTTTACCTGAGTAAACTCTCAAGAATGTTAAACGACCAACAAACGGGTCTGTCATAACTTTGAAAGATAAAGCTGAGAACGGTTCAGAATCAGATGAATGTCTTTCAGTTTTTGTACCGTCTTCTAATTCACCTTCGATAGCTTTAACATCAACAGGTGATGGCATATAATCAACAACGTTGTTCAATAACAACTGAACACCTTTGTTTTTGAATGCAGTACCACAGCATACAGGAACGATTTTGTTCTGACAAACTGCTTTTCTTAATACAGCTTTCAATTCATCAACAGTAATTGAATCTGGATCTTCAAAGAATTTTTCCATTAAAGCATCATCTTCAGATGCGATAGCTTCAACCATAGCATCGTGGTATTCTTTAGCTTTTTCAGCCATATCCGCAGGAATTTCTTCTTCTCTGATATCAGTACCTAAATCGTTAGTGTAGATTTCAGCTTTCATAGTCATAAGGTCAATCAAGCCTGTAAATTTATCTTCAGCACCGATAGGAAGCTGAATAGGAACAGCATTAGCACCTAATCTATTTTTGATTTGGTCTACAACTCTATAGAAATCAGCACCTGTTCTGTCCATTTTGTTAACAAAAACCATACGAGGAACTTCGTAACGGTTAGCTTGGCGCCAAACAGTTTCTGATTGAGATTGAACACCGCCGACTGCGCAGAATACAGCAACAACACCGTCTAATACACGTAAAGAACGTTCAACTTCAATAGTGAAGTCAACGTGTCCCGGGGTATCAATAATGTTAATTTGGTGATTTTTCCAAGAAGCTGTAACAGCAGCTGATTGAATTGTAATACCACGTTCTTTTTCTTGTTCCATAAAGTCTGTTACTGCAGCACCATCGTGAGTTTCACCAATTTTGTGAGTTTTACCTGTGTAAAACAAAATACGTTCTGTAGTTGTTGTTTTACCGGCATCGATGTGGGCTGCAATACCAATGTTTCTAATTTTTTCCAATGGAGTTAATCTTGCCATTTTTCTTTTTCCTTTTTTATTTATATGTACATCGCTATTTTATATTTAGCCTCATAAAAATTATCCCATAAACATGATATTTTTCAAATAAAACTGCCTGCTTTTCGAAATATTTTTAACAATAAAAAAGACCCGGAGAACGGGTCTTTTTCACTTAGTATTTCTTATAGTTATTAAATTTCAACAGAGCCGTATTTCTTAAATAAGTCAACAGCTTTAGCCTGTGCCTCTTCTTCAGCAGCTCTTATGGCGTCATTTTTAGCAGTCTGAAAAGTTGTCCAATCTTCCAAAACTTTTGTTGCATTTACGGCATTATCCAACCCATAGGTTCCGTTTAAACTTTCATAAGCCTTTACTGCAGCTTCCTTATTTGCCAGCTGCATTATAGTTTCACATGCATCTCCTTGATGCCTGCCGCAAACACCATCCGTACCGTCCCAGGTTGATTTAATTGTTAAAAACTCATTATGAGGTTCTGCTTTTCCGGATATCTCTCCGAGATAAGCATTGGCACAATGCCTTCCATTAACTCTGTATCTTAGTTCGGTCATACCGTTTAAAACTTCTAAATCCCAATATTTAGTATCGGCAAGTTCTTCACCGGCCTTACCAAGCTTTTCAAGAACATTACTGCCTGCTTTTGCCAGCTCATCCGGAGTACATTTAATTTTCAAAGCCATACAAAAATTCGGGGATACATTGTTGTTACTTACTTGCATAAAATAATCCTTTCTGTATTTTTAGTTTTAATAAAGTTTCGTTGAAAATATAAACCATCCTGAATATAAAAATTGCTAAAATACAAAATTTAACGGTAATAAAACTTAACATATAACAGAAAAGATAAACCTCTCCTAAATTCCAACAGAAAGACCCGCACAGATATTTATAGATTGTCCGGTAATTCCTTTGGCTTCTTCTGATATCAAATATTTCACAAGCCCTGCAACCTCACTGGGATCTACAAACCTACGCTGCGGAACACATTCAAGAATTTCTTCTTTTGAAAATTCACTATCTTCTATTGATTTATTACCAAGCTCTGTATCAACCCACCCGGGATTTATTGTATTAACAGTAATCCCAAATTCTGCAAGCTCCAGCCCTGCTGACTTTGCCATACCAATAAGCCCTGCTTTTGTCGCCGAATAAATACTTGCATTAGCTTCTCCCATAACTCCTGAAATTGATCCGATATTTATTATTCTGCCAAAATGTTGCTCCTTCATATACGGTACAGCGCGTTTTGCTAAATATATCGGGGCTTTCAAATTCACAAAAAGAGCATGGTTTAATTTATCCAAATCGGTTTCATCAATACTGTGATAGAAATATTCACCGGCATTATTTACAAGAACATCAATTTTATTTTTCTCAATAAAATCTCCAAGTTTAATCAAATCAGCCTCATTTGACAGGTCACATACAAAATACCCCGCGCCCTCAAAACTTTTCAGAGCCCCTTCATTCCTTGCAGTGATATAAACATTACCAAAAGATTTTAATTTTTGCGCAATTACCTGACCAATTCCGCGAGATGCCCCCGTAACTAATATATTCATATAGCAAAATCCTTCTAATTATATCTGGTTGCTTTTCTAAGCATTTTAATACTGTCGTCTTTTTGAACAATAACTTTTTTTAGAGAATCAATAGTCTGCAGCTGGACTTTTTCATACCAAGCTTTCAACTCAAGAGAGTCCAAAGCCTCTTGATATACTTTATTCACATCATGAGGAATTTGCATATTTTGAGCTTTTTGTTGAATTTTTGCAAAATCAGCCGTGGAAATTCCGGTACTTTTTATTTTATTTTCAAGCATAACTTGTTCAGATTTTTCATGTTTAATCTTACGATTTAAAGAACCCAATCCGACAGAACCTGCCCCAACTACCGCTCCTGTTAATATCAATCCGCCCAATAAATTTTGAACTTTCATTATTCTCCTTTTAGCAAAAACCCCGCCAATCAAACTTTGCGGGGATTTGTCTAAATTTTAATTTAACCGGATTATTTTACAATTCCAAACCCGATTAAAAAGGTACACAAAATGAATACTGCGCAAACAATTCCTGTTAATTTGTTCAGTCCTTTTTCAGCACTTTTCTGAGAAGCAAAAACATGAGAAGCCCCTCCAATACCACCTATGCCATCACCTTTTGGCGAATGAAGCAAAATCAAAATTATTAACAATACTGCTGCAACAGTTTCTATTGCCCATAACAGGTTTACCATTATTAATTATCTCCTTTTTTTATAAAATGTGCTCTTTTTGAGTTTAATTCAATATTTTCAAAAGTATATAACCTTGCCGGGCGTTTCGAAGATGATTTTGTATATTCTTCAAGTTCAATCAAACCGTCTGTTGCCAAGGCTTTTTTTCTAAAATTACGTTTATCAAGCTTTTTACCCATAATAAGTTCATAAGCTTTTTGCATTTCCGTTAATGTAAATTTTTCAGGTAAAAGCTGATAAGCAACCGGACAAAGTTCAAGCCTTTCTCTGGTTCTTTTCAATGAATACTGGATAATTTCTTTGTGGTCATAAGCCAATGCAGGCAAGTCATTAATCTTGTGCCAACCAAGTTCGGGGGTTGAAACAATTCTAATATCCTCAGACCTTACAAGCGCAAAATAAGCACAGGTAATTACACGTGCATTAGGGTGACGAAGCGGGTCACCAAATGTGTAAAGCTGCTCCAGATAAATATTATCTACATCGGTTTTCTCCTTCAAAACCCTTAATGCAGCTTCATCAAGATTTTCGGATAATCTTATATATCCCCCGGGAATTGCCCATTTTCCTTTAAATGGTTCAGTGGTACGTTTAACCAGCAATACGTGGATATTATTGTTTTTAATTGTCAAAATTACTACGTCGACTGTGATTTCATGTGTTTTCGTTACGCTGAACATTCTGTTATAACCTTTTTACCCTTCTTATATATTTATATAATAAACATAATTAATTCCATAAATCAATTTGTTAAAATTTTTAATATTTGTTAACAAAACAATGTAAATTATGCAATTTATATATACATTATGTCCTTATTATATATAAGAGGATTTTAAAAACATGTTTTGTCACGGATCACAATTTAATATTCATTGTATGAGTAACCCATTTGGTATGGGTTTTCCTACTGCAAATCCGAAAATAAATTTTTGTTTGGGATTAGCTTCCGCTACCTCCGGAATGGGCATGCCGTCATTTGGAATGCCAATGGTAACACCTATGGCAATGTATAGAGCTCCGATGCTTGGCATGTCAGGACTATTCTCCGCTCCAATGTTTGGAATGTCTATGCCTGTAATGCCAATGATGGGTTCCTTATTCCAAGCTCCATCATTGAACAGTCTTTCAACTCCGTTTTTTGGGATGAATAACGGGTACAGCAATTATTCATCAGGAACAATGTCTATGCCTGTACCTGATTTTCTTTCACCATTCACAAAAACAATGTTAGCTTCTGCAACCTCAGGGAATATACCGACTTTTCATCAACCTATATTTAATTTCAATAATCTGTTTTCCTCTAGCAATATAAGCGTACAGAATAATTCTTCAAGCGCACGCGAAACAGAACTTAAACTAAATAACACATACGGCCCTAAATTTCTGGAAAAAACAAAACAGATTGCAAAAAGATTAAATTGCGATTATAAAGATTTATTAGGCTTGATGAATTCTGAATCAGGAATAAATTCTAAAGCCGGCAACCCAAATGGCGGAGCTACAGGCTTAATTCAATTTATGCCAAGTACCGCAAAAAAACTTGGCACAACAACTACAGCCCTGAAAAATATGTCACCGATAGAGCAGCTGGATTATGTTGAAAAGTATTTAATTCAAGCAAAAGCGGCAGCTGGTTTCTCTTCGAGCGATAAAATAAGTGCCGGAGATTTGTATGCTCTAACATTCCTTCCGGGGAGAGCAAATCGAGAAGTCTTAACTAGTCAGGGAGAAAATTTTTATGCCCAAAATTCAGGTTTAGATGCAAACAAAGATGGTAAAATTACTAAAACTGAACTTGGACAACGCGTTAAAAGAAAACACGTTAGTGATAGCAGCTTTCTGGCTTAAACGCGCAACATTTATTACAAATGTAAATAATTTCTTGAAGTCTTAACTTGTTTTGTGTACCTTATCACATGTAACCGAATTTTTTGGAAAGGGAAAAATGGATAAGGGATATATAGAGAATGGTTTTATCGTTGATTTAACCAACACAAGAAAGACCTCCGAAGTTATTTATGAACTTTCAAGAGTTTTAGACATGCCTGAATCTAAAGGTAAACATATTTGTTTAAAACTTGGTTCCGTGAACTTGTCACAAGCGGAATTAACAAGTATAAAAGCACTTGTTGAACTGATGGAATCTCAGTTAGCATTTATCAGTACAAGCTCAACAGAAACTCTTGAATCTGCAACAGCTTTGGATATAAAAATTTCAGAATTTACTAACCAGGTGGAAGCTCCGACATTTGAATCTCAAGAGTCTGCCGCTGAGGTTTCTGAAGCTTTAGATGATATTTTTGGCGAAGAGAATTCTTCTGATCTGATTAAATCAGATAATAAAAAAGAAACAGATTTGAGTGAAAAAGAAATTTCTCCAATAGTTGTACACAGCGAAGAGATTGCACGCCAAGTTGAAGCTCAAGAAATTAAAGAAGAAACAGATGAAGAAATTACAGCAAAGAAAAACGAAGCTGAATCTCTTCCAACATTATATTTAAGAAAAACAATCCGTTCAGGACAAAGTATTTCATCAGATGGCAACATTGTTGTAATCGGTGATGTTAACCCTGGTGCTGAAATTATCGCAAAAGGTGATATCACAGTATGGGGTATTTTAGGCGGAATCGCACATGCCGGTTCGGAAGGAAACAACTATACAAGAATACGTGCATTAAAATTGAATCCTGTTCAAATTAGAATAGGCGAAGTTTTTGCACGCAGACCTGATACAATTAATCTTCCGTATGTTCAAAAGTCTTGCGAATATATTCCGGAAGAAGCTTTCACATATAAAGGAAGCATTGTTATCAGAAAAATACATGAAGAAAATTAAGGAGATATAGATGACTGGTAGAGTAATAGTAATTACATCCGGCAAAGGCGGCGTCGGCAAAACAACTACAAATGCCAATATCGGTACTGCTCTTGCCAGAGCTGGTAATAAAGTTGTTATGATTGATACCGATTTGGGATTAAGAAACTTAGACCTGCTTTTGGGATTGGAAAACCGTATTGTTTATACAATCGTTGATGTAGTTGAAGAACGCTGTAAGCTAAAACAAGCACTGGTTAAAGATAAGAAAAACCCTAACCTTTGCCTTTTGGCAGCAGCTCAAACAAGAGATAAAACCGCTGTCACAGAAGAACAGCTTAAAGATATTTGTGAAAAATTGAAAAAAGATTATGATTTTATTCTTGTTGACTGTCCGGCAGGTATTGAACAGGGATTTCAGAACGCAGTTGCAGGGGCAACCGAAGCAATCGTTGTTACAACCCCTGAAATGTCTGCAGTTCGTGATGCAGATAGAATTATCGGACTTTTGGAATCAAAAGAAGAAATCAAATCATACAGATTACTTCTTAACAGAGTAAGACCAAACCTAATTAAATCTAACGATATGATGAGTGTCGAAGATGTCGTAGAAATCCTTTCTGCTGATTTAATCGGTATAATTCCGGAGGATACAGGAATTATCACATCAACTAACAAAGGTGAACCTATTGTTAACGATGAAAAATCACTTGCAGGTATGGCATATCGCAACGTTGCACAAAGAATTATGGGCGAAGAAGTTCCGTTCTTGGATCTTGAAGAAGAAACTAGTGTTATCGCTAAGGTTAAAAAATTCTTCTCTAATCTTATAGGTAAGGAGAAGTAAGATGAGCGAAAACATTTTAAAAGAACTTTGCAACAGGGTCTTGAATCTTTTTAAACAAACAGAATTTAAAGAAGAAAATGCCAAAGATGTTGCCTGCAACAGATTACGTGTTGTTTTGATGCAAGACAGAACCAATCTTACCCCGGAATTATTGCAGCGTATGAGAAGAGAACTTGTTGAGCTCCTATCAAAATACGTTGAAATGGATAAGGATGCCCTTGAACTTAACTTTGATCAAGAAGGTGACCAAATGGCTTTAATGCTTTCAATTCCTGTCATCAGAGCTAAAGATGAAGCTGAAATTGAAAAAGCATTAAAAGAATCTGAATCAGAAGAGGAAAGTGATGATAACGAATCTGATGAAGATATAGAAATTTCAGAAGAATCTGAAGACGAATCTGATGAAAATTCAGAAAACAAAAACTCTGAAGAAGATGAAGCTGCAGAAGAAGAAGTTTCTGAAGAAGAAATATCAGAAAATGATGAAAATCTTCATGAAGATGAACATTTTGAAGGGGAAGAAAATCAACAACAATAAAAAATCCGATATAGGATTATAAAATTAAAAAATACCGGAATTAATTTCCCGGTATTTTTTTGCTTTATTCATTTTAACATTTCTATTTTCCGCCTAATGCGTTAGCTTTTTGGGCAGTTTTATCAATTACATCATAGAACAATTTATCAGAACGGCCTTCTTTCATTTCACAAATTCCAACAAATGTACAGCCGCCTTTTGTTGCAACATTATCAATAAGAGTCTGAACAGGAATTTCACCTCTGTTAAACACCATTTGAGCTGATCCAAGCGCAGTTTGTGCAGCAAGCATCAGTGACTTATCATAATCAAGTCCCAATTTTTCACCTGCCCGTGCCATATCTTCTATAACCTGATAAAAAAACGCCGGTCCGGAACCTGAAATAGCAGTAACAATATCCATCTGAGATTCTTCTACATCAACACACCTTCCGATAACAGATAATAAATCCTCAATAGTTTTAACATCAGAATCTGAAGCTTTAGCCCCCTTGCAGATTCCAAACATTCCTAATTTAACAAGAGCCGGAGTGTTTGGCATAACTCGAATGACCCTGTTTTCTGTTACTACTGATTCTATTTTTGAAGTAGAAACTCCTGCTGCTATTGAAACAACTAATTTTTCAGGAGTTAAACTATCTTTTATTTCATTCAAAACATCAACCACAACATTTGGCTTTGTTGCAATAAAAACTATATCAGAAGCTTTTACAAGCTCTTTATTATCAGTCAATACTTGAATCCCTAATCGCTCAGATGCGGATTTTGCAAATTCTTCAGCGGCTTCTGAACCCGTAACATTATATTCTGAAGCTTTCGCTGAACCCAAAATTCCGCTTATAATTGCACTAGCCATTTTGCCGCAACCGATAAATCCGATATTTTTCTTCATAATATTTAACCATTCCCTTCTAAATTTGTTGACTAATTAGTTTTTTTACTATAACATTTGAATTATACGACAAATAAATAGTAAAAGGAAATAAAAAAATGAGACGTACACTAGAAGGAACAAAAAGAAAAAGACAAAACGTAAGCGGTTTCAGAGCAAGAATGTCAACACCGGGCGGACGTGAAGTTATCAACAGACGTAGAGCTCGCGGTCGTCACAAAGTTGCTATCACTGCTAAAAACCGTGCATAGGGAGATCGAAGTTACTGCTTGATAATATGCAGAAACTATAATTTACAGGGCATTTTGTAAAAAAGAACGGAAAGGCCTTATGCTCCCAAAGCAATATCGTTTAAAAAAAAGATCAGCTTTTAAAGCTACATATAAAGTTAAAAACTCCACCCATTCGGGCGGAGTAACTTTGTTTGCGGGTATTTTAAAAAAAGATCCTGAAATTACTACTAAAGTCGGTTTTGTAGTAAGCAAAAAAGTTCATAAACGCGCGGTGAAAAGAAACCGATTAAAACGTCTTATGCGCGAAAGCTATAGACTTTTATTAAAAGAGAAAAATCTTTTTGCTTCTCAAAAATATTTATCATTAATCTTTGTAGGCACAGATAGAGCACTTGGCAAGGATTTTAGCCATATTAGAACGAGTATCCAAAAGATACTGGAAAGAATTTAATATGATTGAAGGCATGTATATTGATAATATAATGATGCACTCCGAAACAAGGGTATATCCGACAGAGCCGCAAATAACAGCAGGTATTGTTGTCGGGACCGAAGCAATTTATCGCTACGGACTTAGAGAATCCTCTTATCCGACATTATCGCTAGTGGATGAGATTACAGATAGCCTTGGAAACAAAATCACCCCCGGACACTATGAACTTGCACTGTCTGATGAAAGGGATTTTTTAATACTTATCCAATCAAAAAAAGCGATTGCCCTAATCCCCGTGTTCAAAGTCGAAGTTGACATGTCACAGTACTCCCAGGTTCGTGATGATAAAGCTTTAAAGAAAAAGAAAAAAGAAGCAAAAAAAATAGCTGCAACCAATAAAAAGCGGGCAAAACAGGGAATGCCGCCGGTTAATGAAGAACAAGACATCTACCAGGAAGCAACAATTGAATATATCCCATCAGGCTCATATTATTTAATCAGATACGAAAGAGGGGATGTAAAAGCCTGGGGAGCTATCAAGGGGTAAATAGTTCAATATTTATGATACAATCCTTCTATGCTGATTTTTATTGAGACAAAACGCACTATTTTAAGACAGATAACCCAGCAGGATTTTGATGAGTTAAGATCAATATTACAAGATCCTGACGTTATGTATGCGTGGGAATATGCCTTTGAAGATTCTGACGTTCAAAACTGGATAGATAAATGCATAAGTTTATACAATCAATTTAATCTAGGCTATTTTATTGCAGAAGATAAAATTACCGGTGAAATTATCGGCCAAGCAGCCCTAATGCCTGACACGATTAAAAATAAAAAATATTATGAAATAGGTTATATATTAAAAAAACAGTATTGGCACAAGGGTTATGCAACAGAAATGGCTAAAGAATTAGCCCAATATGCATTTTCAAAACTAGGTTTAGACGAAGTCATATTTGAAATCCGACCAAGCAATAAACCCTCTCAAAAAGTTGCACAAAATTTAGGTGCCAAAATTGAAGATGAATTCATAAAAAATGTACATGGAAAACAGATACCCCACTTAATATATAAACTAAAAACGCAAAAGCATAGAACTTTTCCGTGATTAAATACAAAAAACTTTTTATAAATCAGACAGCATTCAATTTGCACCCTTGCAAATTATGGAGCATCAACATATTCAATCAAAATAGGAATATCTTTCTTTTTGTAGGTTGTAAAATATAACGAAGAAGTAGATAAATTTTTATCAATATCTTTCATTATAGCCCCTTTTGACGGACGAGTTACAAGTAGCATTGCCCTGTCAAATTCATTATCTTTAAAAAAGATATTGCAAATCCGTGTATTTTTGTTGCCATTGCTTCGATCTATAAAAATACTTGTCAGGCAATTATCCTGCCAACTTAAAGATAAAGCTTCTTTTTGTTCTCCTGTCTTAGGGTTAAAATTCAATATTTTTTGAATCTCGTTGGTATTTTGATATTTGATAATTTTTTCCACTATACCATTATCATTCTTATATTTAATTGTATCACTCATTATGTCATACTTTTCAGACTTTTTCTCGGCTACTAAATGCTCAGGAATTTGCAGCTGCGCATTTAACCACTTTTTAAATTTATTTTGCCTTTCTTCGACATTCTCCGTCTTAGGTTTTAGAGCCTTAATTGTTATTTGGTTTTCATCAATTATATAATCTATAATATTTAAATTAGATTTGTTTAAATAATCCGCATCCATTATCTCTTTAATTTCAGCCTTTGAAAGAATTCTTTTTGAAGAGGATTTTGTTAAAATATCTTCCTTCGGCAGTTCCGGTGCTGATAAAGATTTATCCAATGCTGGATATTTGTAAAACTTTTCAACTCCGGTTGTATTTGTATATGTTACCTTTGCAACAGGCTTACCAGCTGTCTGTTCATAAAAAGTTTTTCGGTAATAATCTCCCGGAAGTTTTACCTCAATAGATTCTAACTCATTATTTTTATTATAAACTTTTTGCATTATTGCACCGTTTCTGTTGGTACGTGCATATACACTCTGAGAAGATGTTTTCTTTACTAATTTAAAGTCAAAAGCTTTTTGTATCTGCCTCAATATTGCAGACTTATTTGCAGCCTTTTGTGCAAATTGCTCCTGCTGTTGGGCTAATTGAGCTTTCCCAAAATCCAGCTGTGCTGATAGCATTGCTATATTTTTAAATTTATCAGAAACGGAATTTCGCATCGCATTAATAAGCTCATTTACTTTGTTATTTTCTATAGTAATTCTTGCATTTTCCTCTTCTAAAGAAACCATTTTAGCATCTTTTTCACTAATAATTTGTTGATACTTACGAACAACTGACTCCTTTTCATCAATTATAGCCATTTTTTCTTTTAAAAATATATCTTTAGCTGACGAAAAAGTTTCATTAGCAGCAGATTTTATAGCTTCAACAGCACTTTCTTTTTTCACACCGCCTAAAATGTTTTTCTGCAATTTCTGAGAAGATTTATTGATAATTAAATCTAAATTAATAGCCATTTTGATACTCCAAATTTCAAAGTTTCAACAATATTATAATATAAAAATACCTTACCTAAATCTTCTTCTAATTATTTTGAACAATCTAATTTTAATCAAGATCAAACTATTCTCCCCATTTTTTAATTCAAGTAAAATAGGAATTAAGCTTTCACCTTTTGGTGTTAAAAAATATTCAACATTTGGAGGAACAACAGAATAAACTTTTCTTTCTATAATCTTATCATTCTCCAGTTCCCTTAATTGAGAAATCAACATTTTGAGAGTAATTCCCCTGATATTTTTTAAGTCCATGTTTTACTGAATTGTAGTGAATGTAGTCAAGGTGTTTATTGAAATCTTCTTCATCACTTAAAGTATTTTCCCAATAACGTTTTTGCCATATTTTATTATAGTCGATATTATTACTATGGAAATCAAGCTAATTTCCCATAAAAAAGATATAATTAAAGATAGTGAAAAAATACCCATTTATATCAATTTATCCTTTTGACTAATAAAATTTATACTTTCCATTGGCACAGCATCCTATTTCTATTTCGGTTTTATTTCCTTTTCTTTTATGATAAACAGGTCCAGTATATATATAATTCCTACCTACATATCTTACTTGTCCCCTTTTCAGGTAAATAAAAAATTTAGGTAACGATTCAAAATTTATACCATCATTAAACCTATCATAACAGTAATCGGTTGGTATATAGCAATCTTTAGGGCGATTGTAGATTTTACTTAAATTTTCTCTAAATGTACCTGTTTCAATAATAGTATCAATAGGAATATCAGATAAATAGTTTTCAATTTCATTCAAAATTTGAGAATTGCAACTAATTTTATCTGAATAAATTGTATTTTTAAAATTATCAATATTTTGTATTTCGTCTATTGTAGACTTTTTTATAAATGAAATATTTTTCTTTTTAGATATATTTGCTGTTATTATCTTCTTAATTTCTGTAATAACAATTTTAAAGTTACCATTTCTGCAGTTAAAATCAGAATAATCAAACCATTTGATTTGATATGATTGCTTCAATTCAAAAGAGGTGTAATTTTGCTTATTGCTATAAGATGTATTTTCAGACCATTTTTTTATACCTGACGAAACAATAATATTATCATTGATTAAAAAGTCATCAAAAGTATTGCCAACAATATGATAATCTTTCTTCCATACATTACTTTGATTTGTAAGCATAATAGCATAACCAGTTAAAAATTTTTCTTCTGTTTCACTATATTTTTCAATTCTGGAAATATCTTTTAAATATCCATACCTTGTTATATCTTCTGCGCTTTGATTTGAAAGTTCATATGTACAATCATCAAAATTACAATGTAATTTGTTTGTTCTATATTTAAGTTCAATCGGAATATATAAACCTTCTTCATTTTTAATTAAAATATCAATATAACTTTTATGTCCTTTATCAAGAATTGTTTTATGTTCAAATTTTATTTTTAATTTTGGATAAAGCATACCAATTTTATGAACTAAATAATCCTGATGTAAAAGAACAACCAGTTCAGGAATATTTGACAGACAGTTCAGGAATTTTTGGACAGATAAATTTAGAAACCCTAAATAATGTTATAAATTAAGATTAAAAAGAAACAAATTTATAAACATTTCATAATATTATAAATAAGAGTATATATATTAAACATTCAATTTTTGAAGTATTGTAAAATTTTTAATGAAAATTTAGCAAAAATATTTTTCCAGAAGTTTACTTATACATGGAGGGTTCTATGAAAATAATCAATAAAAATTTTACACCAGCAAAAATTAATAATTTTTCTCGTTCTTACAACACAAAAAAAACATCTGCAATTCCTCAAGATAAAATATCATTTAGGGGGACTATTATAAAAAGAGTTCAATCAAAAGAAGAAATAAAAGAAGTTTTGGATTTATTTTACAATTCTTTAAAGCATAATTTAGAGCCAAACAAAAAGACCCCAAAATTTTTAGAAAAAATAGATCGCTATCTGTCGTTGTTGCCTTTTTCAATAGCATCAAGACAACCTAACTGCATTACTGAGGTTGTAAAAAACGAAAATAAACTTGCAGGAGGGTATTCAATGATTGTAAATTCTGAAAATTGTACCGCACATATAGGATTTATCACATTAGCTCCTGAATATATAAAAACAAAATCCGGAATTGAAGTGTTAAAAAATATAGGTAGAAGAATTTATGAAAATGCTAATTTAAATAATGTAAAAGAAATAACATTGACTACAAATTCAAAAAATAAATCCATAAACAATTTATTAAAACGACTGGGTGCTGAAAAAGTTAACGAAATTGTGCTGGGTGAAACTAAATATAAAATTTCCATGAATTTTATAAAAAAGCAGGAGATTATGGAATGATTTATTCTACTAATTTTTCTAACTTAGTTCATTCAAGTAAATTAGAATTATTATCAGAATTAAAAAACTGGGTAATCCTAAAATTTAATTTATAAAAAGGCACATATTTTGATTATTTGGTAGTTATTAGGTAGGTTTAAAAGAACAACCAGTTTGGGAATTTTTTGAGCTGTTCATTGGGATGAATTTGATAGAGCTAATGCTTCAGTAACTTTACGAACAAGAATACAAAAGACACCAGATAGTGAAATAATTCCAGAAATTTCTTTGTGTAGGTATTCCGATTCGGATTCTAAGCATAATAACTTTGCGGACACTGCTATTTATAAATTATCAAAGGCAATCAAAAGTTTAACTTTTGAAAATCTTGAAACCGAATTACATAGAGCTATCGAAAACATTCCAAAACCTATCACCCCTAAAAACAAAGTTGAAAAAGATTTTAATGACATTGTTAAAAGTTTGCTTTCTAATAAATTTAATAATAATGAAAAACCAATTAAATAAAAGTCGAAAAAAATATCTCGACTTTTATTAATTTTCATATATTTATACTTCCGAGTAAATTAGAATAAATTTCCACCTAAATTTAAAATTTTGAAAAAATTTTTAACACTGTCCTGTTCCAAAATTCCTGAACTGTCCCAAAATTCCTGAACTGTGTCTAAATTACCGCCATTTAAGGTTTTGAGACACTGTCTTGTTTTAGACATTGACGGACAGTAATCGGACTTTTTTGCCAGTTCAGGAATTTTATTTTTAGCAAATTCCGACTAAAAAAATCAAGATATATTTGAAACACACCCCTATTAGTTCAAAAAAATTAAATTCCTGCAATGTCTGTCAAACCATACCTGAAAACCTTGTTCATTGTGAAATATAGGATTTGTTTTTGATAATTCCATAATGACATGATATATGTCAAATATTTTGGAATTTTCTTTATTCATTTTATAAACATTCCTTTTACTAATCAAACTACTTGTGAAAATACAAACTGGCTTCTAGAAAATCTCTAAAAGTCAGTTATATCAATTGGTTGCGGGAGCTGGATTTGAACCAACGACCTTCGGGTTATGAGCCCGACGAGCTACCAAGCTGCTCCATCCCGCGATATTTAATTTTTGTTGAAATACCTTCAACAATATTATTATGTAATGCTGAAATTTTAAAATCAACCCCTTTAAAAATTTTTAATCTCAAATAAGATACTAAAAACTTTCATATCCAAATTAAAATCTATAGAAACCCGGTTTAGGTTAAATTGGCAATTATTTATAAAAATATTTAATTTATAGTTTCAGTATGAAGAAATTATTTGCCTTATTTTTTGCATTATATCTTTCTACAATTCCAGGGATTGCTTTAGCACAAGACTGCTGTGGCTGCAATACTTGCCGCAGCCAACCTACAGGTTCTGCATCCTGTCTTGCAAATCCTGTATCTAACGCACCTTGCAATTGTGTTAATTCAAATGATGATTATTATATTTTATTAAAAGGCAACGTTATTAAATTAGCTTTTGAATGCAAATTTTTATCAGAATGCGCAAAAGAGGGAGACTGTATATATTTTTATGTACCAAAAGATATTGTAACCGAATGCGGACAAGTCATTATACCAATGGGGTCTAAATTCAGCGGAACAATCAGAGGGATTTACTCTCAGAAAAAATTTAATAAAAACGCAAGGGTTTATCTTACTTTAAACAAACTTACACTGCCTGACGGAACTGAGCTTGATGTAAAAGTAAAGCCGTTCAGCAAAGATTTTTCACTTGTTGAAAACGGCTGGATGACAGCAGGAAAACTCGCCGCTTCAACTGTAGGTTTAGGTGTTGTAGGCGCGGGTGCTGGCGCGGGGTTAGCGTTTATACCAAGCCCGCAAAAGATTGCTGTTGGAGCTGCGGCAATTGGGGTGCCTGTAGGGTGCTTCATCGGACTTGTCACAGGACTTGTAACTCCTGGACTAAAATATCACGCAAAACAAGGAGAAGAAATTAAATTTATTTTATGCGAAGATTTATGTGTACCAAAATGCAGCGTTGATGACTATTAAAAAATCCTATTTAATATAAAATTTTCCACTTTTTGTATGGTGCAGAATGAACATAATTAATGTTTAATCGTTATATATATGTAATGAGGATTCAAAGTGCATAAATTTGCAAAAATAACGATAGGATTAATTATTACATTAGCATTCAGCATAACCCCAAGTTTTGCATTAGAAGAAATCAAAGTTGAACAGGGTTCTGTGCTTAGTTTAAATGACTGCATTACAGTTGCCTTAAACAACAACCCGAATATTAAAAACGCAAAATACAATTACGGCATTTCTAAAGCTAACGTCAATATCGCAAGATCTGAATTTTTCCCGACAATAGGAGTTGGCACGGGTTACAGCTACAATGATACAAGTACAAAATATAAAACAACCAGTACCAATGCTTATTCTGTAGAAGCATCTTTAAACCAGCTTTTATGGAATTTTGGAAGAACCAATGCTCATATAAAAATGCAGAAATTTTATTTAATTGCTGATAAATTTTATTTTGACAATACAGTCAGGGAAACCATATTTAACGTTAAACAACGCTATTTTGAAGTTTTGGCAGCAAGGGCAACTGTTGCAATTAACAAATCTTATGTTGATATAAATGAGAGAAACTATTTAAGAACAAAGGCATATTTTGATGAAGGCATAAAATCAAAAATTGACCTTGTTAATGCCGAAGTTACTTTAAGCGATTCTAAAATATCTCTTATCAAATCCCAAAATTCTTATAAAAACTCCTTGGTTAACTTAAATAATGCAATGTATTTATCTAAAGCTCCAATCTATTCAATCTCAAGTACCGAGGGATTTAATATAAAAGATAATCTGGCGCCTGTTGATTTAACATCAATAACAAAACCTACAGATACCGAAATAAGCCAAGTTCCGGTAAGCGTTAAAGATGCTAAACTTACCTCTTCTGTTGAAAAATTAGAGTTATTAACCGATTACAAAGTTTCGGAATTTCCATACACTTTTGAAGAATGTATAAATATGGCATATAAAAACCGTGCAGATTTAAAAGCATATAATTCAACTTTGGATGCAGTTAAAGAAAATTTATTATATGTAAAACGTAATTATTACCCGTCATTATCAGCCTCTGCAGGATATGGTTTTAGGGACACAAACAGAACAAGTTCATTTAATGTCGGGGTTAACCTTTCAACTTCAGTTAATATTATGAACCAAAAATCAAAAGTCGATGCTGCAAAATTTCAAGTTGATATTGCAGAAAATTCTTTAAACCAATTAAATCAGGATATTTATTTCGAGGTACAAAACGCATATATTAATATGGTTGAACTTGAAAAGCAGATTCCATTACTGGCAGTAAAAGTTCGACAGACATTAGAAAACTTTGAACTGGCAGAAGGCAGGTACTATGTAGGCTTAGGCGATTATATACAATTACAGGATGCCAAAGTTAATTATAACAATGCACAATGTTCGTATGTTGAAACTATTTATAAATATAACGTAGCCAGAGCGGATTTAGAAAGTGTCATAGCTTTACCGCAGGAAGTTACATTAACCTTGGAAGGAACATAATATGGATTTTAATCAAATTAAAACCAAATATTTAAAGAAACGATATATAATAACACTTGCCGCAGTCCTGGCAATCGGGGCTTACGGGATTATCCAAATTAACGCTAATAAAGTAGTATATCAAACCCAACAGCTTAAAAAATGTACAATCACAGATGTTGTAGAAGCCTCAGGTACAATTAATCCTGTGAATACAGTCAGTGTGGGTTCAACAGTATCAGGTTTGATGAAAGCGATTTATGTCGATTACAACTCTGAGGTAAAACAAGGGCAGCTGCTTGCACAGATTGACCCTGCGAATTTTCAGGCATCAGTTGACCAAAACCGAGCACAGATAAACAATGCCGAAGCTAATCTTGCAAAGTTAAACGCAGAAATGGTAATGGCTCAGAAAACTTATAATCGATACAAAAACCTCTATGCAAAAAATTTCATAGCAAGAAGCGAACTTGATCAGGCTGAAAGTGATTATTTAGCAAAAAAAGCCTCAATAGGAGCACAACGGGCATCTATTGCACAGGCAAGAGCAAGCTATAACACGGCAATGACAAACCTTGGCTATACAAAAATTATCGCACCGGTTGATGGAACGATAATTTCACGAGATATTGACGTGGGGCAGCCGGTTGCAGCAAGCTTTCAAGCCCCGGAATTATTCACAATCGCCCAGGATTTAACAAAAATGCAGATTGAAGTTAACGTCTCAGAAGCAGATATCGGAGAAGTTGATGAAGGGCAAGAGGTTGAATATACACTTGACGGCTACCCTGACAGCACATTCCACGGAAAGGTAACTCAGGTCAGACTGGATTCCACCACCACATCTAACGTTGTAACCTACACAGTAATTGTAAGTGTAAGTAATGAAGACTTAAAGCTAAAACCGGGAATGACCGCTAATGTTTCAATTATAACCAAACGAAGTGAAGATGTAATGTGTGCTCCAAGTATTGCATTAAAATATACCCCGGAAACAAGCGGACAAAAATATAAAAACCAAGGTATATGGATTCTTGAAAGAGGGAAACCGCTCAGAATTGATATAAAAGAAGGCGCAAGCGATGATACAAATGTTGAAATCATCTCTCAACGCTTAAAACTCGGAGACAATGTTATTATCGGCTCAACAGGCGGAAAATCATCAAAAGTATCAGCAAATAACAACGGAAGACGCCGAGGCGGGCCTCCGGGAATGTTTTAATACAGGATATACAATGGATTTAATAGAAGTAAAACACGCAATAAAAACTTACCAAACAGGCGACGATTCGTTTAATGCACTAAACGATGTATCTTTGGGTGTCAAAAAAGGTGAATTTTGCGCGATTATGGGAACATCAGGCTCCGGGAAATCTACATTTATGAATATGCTCGGAACCCTTGATAAACCAACTTCCGGCAGCTATTTTCTTGACGGTCAGGATATGCTGAATTTAGATAACGATGAACTTGCTATGGTTCGCTGTGAGAAAATCGGATTTATTTTTCAGGGATTTAACCTTATTTCCAGAACATCAGCTCTGGATAATGTATGTCTGCCAATGATTTATAAAGGAGTACCGGAAGAAGAACGCATTGAACGTGCAAAATGGGCGCTTAATATTGTAGGGCTGAAAAACCGGGAAGATCACATGCCAAACCAGATGTCAGGCGGGCAGCAGCAAAGAGTTGCAATTGCAAGGGCAATAGTAAACGATGCTCCGCTGATTTTGGCAGACGAACCGACAGGAAACCTTGATACTAAAACAAGTATTGAGGTTATGGAATTTTTTGTAAGACTAAATGAAGAAATGGGTAAAACAATTGTTTTGGTTACTCATGAACCCGATATTGCCGAATATACAAAACGTGTTGTAAAATTCAAAGACGGAAACATTGTGCTTGATGAGTCAAAAGAAAAATGGATCAAACACAGAACTAGAGAAACATAATTCTTCACCCTCGCCTCTTACGGGACCAAAATTTCAAACGAGAAACGAGTTTTTGAAATTCTGTTTACCTTTAGGTTGAGAGGGTAGTGAAAGAGGATATAATAATGCTGGATTTCAAATCAATATTAAAAATGGCAACAGTGTCACTAAAAATAAACAAAATGCGTTCAATCCTAACAAGTCTTGGTATAATTATCGGGGTAAGCGCAGTAATTATAATGCTTGCAGTAGGTTCAGGCGCAAGTAAAAAGATTGCCAAAGATATGGAATCGATGGGCAGCAACCTGCTTATGGTGCGCTCAGCCTCTGCCAAATCAGGCGGAGTAAGAATGGGATCAGGAACCCGCCCGACATTAACCCTTAAAGATGCACAAGCAATAGAAGCCAAGTGCCGCGGAATTTTAGCGGTCGCACCATATTCGGCAGAAAGCAAACAAATAACTTACGGTAATAGCAACTGGTCAACAACAGTTGGCGGAACGACAATGCCTTATTTTTTAATAAGGAACTATGAGCTAGACTCTGGCAGAGGGTTTTTACCGGAAGACAACAAAAACAGTACAAAAGTAGCAATAATCGGACAAACCGTATCAACAGAACTGTTTGGAGATGTTGATCCAATAGGTAAAACAATAAGAATCGGAAATGTTCCGTTTAAAGTCGTTGGACTTTTGAAAACAAAAGGTGCAAGCGGAAACGGGCAGGATCAAGATGATTTGGTATTCATTCCAATAACAACCGCCCAGAGAAAAGTTTTTGGTACAGATTTTCCGGGAACAGTCAACATGATTGCAGTGAAAGCTCAAAATGACGAGGTTATAAATCTTGCCCAGGAAGATATCACCGAACTTTTACAAAACAGACATAATATAGGAAAAAATCAGGAAAATGATTTTGAAATAAGAAACCTTGCCCAAATGCAGGAAACAATAAAATCTACAACCAAAACAATGTCACTGCTCTTGGGAGCAATTGCAGGAGTATCATTGATCGTCGGCGGTATCGGGATTATGAATATAATGCTTGTATCCGTAACAGAAAGAACAAAAGAAATCGGGATTCGTATGGCAATTGGCGCTAAAGCATCAGATATCAGAATTCAATTTTTAATAGAATCGTTTTTGTTGTCAATGTCAGGCGGACTTATCGGTGTAATAATAGGAATTGCAGGGGCACACATAATGCATGCCGCGGCAGGAATGAATATTGCAATAACAGCCTCATCGATATTGTTATCACTTGGGTTTTCAGCAGCAATCGGAGTTGGATTTGGCTACTATCCGGCATACAAAGCCTCATTATTAAACCCGATAGATGCCCTAAGATATGAATAACGCACCAGGCTGCGAACACCTCATTTACTCCTGTCATTGCGATAGCAAGCGTGGCAATCGCAAGGTTGAGCACTTTTTCAAGTCATCCTGAGGCTTTAGCCGAAGGATCTCGTTACTTTTTATCAATTTTTAGATTCTTCGCTTCGCTCAGAATGACGGTGCTCAGCCGCACAGGGCACCACGCCACCAATTGCTTCGAGACTTGAGTTATTTTTGCTTTCACCCTCTCCTTTTGGGAGAGGGCTGGGGTGAGGGAGATTACCCCGTGCGGCGAGCACCTCAGAATGACAGACCATTATAGGAAAAGGAGCGCTGAAGGTGAATTCAGCGCTCCAATAATGTAAAGCGTATCAAGTGATTCGGTATCACCTGACATTTTAAGATTGTTATTATTTAGATGATGTCAAAACGTATTTTGCAGCATCTGAAGCCGGTTCTACTGTTGCATCGTGGAATACAATCGGGAATACATCTGTCATGTGTTTAGCATCGTTTTTAACTATACATGGAGATTCAACTAAAGTAGAAGCTTTGTCAACTGCACCAACTTGATTTCCGGCAGTAGCAACAGGGACAGCAGAACAAGTTACCTGTTTGTTAGGTAATGTTGTACCATTTACGTCGATAAACCCTAAACATTGTTGATGTGAGTTTATCCATGCTCTGTTCATAGTTTGACCTATAGCCAATTCACAAGCCGGAGTCTTAACAGCATTATTGAAAGCAATAATGGAACCATCAGCTAAAGAATATGCTAAATAATTTGGATAAGTGTCAAGGATTGGTTTTGGAGCTCCCTGAGCATCACCGGCATTTTGGATAGTATATGCAGTATCAGCTGTAGAAACACCCTGAGCATTAGTACCTGCACGTCTAATCCCGCTTACCGGACCTAAGTATGTTTGACCTGTTAATGTACCATTAAAAATTGAACAGAATGTCATTACAGTATCAGGTCTTTCTGCTGTAGCTACAGCACTTGTAGAACCAGCACAAGCAGAAGCACCCGCATAGTCAAAGTCATATTGAGCTTGTGACATCAAACCTGCCTGGTTTAATGTTGAAATTGATTTTTTAAATTGTGAACGGAATTTTGCTCCGTTTGTGTTTGCAATCAGTGTTGGAATTGTCATTGCTGCAACTACACCAATAATTCCTAAGGTAATAAGAACTTCAGCTAATGTGAAGCCGGAACGTTTTGTTTGTAACATGTCTACGTGCGTAGCACCCAAAGTAAAACCGAATCTTTTTGTCATACCGATAAATCCTTTCTTTTCATAACATATAACTTCCATTGTAAATAGAATTAGATTCAAAACTCTATTTATAAAATTGAAATATATTATAATTATATCTTATGAATAGATTTTTGTCAATCTACAACGTCCAATTATACCAAAATTATACATAACAGATGGTTATAAAACCTACTTTATTAGTTAAATTAAATAAAAGGGGATATTTATATGACATTAAAGCAAGATCTTGGACAACGTATTCAAAAACTACGAAAAGATAGAAAAATTACACAGGAGCAGCTTGCAGAACTTGTCGGAATTGACCCCAAAAACATTAGCAGAATAGAAAACGGGAATAATTATCCCACTGCTGAAAACTTGACATCTATTGCCGCAGCATTACAGGTTGAGATATACGAATTATTTGTTTTTAATGATATCCCGATAGAAACAATGAAAACAGAGATTATAAATTCACTTGAAAATGAAAAAACAATTTTGCATCTTTATAAATGTTTGAAATTTGAGCACTAGGATTTATTATGTCATTGCGAAGGTAAGCGTAGCAATCGCAAGGTTAAACACTTTTTAATTAAGTCATCCTGAGGCTTTAGCCGAAGGATCTCATTATTTTTCTTAGATTTTGAGATTCTTCGCTTCGCTCAGAATGACAGTCCTCACCGGACGGGGTACTTTGCCACCAGTTACCTTAAACCTTGGATTATTTTGATTTTCTTCCCCCTCCTTTTGGAAGAGGGCTGGGGTGAGGGGTCCTGGTCGGACGGGGTACTATGCCACCAGTTGCCTCAAGACTTGTGGGTTGTTTTACTTTTTTTCTCTCTGTCACCCTGAACTTGTTTCAGGGTCTGTTTTTAGATTCCGAAACAAGTTCGGAATAGTGCACTTTTTTAAACCTTTATTCTTCGGGCATTTTTAAAATCTTTTCATACTTATCCAATTTCGCCAACAGGTTATTTACCTGCTCACTGTTTTCGGCAGAAATCTCAGAAATATCCATTCCCAAAGTTTGCGCTTTATGCACAGCATTCATATCCGCTTTTGCTTGTACAGCCAATTTTAAAATCTCAGGCATATTAATCGCGGTTGGATTATCACTTGAAAGATTTTGGTAATACTTATCCTCATAATCTTTGCCAATTCTAAGTTTCCAATTGGTATCGTTTTCTTCTCCGCCTTTATTGTAAGTTTTATCTATCCCCAAAAAGTCAGCAAAAGATATTTGGATTTTTTTACAGGTCAAGAACAACTCTGCAAATTTCGCTTTTACACGCGCTTTATCATCATTATCAATAACTTTACAATATGAATCTCGATACTCCGAACGCTGCGGATTAGAGTTCAAAAATCCGGCAAGGTAGAATATATTCCAGGCATAGTGAGAACGAATCCAATCTTTTTTTATCATTCTATGTGCAGGATCAGAATCGTGAGAGCCAACAAGCCCCCAATCATCAGGATCTTGGGAGTTTTCAGCACGCAGCCATTCAAGCTGAGTAATCCCCGGGAGATGATTATCTTCATGGTAAACCTTATTAAACACCGGAGTATCCGTACATAAGTCCTCCCATACAGGTGAATTTTTTGAAATTCCGTGCTCCTCCAATGTAGGGATTATAATTTTATTCAAAATTTGCTTATAGCTGCCGTTTGGGTCAACTTCAGGCATATTTGAAACATTATTCCCGCGAAATTTGCTCAAATTAATATTACCATCAGTCACCTCAACAGTGTGCCTGTCATAAATATATGGATCAATAAGCCCCAGAGCATGATCAATCCTTATATTATCAAAATCTTCAATAGCAGATTCAAGTTTCTTTTTCAAGTACAACCCGGCTTCACCAAGAGTTCCGTCAGCATTGAAGAACTTATTAGGATCCAATACCGGAATATCCCACAACTGCGGCCCGTTTTTCCCGCCATGAGGACAGCCCATTCTATAATCCTTTAAGAACAAATTCTGATGCGCCCACTCGTCAGATTGACCGAACCCAACAAGCAAATCACTTATATATTTAAAATTCTCACCGGATCTTAAACGAGTATTTTCCTTTATTTGTTTGTTTAATATAAACTGACCGAAAACAAACGAATCATAATCATCTTTTGAGCGGGAAACAATTTTTTTATAGCGGCTGATAGCAGCAGGATCATGGGCTTGAATACGATTTACAAGATTTTTATCCAAATCACTCCAAAGGTTAAAATCAGGAGTTCCGTACATTTTTGCCAAAACATCATATAAGGCTTCCTTATAAACAAGATTACCTTTCTGGCGTTTAAAAGCTTCGTATTCATTATTCAATCTTAATGCCACAGGATTATTCTGCGCAAGCTTTTCTTTAAAATTTTTATTAGCAGTTTTTATACAATATTCATAATTTGCAAACGCATCGGGAAACTCAGAATAAGCATAATTCTCATCATAATCCTGCACATTATTAAAAGCAAGGTCAATATCGTTATCAGAAAGGATATTTGCGTATCTATCCTTTGTTAGCTGTTTAAAATCTATAAAAAGATAGTTACGAGCAGAGATAGTTGATTTATACGGAGAAATATGCTGGGCATCTCTAATTACCCCAATAGGACCTAACTGATTTGAATTAAACCCATGAAGTTTTTCAAATTTAATCAACTCAGCTGCAGCTGAGCCATAAGGCGAGCCCACTCCGAAATCCTCCCCTTCCTGTGGGAAACTTGTACCATGGATTATCATTGCGATTTCTTTTGTCCCAAGATAATCAAATGCAGTTTGCAATACATTGGATCTGTAATCTTGTTCTTCCTCAGGCCTCAATTTCCGCTGAAAAGATAAATTATTTGAAATTTTCGGAGTTACTGAATTAATAAACATCCTAATGAATCCTTTTTAATATTTCACTTAATCCCAAACGGCATGCTTTATTTATTGTAATATAAAATCAAAAAATAAAAAATTTTGTTATACTTTTATTACGATAATTTATTAATTGCATAGTTCAATTTAACTATTTACAGAACTTGGAATTTTTAGTAAAATTGGAGTATATTATTGGGGTAGGAGTTAAGATATGAAATACAAAAATGTGTTTTCACTTTTGGAAGAAATTACTATAAAAAACAATGAAAAAACCGCTCTTGGAATAAAGTCAAAATGGGGCTGGAATGAATTTACATATAAAGGTTTAGGGCTGTTATCAAGAAGGCTTGCCAGCTATTTAATCAATGATCTGCAAATACCAAAAGGCGAAAAATTGGCAATATTATCCGAATCAAAACCTGAATACGGAGCTTGTGTATTTGGCGCAGTTCTTGCCGGTTTAACAACCGTTCCGCTGGATAATAAATTAACAATATATGAACTTGATTCAATACTTTCAAGCTGTGAACCTACAGTTATTTTGGTCTCAAGCGCCAACATTGAAAAAGCAAAAGAACTTAAACTAAGAATACCTTCCCTGAAGCATATAATCCTTATGGATCCGTCTGTTTACGAAGATTTAAAAACACCAAGTCTATACTCAATTCCTGAAAACTACAGTGCACAGTGGAGAAGAAGACCCCTTAGCGCATCGGCATTTATTATCTATACCTCAGGAACAACCGGAAATCCTAAAGGGGTAGAAATCACTTTCAAAAATATGCTTGCGCAAATGCATGATTTACATATCGCACTTGAGCAGATTTTACCGTCAGGAGACATTAGAATCCTATCAATACTCCCTATGAATCATTTGTTTGAATTGACTGTAGGATTTTTCACGTTCCTTCATCACGGGCACTCAATATATTATCCACAAAGCCTCAAGCCAAAAGATATTTTAGATGTGATGTGCGAGAAAAAAATTAGATTTATGGTAACAGTACCGGCGTTTTTAAAACTTTTAAAAAGTTCTATAGAATCAGAAATAAATAAAAAATCTCCAATAATTCAATTCTTATTTAAATTAAATTACGCAATCGCAAAATTCTTACCAATAAACTTAAAAAAATGTTTATTTAAACAAATTCATAAAAAATTCGGCGGAGAATTTTTCGGCTGTATATCAGGCGGCGCGGCACTAGATACAAATGTCGGAGAATTTTTTGAAAGGTTGGGAATCAGAGTTTTCCAAGGTTACGGACTATCTGAGACCAGTCCTGTTGTCGCGGTTAACAGAGGAAAATATCAAGATATCAAATCAGTAGGTCCCGCCCTTGACTCATTCGAAGCTAAAATAGATGAAGCAACAGGCGAATTATTGCTCAAAGGACCGTCCGTTATGAAAGGCTACTACAACCGCGAAGATCTGACCGGCGAAGTAATTTCAGAAGACGGCTGGCTTCACACAGGAGACATTGCCCGAATTGATGCAAAAACAAAACTTATATATATTACAGGTAGAATCAAAAATATGATAGTTTTATCAGGCGGTAAAAAAGTATTCCCTGAAGAAATTGAATCAGTACTGGAAAAAAGTATAAACTTTGCAGAAGTTTGTGTTTCCGGTATGAAAAGAAGTTTTGGAGAAAAAGACGGATGTGAAGAAATCGTTGCTGTAATTGTACCGACAAAAGACTATGCTATGAAATTCTCCGAAATAAATAACCTGGAAACAGCGGTTATAAACGAAGTTAAAGAATTATCAAAACAATTGGCTTCTTATAAACGTCCGATAAAAATCATTGTCAGAACAGAAACTCTGCCAAGAACTTCAACCAATAAACTAAAACGGACAGAAATAAAAAAAATATTATGTGAATGTTCTAAATAAATTGTTTGATATATAATAAATAGTGTAAAGAGAATCGTGTTATAACTCAATAGCACGATTTTCTCTCGGGATGTAGCGCAGCTTGGTAGCGCACCTCGTTCGGGACGAGGGGGTCGCAGGTTCAAATCCTGTCATCCCGACCATTTATTCTTCGCCTACAACTGCGGCATTATTATCCCAATTATTTCTATAAGCCGCGTTTTACCATTTTTAAATTTAATTTAAAGACCTTGGCAAAAAACTATATTTACGGTACTTATATGTTCAGGAGGCATTATGGAAATTAAAAACATACACCCCGCATATAATTATTCATTTCAAGGATACAAAATCTTCAAAGGCTCAGCCAAGGAAATTGATGCCCTAAAGCTTGCTGTTGAAAAACATAAAGATGATTTCATATTTATTAATCGAAAAAAAGGACGAAACAAAGAAACCATAGAACTATTAACCGGCAAACATTTTGACAAGCTTATTGAGCTGATGAGGACTCACTCATATTTTGCAGAAATTCGAAATAATCTTCCCAAATATTTAGGTACAAAACCGGAAAAGATTTCAGCCGCAGAATACATAAAAAATTTAAATAAAAAAAGATAGCCTAACCGATAGATTTAAAATATTTTATATCTACTTGAAATTACATTGTTATCGTTATATAAAAATAGATAGCAGGAATAAAAGGATTTTTTAAAGTGAACGAATATATTGAAAAAGTTCTAAAAAGCACTGAACAGCTTAATATGAACGAACCGGAATTTCTACAAGCAGTAAGAGAAGTTCTCTCAACTATTGAACCGGTTGTTGAAACACACCGCGAATACGAAAAAATAGCATTATTGGAAAGAATGATTGAACCTGAACGTACAATATCATTCAGAGTACCTTGGGTAAATGATAACGGTCAAGTAATTGTAAACCGCGGTTACCGTGTACAATTTAGCTCTCTTATTGGGCCATATAAGGGCGGATTAAGATTTCACCCGAGTGTAAACCAAAGTATTATGAAATTTTTAGGATTTGAACAAATCTTTAAAAACGCACTTACAGGATTACCTATAGGCGGAGCCAAAGGCGGCAGTGACTTTGATCCAAAAGGCAAATCCGATAACGAAATTATGCTGTTTTGCCAAAGTTTTATGACAGAATTATATCGTCATATCGGTCATAATGTTGACGTTCCCGCAGGCGATATCGGTGTTGGCGGAAGAGAAATAGGCTACCTATTTGGTCAATATAGAAGAATTAGAAATTCTTACGAAGGCGGAGTTTTAACAGGTAAAGACATCAGCTACGGCGGGTCTTTAGCCAGAACAGAAGCCACCGGATACGGACTTATTTATTTTATGAGGGAAATGCTTAAAGCTAACAATAACAGCCTGAAAGATAAAACTGTAACTATTTCCGGCTCCGGAAACGTTGCTATTTATGCTTGTGAAAAAGCTGTGGATCACGGCGCTAAAGTTGTTGCAATGAGTGACTCTAACGGTTGTATTTATGATAAAAACGGTATTGATTTAGATTTAATCAAGCAAATCAAAGAAGTCCGCCGCGGAAGAATTAAAGAATATTTAGAGGTTCACCCGCAAGCTGAATATATTGAAAAAACAGGAGAAAATTCACCTGTTTGGACAATCAAAACTGATATTGCACTGCCTTGCGCAACCCAAAACGAATTAACACTGCATTCTGCAAAAATCCTTGTTCAAAACGGAGTTCTGGCTGTCGGAGAAGGCGCGAATATGCCACTAACCCAAGAAGCTACGGATTTCTTCCTTGAAAAAGGTGTTCTTGTTGCCCCTGCAAAAGCGGCAAATGCAGGCGGAGTTGCGACTTCGGCTATTGAAATGTCACAGAACAGTATGAGATTTTATTATACATTTGAAGAAGTTGAATCAAAACTTGAACAAATTATGATAAATATTTTTAACTCCTGTAATACCGCAGCTGAAAAATACGGACACAGCGGCAACTACGTAGCAGGCGCTAATATAGCAGCATTTGAACGACTTGCAAAAGCTATGTCTATGCAAGGTACTGTCTAAATTCGTAACAAAAATAAGTTTTACGTAAGTTAACTGCCTGATAGAAAAAATAAGATAATAAAAAAGAGAGCTTTGAAACTCTCTTTTTTAGCTTATTTTTTCATTGATAACGATCTAAGAATTGTTTTTTTACGATTATCAGGTTTAATCTGTATCGTATATATATACTGATCATTATCACCTGTCAAAATAGTTTTTATTTTTGAATTATTATTTGATTTTACAATTTGTTTTGAAGCTTTAACAGGTTTAGAAACCTTTATTTCTTTAGCCGGAGCTTTTACGGTTTCTTTAGAAACATCTTTACCCAGAGTCCATCTCATACCACCTGATAGAACAACCCCGTTTCTTCCGCCGTTTCTCAGCATTGTCTGGAAGAATGCGGTAAATCTGTCACCCCAGGATTTTTGAACACCGACACCGTATTGAACATAAGGTTTTACTGATAATTGAGGTAATCTAATATCATTTGCCATTACGTCAGTACTGCCCATGATATTCCATACCATATCAACGCCGGCATATGGCTGCCAACCGTTCTTTAGATTTCCGATAACTTTTATTCCCGGAACTATTTGGATTGCGTTCAATGGATCAGAATTAACTCTAACACCTGCGGCATTTGTATAATCAAAAGTATTTACAAATGTATAACCCATGAATAAAGATGGCTGAACAATCATTCTGCCTTCTTTAAGCTCCCAATTGTAACCGGTTTTACTTGCTACACCTGCAGTTATCATTGAGAAATGATCTCTGCCGTAATTTGTATAAGCTTCCCCGGCACTTGCTCCTGTAGAAACAGTTAAACCGGTGAAGAAGTTACCTTTATATAACGTTCCGGTTACCCCTAAAGTACCGCCTTGCTGATTCATACTTATTCCGTTATATGATTGGTGTGAACCGTTATAGCCAACAAATGCGGAGATTATCCCTTTATAACCATTGCCCAAATCATATAAATCAGAATCACCACCATACAATGTACCATATGTAACATTTGATACATCAACTCCGCCTCTTAATTGAACTTTTTCAAATGAAGTATAAGGTTTTACCCACATTGCGTTTGATGTCAACGGTAGTTCGGATCTTCTGAATTGCGCATTATCATTTACTGCATAAGTATTTGGATATTCTGCAGATAATCTCATGCTATGAGCGTATTTTGTATATCTATCCATGTGATAGAACCCTGAATGAAGGGTTTCTAATTGGGTCAAGAAGCCTCCAACCTGAGTAGCAACAGAACTTGCCATAACTGCAGGGTTAACAGATTCAATCTCCGGAGTAGTGCCGCCCTGTCTTGTAAATCCAAGATTTCCGCCTAAATAAGTAACATCATATTTCTGGATAGGTCCCATTACGGCTTTAGCATCATTTGACAGAATTATGTTGCTGCCGTTTGCCAGCGCACCGTATGCGATTTGAACACTTGTATCATTTAGAAGCGAATCACTTACAACATTCAAACTGTTTTGACCCAAGACTAAATGGCCGCCGCCTGATACTGTATCTGCACCAATCTTATCAGCCAAAGAGTTTTTCAAATCAACATCAATATTTAACGCGGTATTACCATTTAATGTTAAATTATTAAAGTGTAAATTTTCAAGACTTGCAGGACTTGGATTAGTTGTATAAGTTCCGTCCGGTCTTTGTACTACTGATGTATTTTGAAGATTAATTGAAGTTCCGTCAGCAAAAATACCTTTTGAAAGATTTCCTATTGAAGAACCTGCAGCCATACCAAAGGTGCCGTTTGTAATATCCAGAGTTCCACTAAATCCGGAATTATTACCGGTCATTACAAGAGCTCCGTCACCGCCTTTTGATAGTATTCCGTTTCCGTTTATTTTTGAAATACTAACTCCATTATTTGTATTTACAACTAAGCGGCCATTTTGATTGATATTTGTTGTACCGTTTATATATTTATTATTGTCGGTATCAACAGAAACACTCCCTGAATTAATATTCAAATTACCGCTAAATCCTGAATTATCACCGGTCATTTGAACATTTTTAGCCCCATCTTTATTGATTGTACCGGCACCGCCAAATGCACCTGTTGTAATATTATTCAGATTTGTATTAAGAGTTAATGAACTATTTTTATTGATATTTGTATTCCCGGAAATATAACTGTCTGCAGTTGAATTTTGTTTGAAGTTCACATTACCTGCTGCAATATTTAGGTTGCCTGAGAAGTTGTCATTTTTACCGGAAAGATTTAATGTGCCGTTTCCTGATTTGTTAAACGAACCATTACCCGCAATACCGCTGGAAATATTTGTATTATTATTTGATATATAATTTACTGCAGCATTAGCGCCTTCAATATAAATATCATTTGCACCATTACTATCTTTGTTATTTGCAAAGTTAGTATCAATAATTGTCATATTATCTGAAGTATAAACGGCTCCGCCTTTGCCTCCTGAAACGTTATTACTCATAGCTCCGCCATTAACTATAAATGAATTTGAATTGGTATTGTTAACGGCACCGCCGTTACCGGTTGAAGAACTTGAAGTAACACTAACATTGTTTAAGTTAACATTAGCATTGCTATTATTCGCAATCAATGCCGAACCGTTAGAACCTTTGGCATCTGTTATTGTAAGATTATTAACTGTAAGGTCTGTTTTTTGAGTAACTTCAAATAATGATTTTGAATCCTCGCCGGAAATTACTGTAGAACCGTTATCCACACCATTTACAGTAAAGATGCCGTTTTGTGTTGTTCCAAGACTTTCAGCTATTTTATAAGGGTTGCCGTCATTACTTGTAAATTGGAAACCACGTGTACCGACTATATCATTCATTGCTTTTAATGATTTATTTGTTGCGGCTTTAATCGCTGTTAGAGTAAGGTTTTGTCCTTTTGTTTGAACGTCGTATTCATAAACATCCGTTGACCAGGCACCAAGTGATTTGTCCTCATCAAATGTTAAACCACCGCCCAAAACTTTGATTATATATGGATTAGGCTGGTTTAAACCGTTATCTGTTTTATCAAGAACTTTGATATCTGTTAACACGATTTGTAAAGTTCCGCTGCCTGAATTTGCAATCAATTGATCTGATTTAGCATTCGGAAGTGTTAAATCAACATCCATTTTCAAATGTGCATTATCGGTTGTAAGATTCCCGAAAGTTTTTGTTTCGGTTAAGCCGTTAGCTAAATCAATTATCGAATTTTGAATTGTATAATTACCGTTTGAATAGGTATCTTGAGAAAGTTTAATAGTAGAATTATCAAATACCACATTGTTACCTGTAATATTTAAAATATCACCGGCAATAGTATATATTCCGTTATTAAACTGAGCAATTGCATTTTGACCTGCCTGACCAAATGCAACTTTTGGAGTTCCGCTTCCGCCAATTGCAAGTGAGGCGCCATCAGCTGCTGTATAATTGAATTTACCACTATTGATCTTTGTATTGAAATCTAAAGCGCCAGTATTGGCACCAATTGTTTCTAATAAACCATCATTAACCACAGCAGTACCATTAAATCCGGCATTATCTGCTGCATTAAAGGTAAGCTTAGCTGCTCCGTTCTTATTTAAAGTTCCGCTGCCTGAAACATTTTCCAATATATCATCTATTGTTGTTGTATAGTTCAGCGAACCGTCAGTTGAAATTACAGTATTACCTTTAATATAAGAAGTATCCTGTGTTTTTTCAAACAAAACTGCACCCTGATGAATATTCAAATTTCCGGTGAAGTTTTCATTCTTAGCATATAGTGCCAAATTACCGTTATTTAATTTATTAATATTTCCGCTGCCTGAAACATTTTGTATTGATATCAAATCAGTATCAACATTGGAAAGCTTTAAATCACCATTGATATTATATTCTTTAGCATTAATAAATTTATTATCGGCACTGCTTGTGTATGCCAAAATCCCTTTTGTGATATTAACAATACCTTCGAAAGCTGAATTATCACCGGTAAGATTAAGTGTACCTGCACCAAGCTTATCAAGTGTACCTTTTCCGATAAAGTTATTTAAATTATCAGAGCCGGAATTTACGGTATATTCTAACGTACCATCTTCTCGAATTTCTGTTCTTCCGTTTACATAAGAACCATTGCCAGAAGTATAAGCAAGAACTCCGCTTTCAATAATTGTATAGCCGTCAAAATTACTATTGTCATTTATTAATTGGATTCTGCCATCATTATTGTCTACAATGAAATTACCATAACCTGAGATATTACCTATTGTTTGATTAGTTACAGCAATACCTTGAGTATCGTTTTTCGGAACACTTACTTTCAAAGTTCCGTTAGGGTTTATAACAGTATTTCCGCCAAAATATTTATCAGTAGCATCTTTAACTGCATAAGTTATCGTACCCTCATCAATAGTTGTTGTACCGCTAAACCCTGAATTATCACCATTTAATGTAATGTTTCCAAGTCCGTTTTTAATTATTGAACCATCACCAGAATTTTTGCTTGAAATATTACCAAGTGTCTGACCTTCAACATCTGAAATATTTAATGTTAAATCAGCATCCTGACTAATTACGGTAGAACCACCAAAATATCTGTCAGAGTCATTTTCAGCATTATAAACCAAAGAGCCTTCAGTAATTTGAGTTTGACCACCAAATCTTGAGTTTTCACCAAACAGGTTCACAGTACCTTTACCTGATTTTACAAAGGTTCCGCTTGTTCTGATTCCGTCTTTCATAAATCCGCTTATTTCATAGACACTATCACTCAAGCCGTCTGAAACATCCATTGACAGAATAGCATTTTCTGCAATTGTAAGATATCCGGAAATAAATGAGTCATTAACTGTAGACTTTTTGTAATTAACATTTCCGTTAATTATATCAAATTGACCTTCAAAACCGCTGTTGTTGCCGGATATATTTAAATCCCCGGCACCGTCCTTAACAACAGATGCCCCTTTTATACCGGTAATACCACTACCGATAGAACTAATATTGCCCTCTGTTGAAATTAAGGTAAGCTTAGAATTATCAATATAAATATCATTTGCTCCGCTGCTATCTTTGTTATTTGCAAAAACCCCGTTGGTTATTGTCATATCAGCAGATGTATATATAGCCCCGCCAAATCCTGTTGAGGTATTATTCTCAGCTTGAATATTAGATAATACGGTTTCGCCATTTGACGTGTTATAAAACGCACCGCCATCTCCTGAAGATTTGTTTCCGCTCAATACAGAATTATTTAAAATAAAGGTTTTACTGTTTATATTTGCAATAGCTCCGCCATTACCAGCTTCAACTTCATTATTTTTAAAATCAACATTATTTAATTTTACTGTAGCTTCAGAATTACTTGCATAAATTGCGGAGCCATTTTTTATGGTATCTGTCAAATATCTTTTTGCATTTTCGACAGAAACATCAGACATTTCAAAGCTTGTATTATTTACAAGTTCAAACATAGATCCCTGAGTATCACCATTAAGAGTAAAAGCACTTACTTTTATTGTCGCATTGCCTTCTGTATCCAGTATTATATTTTCACCTTCAACAAGTGCTGTTCTGCTGCTTTCATCTGCTTCGTAATAATACCAAACATCGCCTTCTTTTCTCAATCTTGTATCAGAATCAATTTCATCTTTTGAGATATACAAATCAGTTAAGGTACCGTCCAGGATACTCTTTTCACCTTCAAAAACATTTCCGACAACTGTAAAATTACCGTCTGCTGTGGTATCAAGATCTCTAAATATATTATATCTGTTAGTTTCAGCATTATCATCTACAACAATAAAACTAAACCCTCTGTTACCATCATACCAGTTCAAATCTCTTAATGTATCTGTACTTGAAGGTCCGTTAGGCAATACCTCGATACTATCAGCTTCTCTGTTGGTTTGAGCAGATTTTATACCATATTTATAAACGTTTGTTGCCCAGCTTAGAATTTGGATATCATTTCTGACTGCAACTTGTAAATCATTGCCTCCATCAAATACCAAAATAGGCCCTTTTGTCTGAACCCCGGCATCATTAGTTTTAAATTTACCATTATCATCAGTAATATATAATTTTGTGATATTAGCAATTCCTGAACCTTGGTTTGCAAAAATAGTGTCAGCATAAGGGTCATTTGCATCATCAAGATATAGATTTACATCAAGAGTGATTTTAGAATCATTACTCATGTTAAGAGTATCAAAATGATAGACATCTCCTGCTGTGATACCATCTGACAAATCTAAAACAGAATTATCTAAAGTATAAACGTTATCCCCGAAATCATACTGATTATTTACACTATCATACAAACCTGTGCCTGCTTTAACATTTGAATTACTAAATATTATATTATCATCAAGATTGCCTGTTGTTTTTTCAAACGTTGTATTTACAATATAATCAGCACGATTAAACACCAAATTGTTAGTACTTGCATCGGAATTCACCCAGCCGCTATTTAGGGTAATTTTACTATTACCGGCACCATTTCCGCTAATTTGAACTTTTCCGCCATTTGTAAGATTTATCTTACTAAAGTCAGAATTCAAATCAACTTCAGTTTCATTTGTTGTATAATCAAATTCTGCTTCTGTGCCTTCAACATTTATATTAGCTGTTTTGTCAAAGAAGCTGTTATTATTTGTTTTGATAAATTCAACAATACCTTTTTCAATATTGAAGGTTCCATTAAACTCACGATTATTAATCCCTGAAAGGGTCAATTTACCGTTATTAACAGTTTTATTGAACACTCCGGAACCTTTAATATCCGAAGAAATAGTAATATCGTTGTCATTATAGATATTAAATATTCCGCTATTATTTATAACACCTCCGGTAATATTTCTGTCATAATCAGAGAAAGCAGCACCGCCAGCTATATTTAAAGTATTTTCACTGAACTCGATATAATCAGCCATATCAGGATCAGAAATTTTTATTGCAGTTTCAAGTCCGTTTACATTAATTACCTGCTCAGAAACAGAACCTAATAAATTCAAAGTTGTGTCAGTATTTATTGTCCCTTTACTAGATGCAGATGATGCAATCGGATCATAAATCGATACCTTGTAACCATTATCAAAGATATTCAGAGTTCCATTGTTTGTTATAAATATTTCATAACCGTTATTGATTTCATAATCTTTAGTTGAGTTAAGATCAATTAAACCGCCGGTTGCATTATAGATATAGGAATCCCCTAAGTTATCTTTAAATACCACATCTGATAATTCAAGTTTTCCAAGGTTATAAATAGCTGCGCCATCCACAGCCACATTATTTGAAAACGTTGAGTTAACGATTTTTGCAGTAGTACCTGCACCATTATAAACGACACCGCCTTTTCCTTCAGACATATTATTATCAAACGTAGTATTTTCAATATTTACAAAAGTATCAGCAGCATCTGCATAGATAACAGCACCAGAAGCTGCGGTATATGCATCTTTAATTGTAATATCTTTGATATTTAATACAGTATTCGGATTAGTCAATTCAAACATTGATAAGCCGCTAGAATCTGCATCAGCTTTTGCAATTATTGTATCAGCACGGTTATTAGTTCTGCCTAAAATATTTAGAGTTCCGGTCAAAGTTGATTCTAAATTTTGACCGATATAATATTCGTTGCTGCCTGCAAGCTTGAATGTTCTTTCTTCTGTGACAAGGTGATTTAATGTATATAAAGTATTACCAACATAACCTGCAGCCGTAAATGTTAAATCTGTTCCGCCGGCTTGAGCATCTACAATATATTTATAAATATTAGAACTTATTTCTTCGTTATAATCATTAATAAATGTTAGATTATCAAGTACAGTATAAGTTCCGCTTAAAAAACCTTTATCTTCATTTATATTGATTGCATTAATATTATTCAGTACAACCTGGCCGTTTTTATCTACATTAGAGGTAAGCATATCTATACTGCCTGCACCGTTAAAACTAAAATCAATATCTAAATTATTAGTCCCGGTTGTAGACAATTGATTAAACACTACAGATGAAATACTGCCATCTGCAAGATTTAAATTTGAATTATTTACAGAATAATTACCCGCGTAATTTGTTCCATTAATATTAATTTTTGCAGAATCAAATCCGATATTGTTACCGGCAGCACCATTCACATCTGAAATTAAATCGTATGTACCGTTTACAAAATTTATACCTGCATTTCCTGCTGTATTTGCAAATTTAATAGATGAAGAAGAATCAATAATATAGTTATCACCTAATCCTGCTGTATAAATCAAGTTTGCATCATTATTAACAACTGCTCCGAAGTTAAATTTACCGGTATTCAATTGATCCGCAGCTTTAACGTTTAACGTTCCGCCGTTAACATTCATTATCCCGGTAAAATATTCATCTGCAGAATTTGTATTTTGGATATTAACAGTACCTGATAATTCTTTAACAAAAATTCCGCTGCCAACAAGATTTGTTATAACTTCTTCTGATGCATTGGCTGTAGAATACTCAAGGGTGCCGTTTTCAGCTATATTTACAACACCTTGCATAAACGAATTATCAGCAGATTTTGTATAACTTAAAATTCCGTCTTCAATATTTGTACGTCCAGTGAAATTAGAGTTATTACCTGATAAAACAATATCTCCCTCAGTTGAGAATATACCGTTACCAATCAAACCGTCGTTATAAACACCGCCTGA